>JALFGC010000035.1 GCA_022777485.1 Bacteroidales bacterium
ACAAATTCAAGACTTAGTGTCCGATATTGTCAACCGACCCTTCCATTTACCTTCTGAGATACATCGATTGGGTAATATGCACTATCGGGGGCAGATAGATGGGAATATCCATGATTTGACCTTGCACGGCGCTTTCCGCACCGCCTTAGGAGTCATCACTACGGATGCGGCTCTGCAATCAGATTCCACATTCAGACAATTGGCTTATAATGCTCGAGTAGCCACGAATAAGTTTCGGTTAGGAAAGATGTTGGCTCATCAGCCATTAGGTCCCGTATCGCTTGACCTTCGTATGCGTGGAGAGATGAAAGACGGCATCAACAAAGGGAAAGTAGTGGGAAAAATCCGCGATGTCTCCTACAATGGTTATACCTACCAAGCCATACAAATTGACGGTAAGTTTAAGCCCAACCATTTCGATGGTATGGTATCTATCAACGATGAGAACCTTCAACTGCAGTTTGCCGGCTTGGTGGACCTTGCCGAACAAGCACCTGATATCAATTTCGACCTGCGACTACAACGCTTCCGCCCTGAGATATTGGGTTTGTCTGATGAGTTGCGCAATTCTGAAATCGGACTATCGCTTGCCGCCAACCTGAGCGGCATCAATCCCGACAAGATGAACGGTTACCTTGTGGTTGATTCGCTGCGTCTGAGGCGCGGGATGGATTCGGTGATGCTGCAACAAATAAAACTCACCGTATTAGCAGAAGAGAACGATAACAAGCACATCCGTTTGACCTCAGACATAGTGACCGGCAGTCTATCCGGCGCGTTCCGCTATGCTGAGGTGCCCTATGCTTTCCTGCGGTTGGCCTACCAATACCTACCCAATGCTTTTCCTGCTACCACGGCAAAGCGCATTCTTTCGCATTCAGCCGCTGCCCCGCAGACACTGGACTTCTACCTATACGGACACCGGTTGAAGCCCCTGCAACGCGTGCTCCGGCTCCCCTTCACCCTCGGCGACCAACCCGTACTCAAGGGCTTCTATCACGAGGCAGACGGGCTGTTTGGCGTGCAAGCATATGCCACCAGTGTGCGCGTGAATGGCATTCCCATAGAGGATATTACGCTTGCCTTTAATAACTTTGACGGTTCAGCCGCCCTCTCGCTATCGGCTAAAGCCAAAAACATGAATGCCCTGACTCACATTGCTGCGCTCGATAACAGCGTGAATGTGCATGTGTCTCTGCAACAGTTAGATTCAATGGAGCATGTCTATGCGGGCGATGTACACCTGCATACGCATTTCTCGCAGTACGCGGGTATGCCGCTTATTGACCTGCATCTGTTGCCCTCAACAGTGGTTCTCAAAGACTCGCTCTACACCATTAATGAGAGCCATATCAACTATTGTGTGGCAGACACCATGCTGAGCATTGAGAACTTTCAGGTGGAGGCCTCGCACCAATATATCCGTGCTAACGGTGTGGCTTCCAAGCGAGCAGACGACTCCCTTCGCGTAGAATTGGGGCATATTGATGCTGGATTCATCCTGCCGTTTGTGCTTCCAGAGAAAGAGTTTAAGTTGGGAGGATATGCAACCGGTTGGGCTACACTCTATAACTTATTCAATCAGCCTGTCTTTGAAGCCGATGTACGACTGGACTCCGCACAAATAAACGATGTCTATTTAGGCACCGCATTGGCTACTTTGGAATTGGATAAAGAGACGAAAAACATCCTTATCGATGGTGATGTCTATACCCCCACGGAGCGTTTTTTGGCACATGTGGATGGCGAGGTTGTTACAGCCACCAAGCATTGGGGTATCACTATCTATCCCGACTCTATCCCGTTGGGATTCATCAACCACTGGACGGACGGTATCATCTCTGATATCAGCGGCTATGGCAGCGGCGTAGTAGATATCTTTGGTGAGAATCATAAGGTATGGGTTACCGCCAAGGTTAAAGCCGAAGGCGGGGCACTGACTATTCCCTTCACAGGTTGCCGCTACTACCTAAGCGACTCCGTTACCATGGACTCCACCTCTATCCAATTCCGAGACATCACCCTCCGCGATGATGAGGGGCATCTCCTGCATCTGGACGGCGCACTCTACCACGAATGCTTCAAGAACTTCCGTTATGGGTTTGATGTGCTGGTGCAGGATGCGATGGCACTGAACCTACCAGACAAAGCGGGCGAGATGCTGCAAGGTCGCGTATATGCCAACGGAGAAGTGCATATTCGCGGCGATGAGAGCGAGGTGAATATCCAAGCCAATGCGCGGACCGTAGGCAAGTCTCGCTTCCGCTTCTCAATAGACTACGCTTCCACCGCCTCGGAGAGCAACTTTATCCAGTTTGTGGACCATAACGCCGTGAGTATCTACTCCTCCGTTGAGGAAGAGGAAGAACCCGACCTGCCGTTGAGTTGGACAAGACCAAGCACTACCCGCATATTGCTTGCTATGAACATTGATGTTGACCAACACCTATTGGCGCAACTCGTACTCGGAGAGCGAAACGGAGATATCTTGCAAGGGCGTGGCGATGGCTCGCTACGATTCACCTACGACTCGCAAAATGAGGACATCAAACTGATGGGCAACTACATCTTGCAGCAAGGTACGCTGGATTTCACTGTGGGAAATATCATTCGCCGACAGTTCGTTATCTCGGAGGGGAGCAGTGTGTCATGGTCAGGCAATGTGGAGCAACCGCAATTGGATGTTACGGCCAAGTACAAGGTTACTGCGAGTCTGAAAGACCTGTTCGGCAGCGAGATAAGCCAACTTGCCACCACGCGAACGAGCGTGCCAGTGAACACTTGTCTGACCATGCGCGGGACGCTGGATAATCCTGTTCTGCAGTTTGGTATCGAACTGCCCAATTCGGACGAGAACATCCAATCGCAGGTGAGAGCCATCATCAACACAGACGAGATGTTAATGCGTCAGGTGGTGTATCTGCTGGTATTCGGCAAGTTCTTCATGCCAGAGTATATGACCAGCACTCAGTATATCGGCGTGAACGAGTCGTACTCCTTACTATCCTCTACTATCACGGGGCAGATTAATGCTTGGCTCAGCAAACTTACCAATGTCTTCACCATGGGTGTGAACATCCGCACGGACGGCGAGGGGGCAGACGCCAGTCAAGAATACGAAGCTCAGTTCCAACTTCAACCAGTGGACAGACTACTGATAAACGGTAATGTAGGCTATCGCTACAACGATATAGCCAACCAGCCTTTCTTCGGCGACTTGGATGTGGAGGTAATGCTCACAGAGGACGGACGGCTGCGCTTGAAAGGCTACACCCACACCGTGGACAAGTACTCGCTGCGCCAAGCCAGCACGATACAGGGGGTTGGCTTTGTGTGGAAACAGGACTTCAACACGCCAACCAAGGAGGAACGCGAGCAGCGCAAAGCAGCGAGGAAAGAGAAGAAAGACCGCGCTACGCGCTGAAAGACCACCTGCAGCTGAAAGACTGATATAGTGGCGGATGTGAATAAGTGGGACAGCAGCGCAGGCGGAGAACGAAGCGGCTGTTGTGCGATGCGGTCAAATAGTAAAATTGTACATTGTCAAATTATCAAATAATAGGATGCTCATCAAGACCTTTGGCGCCGCCACCGTAGGCATAGACGCCGCACTGATAACCATAGAAGTACATGCCACCGGTGGCAATAACTTTGTACTGGTCGGCTTACCGGATAATTCGGTAAGAGAATCGCGCGAGCGAATCTATTCTGCCATGCAAGTCAATGGTTTCCGTTTCCCTTCCCATAGTTACACCATCAATATGGCGCCCGCCGACATCAAGAAAGAGGGAGCGTCTTACGACCTACCGCTCGCGATAGGTATCTTGGCAGGCGATGAGCAAGTGAAGAGCGACCAACTCAACGACTTTCTAATCATGGGAGAACTTAGTTTAGACGGTTCGTTGCAGCCCATTCGCGGCGCCCTTCCTATTGCATTGGCTGCGCGTCGCGAGGGTTTTAAGGGAGTAGTTCTTCCTATACAAAATGCTGCAGAAGCGGCTGTCGCGGATGGCATAGAGGTCTATGGCATGGAGCATTTGCTGGATGGGGTGCGCTTCTTAAATGGTACGCAATCGTTTGAGCCATACCATGTGGATGTGCAGGCTTTATTTGCAGAGAGCAGCCATACCGGCGAGTTGGATTTCTCCGATGTGCGCGGGCAGGAGAATGTGCGCAGAGCGATGGAGGTGGCAGCCGCGGGCGGACACAACCTGCTGATGGTAGGTCCTCCCGGGGCGGGCAAATCGATGATGGCAAAGCGTTTGCCGTCTATCTTGCCTCCACTGAGTCTTGCGGAAGCATTGGAGACTACGAAGATTCACTCTGTGGCAGGCTTGTTGCACCAACATGGTGAAAAACAATCGCTCATCGTACAGCGTCCATTCCGCAGCCCACACCATACGATTACGGATGTCGCGCTCGTGGGTGGCGGCAGCAATCCGCACCCTGGCGAAATCAGTTTGGCACATAACGGAGTGCTATTCTTGGATGAGTTGCCCGAGTACAAGCGTAGTGCATTGGAGGTGATGCGTCAACCGCTGGAAGACCGCAGGATTACCATCGCACGGACAAAGATGTCGGTAGAGTACCCTGCTTCGTTCATGCTCGTTGCCGCGATGAACCCATGCCCTTGCGGACACTATGGCGACGCGAGCCACGCCTGTACCTGTACCCCCTTGCAGGTACACCGCTACAAAGACCGTATCTCCGGTCCCCTACTCGACCGCATTGATATCCAAGTACCTATCCAAGCCGTGCCCTATTCAGAGTTGCGCAAGCGCGAAGGGGGAGAGCCCTCTGCGGCAATCCGTGAGCGGGTGGTACATGCAAGGCAGATACAGCAAGTGCGTTTCCAAGGCACGGGCATCCACTGCAATGCACAGATGACCTCGAAGATGCTCAATCAGTATTGTCTCATCGACGAAGCCGGCGACCGACTGCTCCAACATGCTCTGACCAAACTCGGTCTCAGTGCCCGTGCCTACGACCGTATCCGAAAGGTTGCCCGAACCATCGCAGACCTCGCCAACGAACCGAATATCCTTCCCCAACACCTGATGGAAGCCATCTCCTACCGCTCCCTCGATAGAGAAGACTACGGGGAATAAAAGGATGATGTTCCTATAATGGGTATAAAAATGCAATAGGAATTCAAAGAAAAAGTGTATGTCAAGCAATTTTGACATGCACTTTTTGAGGTATATGGGTCAACAAGTATATCAGTGCCTAAACCTCTTTGGCTATGGAGGATGCCTATGCTGAAGGGTTATTCCAAATATACATTCGTTCCCCCCTGCCCATACAAATATCTTCTTTATTTGCTACATTTGCTCTTCGAGTTGCTTTGCAATAGCAAGTTCCATCCCTCGAATTTCTGCTAATTCGCGCATGCGTCCAAGTAGGGTATATCCCGGGTTTGTCTTCTTGCCATTCAGGTCGTCGCAGATTTGATGCCCATGGTCAGGACGCAAGGGGATAGAGCAGCCACGCTGTTGCTCCACTTCAAGCATGGCTTGCAAGAACCGGTAGGTATCCAAGTCGCCCTCAAAGGTCCATTTCTCGTAGAAATCTCCCTCTTCTGTTTGGGTTACGGCGCGCAGGTGCACAAAGTTTATACGCTCCCCGAAACGGCGCATCATATCTACTAAATCGTGCTTCCCAGCCCCTCCGAAGGAGCCTGTGCAGAGGCACAAACCATTAGAGCGGGACGGCACTGCATCCACAAGGGCCTGAAAATCGTCTGCTGAAGACAATACGCGCGGCAACCCCATGATGGATACCGGAGGGTCATCGGGATGGATCACCATACTAATACCTACTTCATCCGCCACAGGGCAAACCTCCGAGAGGAAGTAGATCAGGTTCTTCTGCAAGCGTTCGCGCGAGATGCCTTTGTAGCGATTGAGTTGTTCCTTGAACTGCTTCAAAGTGAACGACTCCTCCGCACCCGGTAGTCCCATTATCATCACGCGGGTGAGTTGTTGTCGCTCCTCAATGCTCATTGCCTCAAAACGCACTTTCGCACGGGCTATCTCTTCGGGGGTGTAATCTGCTTCTGCCCCTTCGCGTTGCAAGATAAACAAGTCAAAAGCGATATAGGCAGCTTTCTCGAACATCAAGCCGTGGCTACCATCTTCAAACACGTAGTTGAGGTTCGTGCGTGTCCAGTCGAGCACGGGCATAAAGTTGTAGGTTACCATTCGGATACCACACTCACCCAAGTTGCGCAAGGTTTGTTTATAATGGTCAATATAGGTCAAATAATCTCCCTCTTGAGTCTTGATATGCTCATGCACGGGCACCGACTCAACTCCTGTCCATTCTAATCCTGCAGCCTCTATCTCAGCCTTACGCTTTAGTATCTCTTTCTTTTGCCATACTTCGCCATTGGGAATATGGTGCAGTGCAGTGATGACACCGGTAGCGCCTGCCATGCGGATATCAGATAGGGAAACAGGGTCGTTGGGTCCATACCAACGCATTGTTTGTTTACAAAGATACATAGGATAGTTAGGAATTTTAGTTAAATGCTGAATACATCGAATCCTCCGTCTACTACACTGAGGGCACCGGTAACGAACGAGGATGCTTCGGAGATGAGGTAATGGATGGTGCCGCAGAGTTCTTCGGGCTCGGCGAAGCGTCCTGCGGGGGTATGGCGGATAACCGCCTCCCCTCGCGGTGTGAGGGAACCATCGGGATTGGTCAAGAGTGCACGGTTCTGGTTGGTTATCAGAAAGCCCGGAACGATAGCATTTACTCGAATCTTCGGGCTGAACTTCGTTGCCATTTCGGTTGCCATATACTTGGTGTAACTTGCGATGGCGGACTTGGCACAACCATATCCGAAGACGCGTGTCAGCGGACGCAGTGCAGACTCAGAACAGAAATTGACGATAGCACCTTCTTTCTTCTCGCAGAGAACAGAACCGAGGACTTTCGTTGGCAGGATAGTGCCAAAGAGGTTTAGTTCAACAACCTTTCGTATGGCATCATCAGAGGCATCGAGGTAGGTCTTGTCGGGTGCGATATTCGCCGCTGCCATGTTTCCACCTGCTGCATTGAGCAATACATCTATCGTGCCGAAACGCGCCAATATGTCTCGTTTGTTTTGTTCCAGTACCTCGCTGTCAAGCACATTGGTCTTGAGAAATAGTGCAGGACTGATAGCGCTTAAGGTGGCTTCAAATGCTTTGCCTACTTCTTCGTTCATGTCAAGGATAACCAAATGTGCACCTTGCTCTGCAAGATAGCGCGCAATAGTTTGTCCGAGCACTCCGCAGCCGCCGGTTAATACGACTACTTTTCCCTTGATGTCAAATAAGTTTTTCATTGTTGTTCTTCTAATTTTGTAAGTTTTATTGCATTTAATATGGTTTCCCCTTGCGATGCGTTGAGGGTAATCCGTATGCCCTCATCGTGATGGGTTCTAATACAAATGGTCTTTGCGCAAGCCGTGTTCCATTCGGGTTGCCAATCATGGCATATCTCCTGACCATTAACACAAATCGTCATCTTTCTGCCTTCGAAGCCGGTATCAAGCACTTTGCTACCTAAGTTGTAAACAGACATGGTTACCTCTCCCTGCTGCTGTAGTTCAGCAAAATAGAGTGTCAGTTCATACGCTCCATCCGGCACATCCAATCGATACTCGCTGATACCGAGTCTCGCCGTCTGGAAAATTGGGTCGTTATGCGTATTCATAATATCTGCATCCGCTGCGGGCAGCCTACCATGGTTGGTCTGTACACTAAAGCGGTGTCCCCCGATGTAGCCATGTGAGCCCTTTTGATAGGCTTGTTCGGACTGCCAAATCTGTCCTGTTGTGTTTTCCGTGAACCAGCGGTCAGTGCCCAACAAAACGCAGATGGGATATTCTGTTGCAACAGGCATTCGTAAGAGGGAGTCCATCTGCTCTTTAGCATGTGCCCGCATTGCAGCATCGGGATGGAGCATACTTTGGTAGTAGTAGTAAGTCGCTTTGGGCTCGCGGTGAGTGGTAGTGAGTCCTTTGAGGTTGAAGTGCGAGATCGCTCCGGCTCTACCCTCCGACTGAAAATCATTCAAATTCCACACAGCGCCCCCTGCTATGTAGGGGGTGGATTGGATAACGTGAAGATAATGCTGGTGGAAACGCAGTGCGTGGTCTATGGAATAGTCAAACCGTACGGGTTTGGCACTCCGAATACGGGTATCGCAATCCGCCCCGTACTCCGAGATAAGCAGCACTTTCTCCGGTGTAGCAGCATGCTGTGCCTCCAAGGATGTCTCCAAACCCGAAAAGTTACCCGAATACCAACCTTGATAGATATTCATGCCTATGATATCCGGTACTGCGGTCATCGCGCAACCGTTGTAGAGTTTCATGTTGTCATGAAAAGCAATCATAGTATATCTTTCGGGGTCTAATGCTTTGCAACGGCTGTTTAGTCGTTGCGCCAACTCGGTAGCATGCTGCCGATAGAGGCTGTCGCGTGAAGGGTGGTTCTTGAACGGTGGACGCAACAGAATCTCGTTCATATACGCCCATACGATGACGCAGGGGTGATTCCTATTCTGCTGAATCATCTCGTCCAACATTCTCATGCTGTTTTCCTCAAAGTCTTGACTCTCGGTGATGGCATTCACCAAGGGTATCTCTACGGAGCAGAGTATGCCTAAACTATCACACATGTCCATCACGCGACGTGCTTGGGGATAATGGCTTACACGCAAGAAGTTGCCACCCATCTCTTTAAGCAGGCGGATATCGCGCTCATGCTGCCAATCCTCCAACGCATTGCCATACCCACTTTCATCTTGATGGCGGTTGGTACCTATGAGTTTGAGCGGCTTGCCATTAAGGTAGAAACCCGTTTGTGCATCAAAATGGTAATAGCGCAGTCCAAAGCGCGTGCTCGCTTCATCCATTACTCGCCCTCGACGGTCACATAGTTGCACTACCATGGTGTATAGGTGTGGGGTATCCGGACTCCAAAGCATAGGCTGCTGAAGCGTGAAGCGGCTTTTCTTCAGTCGCAGAGTATCACCCGCAGGGCTGACCACGCTATAGCGCAAGCGACACTTGGCATCTTCGGGTAATGAGGTCTGCGTACGGACCTCAACAACGGCACTCTTCTCGCTCACCTCCGAGGTGCATATCGTGATACCATCCGGCAGGATGTGATGCTTCGGAAGAATGGTCAGATACGCAGGGCGGTAAATGCCTCCGAAGAAAGTGAAGTCGGCACTCAACGGCGGGATGTCGGGGTTATATGCGTTACTGACGCGTACGGACAGTAGGTTATTACCATTGCAGACCTTGTCCGTTGCATCGAAATAAAAGCGCGTATATCCCCCTGCATGGTACCCCAAAGGGGAACCATTCAAGGATACCCATGCCTCTTGGTTCGCGCCATCGAAACAGATGAGGTAAGACGAGTCGGGAGATACCTGCAACGGGAAGGAAACTTCGTAAGTCTGCTCCCCGCGCAAGTAGCCCGGCGTGTCGTCTATCGCGTCTTCTGCATTCCATGTATGCGGAGCAAATAGAGGCAGGATAGTAAAGATGAATGAAAGGAGATGCATTGATTAGTGCTCAGTGGTTAGTGCTCAGTAGTTAGTGCTCAGTGGTTAATGGTCAGTGGTTAATGGTCAGTCTGCGATCTCTTGTCCAAAGAGGTTGTATGCTTTACCTTCGCGAAGGATTACCACTTGTCCGTTACGCAGCATTTTGCTGGACTCAGCACGCATGGTTGTTTGCTCAATAGCTGTCTCAACGGCTTTCTTGGGATAGATAGTAATGCTCTTTACATAGAAACGCTGTTTGGTTGCCGTAGTTTGATTAATGCGGATAGTCTTTACCACGCCTGCGGGTTTCCATACGCAATTCTCAAATATCTTATTACCGGCAGAAAGGGTGAAGAAGGCAGTGTCTGTTTGGTTAACAATGAAAACCTTGAAACCATCTGCGCCTTCTGTATCACCATATTTCGCCGCAGAGATTACAATAGAATCCACCTCGGTAGGATTAGAAAGCGTGAAAGCTAAAATGCCTTTTTTCGATTGGCCACCAAACTTGGCTCCGCAACCTACACGTGCGGGATATACATTATCTCGATTATCAATCGAATCCACATAAACAAGAGCCTCGGCGCCAAAAATAGCTTCAACTTCTTTTACATAAATTTTATCACTATCTCCGTTTGTTTTGGAACACTCCACGAAGTTGAGTGTGTAAGACTCGGCAAAAGCGCCAACACAAAGCAGCAGGGCTGCTACAAAAGTAATTGTCTTTTTCATGATTGTAAAGTTTTTGAAAATTAATATGTAATGACTATTTTTTCACGATTCATTATGTAACAACCTGCGGGCAATGCGCTAATATGGTTACCCACATATTGACCTTGCATGTTATAAATACGACCAAATGTCAATAATAGGCTACATAATATCAAAAATGTTTTCTCATGGCTTAAATTCTTATTCCTAATAGGTTGTATTTTCTCGCTCCTCGTATGATGAAAACGGTGCCATTTTCCAAATACTTCTCTACCTTTTTAGATTCCTTATCTTTTTCGCTATTATTCGCTATTCCGGCAGGTAGGGAATGGTCTCCCCAAAGGGTGATGCAGAGCCGTGGAGAAAGTGTTTGCGCTTCGCGACTATGAAAACAGACGGGGGTGTCGGTCTTTTCCGTTGCATGCACCTTGAAGGATGGAGTATAACCCATGAGCAACCATTGACTCACATCAAAGCGATAGACCTCTCCCTCATGAAACGGTTCCTTGTATGTATCCAACCGATTGAAAGTGGTCTTCAACGCCTCGCTCTCATACTCTATTGCTCCACACAAGGTGTGCTCCTGCCAATCCGTATTTTCTATTCCCGACACAAACAGGTTATGCGCCAACAGGTCGGTCTCTGCACATGTGAGTTGCAACTCCGCATGTTTGAGATAAGGCATGAGCGAGTCAATGGCGCTGAGGTCGAAGCGGATAAACGCCTCTTTGCGATTTTTCTGGTAGAGGTTGTTCATCACTTTCAAAACCATCTCTGCTCCATAGTTGTTCGTTTGGGTGCTTCCAAGATTGGTGTATGTATCCGCCGCGGGAGCGAACACGCCCTTCGATACGGACATCTGCGGAGCGTACTGCGTGTGGTCGAAATACTCAATCAGGCGATATACATGCAGGTTCAGTTGGCGCATATACTTCGTCATCTCAGTATATTCCTCGCGATTGGCATTCACCATCCCTTTGTTGCTGGTACCGTCGTCCATAAAGCGGAAATAATGCCACCCTATGAAGCACTTGCTTTGCAATAGTTGGAGGCAGGTATTCTGATACCATCTGCCGCGGTCTTCCTGTCCATTTACATACCATCCCGCCCCGGCTTGGGTGCCGTTATGGAAATTGGCATCCTTGATATAGAACTCTCCCACCAGACAGGGGTGGTCTTGTGTCCAAGCAGGGTCCGCTATCTGGTCATCGGGGCAGAACTTATCATAGAAGTTCACGCTCGTAACATCGGTGTGCGCATGCGAGGCAGCAACCACCCCCGCTATTGCCCGCGGACGCCCATGCAGTCGGCTGCCCAAAATCATGTGTACGGAATCTACAGCTCGTATCTGTCGCTCCACAATAGTGTAATAGGTCTGGGCAAGATAGGTGGCAAAGGCTTCTTTGTCTGCATTGGAGGTTGCACCGTTCATACAGTCGCTCTCGTTAAGCCCTCTCTCTGCTGCCCATTCCAATGCTGCTTCGCGACTTGGATCGCCCGCCGGTAGGTCGCGCGTCAGGAGTTGAAGTTGGTCTTGGTTGAACGGAATCTCGTTGTCCGTGAACCATCCAAGCATGTCGCGCTCGCCGACACATGGGCTTATCTTGGTTTGCACCAATTGCGCCACATACGACTCAAACTCAGCGTCCAATACAAAGACATAGTTCTCCTTCTTGGTGATAGAAGCGGGTACCTCGCGTGTCTTAATATACTCAGCATGCATAGGTACACGGCGGCTGTAGGAGAATTGGAACACATTCTGGCTGTTGTAGGCATTCTTTGTTTGCGACTCCGTGGTGATGAAGTTGCCGATACCGTTGTACCCGTTCTTACGAATGAGGTCATAGTCGTCCTGCACGCGAGTGTTCTCTATACTCGTAACAGCCATGTTGATGCCGGCATACCCATCAGGGTCAATCAACCACCATCGGTCTCCGATCTTCTCTACATGGTAAAATCCCGTACTATCTACGCACAGATAGCGGTACATGCCCGTACGCGTGAAGTCATCCGCTGCTTCATCTGACATACTGAATCCGGACAACTCATCCAACAGCACAATGGGGTATGAGGTGTAACTACCACTTGCAGCAGCGCGAGCACCAAGAGTGGCTGCCCGCCCTTGTGCGACAAGCAACAAGAGCAGACACAACCATACATATCGGAATGTTGAATTCATTGATTTTCCTACAATTCAGTGCCAAGGACGGAATAGGTTTTCTCACCACGGGTGATGATTATCTGACCATTACGAATGGTCTTGATTGCCTTCACATGGGTCTCCTCAATGCTTGATAGACCTTCTTGAATGGGTAATACTTCTTCCCATGTATTGGCAGCACGGATACCATCAATTGTATATTGAGGCATACTTCCTGCGTCTCCAGAACGGAGATAAATGGTGCGTGCAGAGCCCATCTCTGTCCCTTTGCTGGTCAAGCGCCAGAAATCCTTGCAGTTGGGGTCGGCATTATACAGCGCCGGCGTGTTTTCTGCCTCTGTACCAATAGTCGGGTTGATATACAACCACATCTCATCGTCATAATGCCCTGCTTCCTCATCAGCGGTAGCCCCATTGAGCACACCCACATGATATTTCACTACAAACAGATATGTCTCATCGAAAGTCAGGAACGGACCATCGTTGGTTACCCATGTAGTAGAACCACCACTGTTTTTCACGATACCCATGCTAATCTCTTCACCTTTCATGGATTGACCATTGATTTCATGCTCCACTTTAGCAAAGATACGCGCACCGAAATTGGTATCTTCTGCCTTGTTCTCCAACTTCATTCCCCAAAAGTAATCGCTACCGGTACAATCCTGCCCGTTGTCTTCAAAGCGAATCAAAAAGGCGATGTAAATAGTGGAGTCGTTTTTCGTACCATGTGCATAGGGTTTAAATACGGCTTGCCCCGCATTCTCCTCCGGACGGAACTGCAAGGCGTTCCCAATACCTGAGCCCACATAACCCTCGTACTCTAACGGATCCTCTGCAATGTAGAAACGTGTTGCTCCGGCGGCATTGTTGGCCTGGGTGGACCAGCCCGTTACACCGTCAAAGTTATCTGACTTAGCCACGGTATCCGTGATAAGCGGAGTGCCCACGCGGTCAGCATAGTCAAAATACTCTTCCATCTGCATCGACTGAGCGTATGCTCCGATGCCCATCATGGCAGCCAGTGCCATACAGTATACTCTTTTCATGATAAATAATGGTATTATGTTGTTTATGTTTAGAACTAATGTTTTTGTAAACTATGTGACAACTAATAGAATCAGTATCCCTCATTTTGCGGGAAAGTCTTCATGATGTCAATTTGTGTTTGCGGGATAGGCCAACGTACATGGAATGCTTTGATATTCGAACGGATACGCACATCATCGTTCAAGACTACTCCTTTGTCATTCTTGACTTGCTCTCCGCCAAACTGACGCACATAGTCTATCAGCAGTCCTTCGCGTTTGAGGAAGTTCCATCGGTCGCCTTCCATGGCTAACTCACGTGCTTGCTCATCTGCCAACATGGCGATGGTGATGGTTCCAGTCTCCTCCGCATTGCCGGCACGAGTCCATGTCTTGTTGTAATAATAGCGTGCGGAGTCTGGATTATTGAGGTGGATATATGCCTCGCAACCTAAGATATAGGCTTCCGGGAGACGATAGATGATGATGTCTTTGAAGGACTGGTTGTCCGAAACAGACGCTTTTGTATAAGAGTCGTTGTACTTGGTAATCATAGGATGTACATTCAAGTATTGCGCTTGGTTGGTAGGTATCAATGTATCTCCCAATTGTCTGCCTCTCGGCAAGGAAGCCGAATTGTTGTATTGGAAAGTAGTGCGATAGAAAGCCTCATAGCGTCGGTCGTGCTGTTTGTCGTAAAGGTCGAGCAGATGTTGGTTAGGGGACATACGCCCCCACGGGTATCCTCCGTATTCAAACGACATCATCATTCCCTGTTCATCGTTGTATTTGGGAGTGCAATGCACACACAAACGATGTCCAGAGTTAGTGCCGGTTGTGGCATTGACAAACCATCCGCCGGTGCCCTTGCTCCATTGGCTGACCAACATCGCCTCTTGATGATTGAGATCTGCCGCATTGAAGATACTATTCAAGTCAGGCAACAAACTATACACCCCGCTTTGCTCAATAGCATTCACCTGTGCAGCGCACTCACTCCAATTGCCCTGCCAAGCCGCCGATTTGGCTTTCAGCAGACGCGCTACGCCTTGTGTGAACCTGCCAGGTTGGTCAGTTTGAAGGGGGAGGTGCGCTATGGCATATTTTAAGTCGGCATCTATCAAGGCATATACACTATCTGCTGCTGCAGCCACATAGCGGATACTATCATAGATATTCTCGGGCGTTGTAACACGCGTGGTAAGATAGATATTGTCAAATCGCTGAATCAAGCGCAGATAACTATGTGCACGAAAACATTTTGCTTCAGCAACCGCCTGTATCGCCGTTTCATTGGTCATATCCACCTTGTCAGCCGCTGCAATCACCATATTGGCATAGCCTATCATGGCATACATCTGCTTCCAGTACCTACCCACAATGGGAGTATTGGGAAATAGGTTTTCGTATCTGCCAAACTGCGGCACACCTTCTCCGGCTCGGCAATAGGTTATGTCATCGCCAATCAATGTTGCCATCCATGTGGTGGTTTCCACATCTTCGTTATTTCGAAAGAGTTCTCGGTCTTTGTAATACATCGCCAAGACGGCACTTGCCATTCCGTCCGGTGTGGATTGAATGTAATCACCGGTGGGTTGTGTATAGACCGTTTCTTCCAGCCAACTGCAAGACACACAGCAGGCAGTTGCCATTATTATTGCACAAAATAACTTCTTCATTGTTGCTAAAAATTAAGTTGAATACCACCAATAAATGTACGCGCTTCAGGATAACTCCCGGCAGCCGCCTCGGGACTATAACTGAGATATGGGGTTAGGGTGAAGACATTGGTTGCCGTGAAATATAAGCGCAGTTTAGACATTTTTGCTCCGGAAATCCATTTCTTCGGGAAGCTATATCCCACCGACAAATTGCGTAATCGTAGATAAGACGCATCTTGGTATGACAAAGCAGACATGTAACTGATGGTCCCATCGCGTGGACGGGGAGCCGTTGTAGAGGGATTCTCAATTGTCCAATAGTCTACTTTTATACCATTGCGCGTGCCTCTCAAATCCCCGCCTTGGTTAGGAGCGTAGAGATAGTTATTCCGGCGAATAGCCCCATAAACCCCATAGAAGTCTGCCGATATATCCACCCCGTAGAAGGCAAACGACATAACGAGCGATGCTGTCCACTTAGGGTCGCGGTCTATCACCACGCGGTCTTCGGCAGTAATCTTGCCATCTTTGTTCACATCCTTCACCCGAATATCTCCCGGCTGCGCAGTGTAAGTGCCCTCATAGTCCGGAATATCATCCTCCAATTGGAATATACCATCATACTGATAATCGTAGTAAGCATTGATATTGTGCCCTATAAACCATCCGTTGGCTTCGTCATCCGCCTCATGGCCATTCTCGTCTTTTGTACCATTTAGCGAAAGAATCTTATTGCGGTTCATAGACCATATCGCATTGATGTTCCATGTAAAATTTTTCTTTCGGATAGGCACAAAGTGTGCACTAATCTCCAGTCCTTGGTTCTCCACGGCGCCCATGTTGACCAATTGGGTGGCATAGCCTGAGGTTTGGTTGATACTCTTCTCCACCAATAAGTCGGTAGTGCGAGTGTAGTAGTATTCAATGGTTGCATTAATTCGGTCTTGCAAGAAACCGAGGTCAATGCCGACATTGGTGCTGGTGGTGGTCTCCCATTTCAAGTCGGGATTTTGGAGTTGAGTGCCGGGCAAATAACCCACCAACGGTGCGCCATCACCAAACTGCATATAGTAACTATCTACCAATCCTTGTGTTTGGTAGGGGCTAATGGCTTGGTTTCCTACCGAGCCGATAGATGCGCGAAGTTTCAAGTTGGTCAGCCAGTTAACATCTTTCAGCCACTCTTCCTCGTTTATCCTCCAAGCGAAGGAGCCAGCAGGGAAAACGCCCCACTTGTTGTTTTTTCCAAACACACTCGAACCATCCACACGGCAAGAAACAGAGAAAAGGTACCTATCCATCAAATTATAATTGATACGCCCCATGAAACTTATCAAATGGCGAGGTGTGATGACTCTAAGGGTAGGATTGGTAACCGAAGCAGCAGAGATATTGTTATATCCGAAATCATCGGTGGCAAAGCCGCTGCCTGAAGTAGTAGTTCTTGTTGTCTTGATGGCTTCGATAGATTGCATAAGCGTAACATCTAACTTATGTTGGTCTTGCCAATTGTGGCTATACATAAAGATGTTTTCAAGCAAATAATCCGTGTAGTTGGTATTGCTCAGCGTTGCAACACCATTGAGCGCACTACCTTTCTCGTGCTTGGAGTCTTGGTAGGTGCCCGCCTCTTGGTTACGATAGTTAACCGATG
>JALFGC010000083.1 GCA_022777485.1 Bacteroidales bacterium
GCAAACGCCCTACATTCATCAAGTTGTTATAGAACTATTAGATTACAAAATTTCAAAGACATACACAACTACGGTCATACGATGAAATTTTTAGTTATTGTTGTTATAGAACTATTAGATTACAAAATTTCAAAGACATACACAACTATATTTCATCCAATCCCCATTTTTTAGCGTTGTTATAGAACTATTAGATTACAAAATTTCAAAGACATACACAACCGTCTCGCTGTCGGAGTAAGAATTGAAAAAGTTGTTATAGAACTATTAGATTACAAAATTTCAAAGACATACACAACGTGGTCGGCGGTTCTTTTCATCGTCCCTTCGTTGTTATAGAACTATTAGATTACAAAATTTCAAAGACATACACAACATGATGAGTTGGTTTTAGTTAGTAATTGTTGTTGTTATAGAACTATTAGATTACAAAATTTCAAAGACAAAGAGGGTCTATTACAAAAAGATGCTGCAAAGGTACTACTTTTTTTTGAAATATGCAAATGGATACTAAATGTTAATGTTAAAATCTCCCCGAAAAGACCCTCCCTGCCCCTCCCTTAAAGGGAGGGAACTATACTCCCCCTTTAAAGGGGAGTTAGAGGAGGTCCTTTTTGCTGTGTTTTCTACCACGGCACATAGCGACGAATGAATACCGAAAGCAAATAAATTGCAGCCGCGGCTTGCGTATGTCAAAAAAAAGCAGTAATTTTGTCGTCGGAACGGACTACGCGGAAGAAATCCCGACTTGTCGAGATTTGGCGCTCCGTCCGTTCCTTGCAAGTTTCAGGTTAAAGTTGCAAGTTTCAAGTTTTAGGTTGAAAAAAAAGGGGGGATGGTGGCGGCAGATATATAATTAAAAAACATAAAGACAATAGATTATGGCATTTTTTGGTTTATTCGGAAAGGACAAGAAAGAGAGCCTTGACAAGGGACTCGAGAAGAGCAAAGAGTCGGTGCTGGGCAAGATAGGACGCGCTATCGCAGGCAAGAGTACGGTGGACGATGATGTGCTGGACAACCTTGAGGAAGCGCTTATCACCTCGGATGTGGGTGTGGAGACGACGCTGCGTATCATCGAGCGGATACAAGAGCGTGTGAAGAGGGATAAGTACTTAGGAACGAGCGAGTTGAACACGATTCTGGTGGAGGAAACCGCCGCGCTATTGGCGGAGAATGACACCGCAGACATTTTGGACTTTGATGCCCCGCTGCCTGCCAAGCCGTATGTGATTATGGTGGTGGGCGTGAATGGCGTGGGCAAGACGACCACCATCGGCAAACTGGCGTATCAGTATAAGAAAGCCGGCAAGAAGGTCTATCTCGGTGCGGCGGATACTTTCCGCGCGGCGGCGGTGGAGCAGTTATGTATCTGGGGCGAGCGAGTGGGCGTGCCTGTGGTGAAGCAGCAGCAAGGATCCGACCCTGCATCAGTGGCGTTTGATACACTGGCAAGTGCCAAAGCCAACGATGCCGATGTCGTACTCATCGACACGGCAGGACGTCTGCACAATAAAATCAACCTGATGAACGAGTTGACGAAGATAAAGAACGTGATGCAGAAAGTGGTGCCCGAGGCGCCGCACGATGTGATGCTCGTGCTAGATGGCAGCACAGGGCAGAATGCCTTTGAGCAGGCGCGCCAGTTCACGGCAGCAACGCAGGTCAGTTCGCTCGCCATCACCAAGTTGGACGGCACCGCTAAGGGTGGGGTGGTGGTAGGCATCTCCGACCGATTCAAGATACCCGTCCGATATATCGGATTGGGCGAGCAGATGACCGACCTGCAACCCTTCAACCGCCAAGAGTTCGTCCGCTCGCTACTATTATAGACCGCGCTTCGCGCTGCCGGACAAAAAGACCGCCTTTGGCTGAAAGACCGCGCTTCGCGCTATCTGACTGATATACAATAGGATTCTAATTAAGTCTTTTTAGCGCAGCGGCCGGACAGAGGAACGGTCTAAGAGTCATAGTGCGGCGATGAAGTAGTAGGTCATCAGCCCGCAACAGATGAGTTTGAGTATCGTGCCGGTCATGAGTCCGACGAACGAGCCCCAACCCGCCTTCAATGCAAGGCGGGTGTTTTTTCCGTCTATCAGTTCAAAGGCTACCGCTCCGAGGAAGGGACCTAACACAATGCCCCACGGTCCGAAGAACAGCCCTACGAGCAGTCCAAGCGTGCTGCCCCAGACGCCCATCTTCGAGCCTCCAAAGCGCTTGGTACCCCAGATGGGGACCACGGAGTCGAGCACCTGGACGACGATGGTTACCACCGCCCATATGACGAGGAACTGCCATGAGAACTGTACCTTGTCGGTGGCATGCAGGAGCAAGAGCCCGCAGTATGCCAAAGGCACGCCCGGGAGGACGGGCAACACACAGCCGAGGATACCTACCAAGAGGCATATGGCGCCTAAGATGATGAGGAAAATGTCCATAATTTTATGTTTGGCATTTCATGTTGGCATTTCATGTTGGTCATTTTATGTTGGAATTTCATGTTGGTATTTCACATTAAACGCAAAGCGCCAACAGGAACTGCCCAACACGAAGTGAATCAACACGAAGTGAATCAACAGGAACTGACTAACACGAAGTGATTCAACACGCAGTGAAAGAACTCCTTAGTACGATTGGAGGTTGTTGAGTTCGTTGTATGTCTCGAGGGCTTTGCGGAGGACGAGCATGGCTCGACCGAGGTCCTCCTTGCAGAGGATATACGCCATACGCACTTGCTTCTTGCCGTCCTCGGGGTTGGTGTAGAAACCACTGCCGGGTGCCATCATCACCGTCTGCCCCTCGTACTGGAAGTCCGTCAGGCACCACTCGCAGAACTTATCGGTGTCGTCCACCGGCAGTTGCACCATGGTGTAGAAAGCACCCATGGGGGTGGGGGCGAAGACTCCGGGGATTTGGTTGAGTTGGTCAATGAGGTAGTTTCGTCGGGAGAGGTACTCGTCGTACACCTCCTCCATATACTCCTGCGGTGTGGAGAGGGAAGCCTCGGCGATGACCTGCCCGATTAAGGGGGGTGAGAGACGCGCCTGACAGAACTTCATCACGGCGTTGTGCACATCTTTGTTCTTGGTGATGAGTGCACCGATACGGATACCGCATTCCGAATAGCGCTTGCTGACGGAGTCGATGAGGATGACATTGTTCTCAATGCCCTCTAAGTGGCAGGCGGAGATGTAGGGGCGCTTGGTGTAGATGAACTCTCGATAGACTTCATCTGAAAGGAGGTAGAGGTTGTATTTCTTCACGAGGTCGCGCAGTTGCAACATCTCTTTCTTGGAATAGAGATAGCCCGTGGGGTTATTGGGGTTGCAGATGAGGATGGCGCGCGTCTTGTCGGTGATCTGTTTCTCAAACTCCTCTACGGGTGGGAGTTTGAATCCGTCCTCAATGCGTGTCTTGACGGACTTGACCACGGCGCCACAGGAGATGGCGAACGCCATGTAGTTGGCGTAACTGGGGTCGGTAACGATGATTTCGTCTCCCGGGTTGAGGCACGCCATGTAGGCAAACATGATAGCCTCAGAGCCTCCTGTGGTAACTATGATTTCATCAGGAGAGATGTCAATACCATACTCGGCGTAGTAGCCAACCATCTTGGTGCGCAGTGAGCGAATACCTTGGGAGGGGGAGTATTCAAGCACATCTTTGTGGAAGTTCTGCAAAGCCTGTTGTGCACAAGCAGGTGTCTTGATATCGGGCTGCCCGATGTTCAAGTGGTAGATATGCACTCCGTTTCGTCGTGCAGCATCTGCGTATTTCGCCAATTTGCGGATAGGCGACTCCGGCATGTTCTGTGCTCTAAGGGAGATGTCCATGGGAATTATGAATTATAATTATGAGACTTGGAATTTTGGCGCAAAGGTACAAAAAAAAAAGGATATGTGCAAGAAAATAATTAAGAATTATGAATTAAGAATTAAGAGACACCGCTGTCTTCCCTGAGGGTAGGGAGTGGTGAGACCCGCGAAAGACCCGCGAAAGACCCGCGAAAAAAGCCTACCCCGTCCCTCCCTAATGGGAGGGGGAAGAGAGGGGCGGCTATAACGCGACGATATAGCGCAAAGCAGTATAGAAGCCCTATTTGCGAGGGGGGGGATGTTAATTTTGTACAATAAATGAGGGATTATTTGCGTATGTGGAAAAAAAGTCGTATCTTTGTCGCCCAAATTGAAAGTTTGAAGGCTGTTTGCACACATATCAACCAATAGCCTTTTCATTTCAACAAAAATGTTCAAAAATAGTCCAACTATTTATTCTCCGTTAATTGCCATGTAATTAATCATTAATTTAACATCTACAGACTTATATATTTCAACAAATATATTCAAAAATTGTCCAAATATGTTTTAACAAGCCATACCCTTGTTGCTTGTATTGAAATCACCATAAATAGTAATTAATATATATATAAGGTATGAAAAGAAAAGATTTTCTCTCTATGTTTTGTGCGGTGGCGCTGCTGGTAGGTGCTGCATCCGCACATGCGACGGAGTTTGTGAGTACTCGTCAGTGGAGCGAGCGCGGCAAAGCGTCAGTGCTTCAACATCGTGCTCGCAAGCAAGCCGCTGTGGAACAGCCCGATGAGGTGTTCCCCTCGGCGCAGACATTTGGTACGCTGAATGGTCCGGATGGTAATGTGTGGACCTATACGATGGACTACACGACGGACGATAATGGTTTCTATACCGCAGTAACCGTTCAGATTTACGATGCGCAGCGTCAGTCGAAGGGTAAGTTCACCGACACCTTTACGCTTCGCGAAGGCGACAGGGGTGTGAACTTTGTGCAACTGAACCCGCTGGTAACGAAGAAATTCTTCAACTCGGACGATAAGTACGAGGTGATGTTGTTTGTGCATGTGGTAACGGAAGATATGATGGGTCGCTTCTTCAACGACGCTTTTGCGATAGGCGGTGATGGTACTCTGTTGGCGACGATAGAAGGCAACGAGTGTCAAGCCGTGGACATGGCTATTGACCAATGGACAGAGGATTACTACATGCTGTTCTATGATGAGTCGTTTGATAGCGTGCAGGTGAACGACACGACCCGCAAGGAGAAGTATTTCCTGAATTTCCATGTGTATAAGAAAGGCGGTTATGCGTCGAAGGAACCGGTAAAAGTGCACACTTTCACGGTAGATTACGAGCATGTGGCAGCATCCGGCAACGAGCCTTTGCCTGTGTATATGATGCGCAACGGGAAGCAGTTGGTGTTCGCTACGGCGTTCTATGAGAAGCCTTATTTTGACCCGGATATTCCGTTCACGGAGGACCCTGTGGTGCAGCCGGATAACAACCTTGTGATTACGCTATACAACAGCAAGTTCCAGCAGACGAGCCAGACGAAGATACCCGTTCCTGAGACGAGTGAGTACATCTACACCTTCCCTTACATGGGCGGTTTCCGCGGTAACGAGGATATCACTTTCGGCGAGTTTGACAACACGAATGACCCTGTATTCGTGATAACCTTCGACGACTACACCTCGGAGGACGATTTCCTGCGTTCGTTCTACCTATATGACAAGAACGGCAAGCGCGTAGGCACGATAGCAGAGCAGACGATGGGCGACATCCGTATGAGCGAGATACCGGGTCAGTCGACGCAATGGTGCTTCCTGCAAACGGTGAACCAAGAGACGACCTTCACCTATGTGGACATTCCTTCGCTGGAAGTAGCGGCGCAGATACCCGCTGTGATAGGCGGTCTGTCTCTGACGACCTCGATGGACCGTACTCCTGCGGGCTCGGGATACAACTATGTGTTCTCGATGGCGCAGGGTGCGAGCAACGATAAAGGGGAGATTATTCACTCGATAGCATGGTTCCACCAAGACGGTTCGTTCAGTCATTATGACGACCTGAATCTCGGCAGCAAGGTAGTGATGGCGCAGGTGTATGTGGGTTCGGACGCGCTTGACCCCTGGCTGTTCTCGACGCAAGACGATGCATATGAGTATATGGTGTTGGCGAAAGAATCGCTTGAAGAGGGTTCCAGCAAGACCGAAGAGCACCTGTATGTGGTAAACACGAATGGTGAGAAACTGCTGGATTATGCGCCTGTGGACAGCCTTGGCGGTGCGTTGGTGTCTATTTACCTGCTGAATACGAAGACTTATCCGACGCTTCTGTGCGTTCGTTCGAACATGAAGTCGGACCGTCTGTACACGATGAATTTCACGGACCTGCCTTTGTCGGCGTTCCAAGGCGGTACGGGTACGTCAGCCGACCCGTACCTGATAGCGACGGCGGGCGATTTCCAGCAGATAGATAAAGCACCTGCGGCGCACTACAGCGTGGTGGACGATGTGGATTTCATGGGTATTCCGTTCGCAGGTCTGACGAGTAACTTCTCGGGTGTGCTTCGCGGCAATGAACATGTGTTCAGCAATGTCGTCCTGTCGAAAGGCGGCTTGTTCAAAGCGTTGTATCCCGACGCACAGGTTAGCGACCTGTGGATAGACCGTCCGACGGTGCTGCTGGACGGTGCGTTCACGGTGGGTATCGTAGCGGACGCCGTGATGGGTAACCCCTCGGGTGCAGACTCTACCACCACTCTCCGCAATATCCATATCACCTATCCGACGGTTCGCGGAACCGCCGATTTGTTCGGTGGAATTGTAGGCTCGGCGAACCTGTATGCCCGTGTGGAGGGCTCTTCGGTACGCAATGCGGAGATTGACCTGCCCGAGACGGAAGTGGGCGGTATCATCGGTCAGACGGCGACAAGCACTACGGTTCGCGCCTGCTCCTTCAGCGGTACGATAAACGGCGGTCCGCAAGTGGGTGGTATCGTAGCCAACCAAAGTGCAGATGGCGATGTGGTAAGCAACTGCCATGTAGATGCGGATTTAACAGGACGCGGCAACGTGGGCGGAATTTCCGGCTTCACCGGTCGCGGAAAGGTGAACAACTGCTTTGTAGAAGGCTTCGTGATGCTCCATCCGGACAGCAAAGAGGGGAGTGTAGGCGGCTTGATCGGCTATCTGGAAGAATTGGCAACGAATGAGAAAGAGGTTCCGGTTATCATAGAGCACAACCTCTTGGCGGTTGATTCTATCGGCTTTGTGTCTTCTGCTACTGCGGGAGATATTGTTGCACACCGTATCATCGGACGCTCCAGTGCCGATGAGATGGAGTGGGATTGGGAGCACCAAAATCCCGACGGGTCGTACAACAAGGTGAGCGTAGGCAAGCCCGAAAAGGGACTTGCAAACAACTACGTCATAGACAAACTCGCCATCATCGATAACGCCATTGTGGATAACGATAGTACCACCGAAGGTAAGACTATTGCGCCGGACTCAATTACTACAGAGTGGCTTGGCGCGCAAAACTTCCTCTTCGGCAACAATGTTGCACAGCCTTGGATGCTCACGGAGACTACCTTCGGGTTATGGTTCGAGGAGCAGATTGGTGGTTTCTATGCCGATTCCGATGAAATCACTATGCAGGTCGGACAATCTGCCCATGTTACCTTCACTGTGGTAGGCGGCGATGCAGAGAAGATACAATTGGAATGGATAGCATCGTTCGTGAAGTGCACTGCGGTTCCTAACGGCGAAGATTTGGTGGTTACCATAGAGGCATTAGGTGTGGGCACCGCGGAACTGAAGGCGACGTATGGCACGCAAACGCTGAGTGTCTTGATAATCATAGAGAAGGTGATGGCGGTAGAAGACGCCAATGTCAATGTGCCTTCCGTGCGTGTACAGAAAGTGGTTCGCGACGGGCAAGTGGTGATTGTTCGCGACGGAAAAGCGTACAGCGTTCTGGGTGTTGCTTTGTAAGCAAAAGAGCCATCTTTTGTATAAATCGGCTGCTATGTGAAAGCATAGCAGCCGATTTATTTGTTTTTTTTATTACTACATAAATTCACAAATTCCCTTTTTATAGTACATTTTTGTGTGAAAGAGTTTTGAAAAATGATTTATTATGATTCTCAGTGAATTATGAATTTTGTGTAGTATTTTTCAAATAAACAGTCTTTGAAAAAGTATGTTAAATAACATATTTTCGGAATTTGCATAATTCGTTGTATTTCTATACCTTTGCAGCGGATTTCGGAGCGTATGGGTGCAAAATCTGCCGAAATCAAAAGCAAAAACCTCATAAGCAATATACATTAATCTAATCTGCGATGAGCAATGAATACGAAGATGAAACATTTGACCCCCCCGCGACTATTCGCATTGTTTTGCGCAACAGTACTATCTATTAGTACGTACGCGCAGAGCATTACGGTAACGGGTGTGGTGATGGCGGAAGGCGAGCCCGACCCCGTTATTGGTGCTAACGTCATGGTGAAAGGTACGAGCAATGGTACTATCACCGATTTTGACGGAAACTTCTCTTTGGAAGCCCAATCCGGCGACATTCTCCTTATTTCTTACATGGGCTACAAGCCCCAAGAGGTGAAAGCAAGCGCTTCACCGATGCGTATCACTTTGCAGGCAGACAACGTGCTGCTGGAAGAAGTGGTAGCGATAGGTTATGGTACGATGAAGAAGTCGGACCTGACTGCTGCCGTAACTTCGGTATCGGCAGAGGACTTGCTTCGTGCTCCTGTGTCGGGACTTGACCAAGCCTTGCAGGGGCGCGCTGCCGGTGTAACGGTAACGACCAACTCGGGTCAGCCGGGCGAGGCAGCGACGATACGCATTCGCGGAATCGGCTCTGCGATGGGCGGAAATGAGCCATTGTATGTGGTGGACGGAGTGATAACGGGCGACATCTCCTTCGTGGCACCGAGCGATATCGCCAGCATGGAGATTCTGAAAGACGCATCAGCAGCCGCCATTTACGGTAGTCGAGGCGCCAACGGCGTGATTCTAATCACCACGAAAGGCGGTGGTCAAGGAAAGGTGAACGTAAGTTTTGATGCCTACTGGGGTTTTCAGAACCGTTGGAAGAAATTAGATGTGATGAACGCGCAGAATCAGGTGGAGACGGAGTTGCGCATCGGGGCAATGCGTAACGGTGCGGAGGAGATAGGTTACTATCAGAACAATGGTTTCGCGGAGTGGCTGAAGATGTATAAGTTAGGTAAGTCAGAGTTCTATCCGACGAACTTCGATTATGCTTCGCAAGAGACTGACTGGCAGGACGAAGTGTTTGTACCCAATGCGTTTATGCACAACTACAACCTTAGCGTTGATGGTGGCACGGAGAAGATACACTATGCGCTTTCATCGAGTTATTTCAGCCAAGAGGGTACGATTATCGGTTCAAATTATGACCGCTTCACGTTGCGTCTGAATACCGATTTCGAAATCGCCAAGTGGCTGAAAGTAGGTGAGCATTTGAGCCTTATGGTCAGCGGTGGACGTAATGCGATGAACAACAGTTCGTCGGCAGGTGCGAGCATTATCTCCGGAGCGCTCTCGATGTCGCAATGGGACCCCGTGTACTATCCCGAAGGAAGCGAGAATAAATATACGGGCAAGGACCTGAGCGGCAGGTATTCGGCAGGCTCGAACTTCAAGAATGTAACCAATCCGTATCAGATGGCGTTCAACTCGGAGCCGAAGAATCAAAACCAACGCTTGGTAGGGGATGTGTACTTGGAGATTACACCTGTGAAGGGTCTGACGATTCGTCCGAGTATCTCGGTAGACTATGCATTGAACAGCAACCGTTCGTTCATGGGTCCGAACACCTATACCAGTTACAACTACTCGGAGAAGAACTTCATCTCCAGCAGCATGGAGAAATACCAGACCCTGCTGGAGGAGTTGACCATTACCTATGCCCGCACGATAGAGAAGCACAACTTCTCGGTGATGGTGGGTCAGACCTGGTCGGAATACAACTACTACTCTTTAGGCGGTTCGGGTGCGAACATCCTGAACCCTGCGGAGAACAACTGGTATCTGAACAGTGCGACGGAGGATAAGAACTTCTCCGATGGTGTGGGTCGCGAGCGTCGCCTGTCGTTCCTCGCGCGTGCGTATTATGGTTATGACAACCGTTATATGGCGACGGTGAACTTCCGTGCGGACGCATCAAGCAAGTTCACCAAGCAGCCGTGGGGTTTCTTCCCCTCGCTTTCGCTGGCATGGCGCTTGAGTGAGGAGCCGTTTTTGCGCGATTTGGAACTCAGTTGGTTGGACAACATCAAGATTCGTGCGGGTTACGGTCAGGTGGGTAACGACGGCGTACCTTCGAGCGTGTTCGTACAGGTGATGGAGAGCGGCAACAAGGTGTTCTACGGCTATCCGTTGGGTGTAACCACCTCGGATGATAACATCGCCTACGGGTCTGCGCTGCTGACGCTTGCGAACCAAGACGGTAAATGGGAGACCAACGAGCAATGGGACGCGGGTATCGACTTCGGCTTCTGGAACGGACGCCTGAGCGGTAGTGTGGACTATTTCCGCAGGAACACGCTTGATGCGCTTCTACATGTGAACACGCCTGCGCATGTGGGCAACTGGGGTAGCCCTGTGAAGAATGTGGGTAACATCCGTAACGAGGGTGTGGAGATAACGCTGAACCACGATAACACAGTGGGGAAAGTGCACTACAACATCGGCGCTAACATCAGTTACCTGAAGAACACACTTACGAAACTGAACGGCGGTTCTCCGCTGTGGGGCGACCGCACGAAGACCGACGAGGGCATGGCGCTGAACAGTTTCTGGGGCTACAAATACTTGGGCGTATATGCTTCTGAGGAAGAAGTGCTGGAGCACCTATATTCCTTCAAGGACACCCCCGAAGAATGTGGTATCCATGCGGGAGACGCCAAGTACGATGACCTAAACGGCGACGGCAAAATTGACGAAGACGACAAGATGAACCTCGGCAATGCGTTCCCGAAGGTAACCTACGGTATCAACCTCGGTGCAGATTTCTATGGTGTGGATATCCAACTATTCTTCCAAGGCGTGGCGGGCAATCAAATCTATAATGCGCAGCGTCAGGCATTGGAGGGCGATGGCACGAGCCATGCGTTGGCTTCCTACATGGCAGATGAGGTATGGATAGGCTATACGGATGTGGTACGCGACGCGTTGCTGGACGCGGGTGTCAACTGGATGGAGTTGGAGAACCGAAAGGGTACTATCCCCAATCCGTTGGGCAGCCCGACGAACACCGAGAACTCCACTCGCTTCCTTGAGAGCGGTGCGTATTTCCGTCTGAAGAACGCGCAGATAGGATACACGTTGCCGAAACACCTCACGCAGAAGTTCCACTGCAGTCGCCTGCGTTTTTATGTTACGGCAAGCAACCTCTTCACCATCACCAACTACACGGGTTACGACCCCGAGGTGGGCGGCGGCGTGGACTACGGCAACTATCCGCAGAGCCGCACCTTCACCTTCGGACTGAATGCGAATTTCTAACAACGAAAGGGACGAATCATGAAAACGACAAGATATATTGGATTAGTGTTGCTGTCGGCAATGATGTTGCTGACAGGGTGCAGGGACTACCTAACGGAGATAGAGCCCGGGAAGACCATGCTGGACGACTATTACACCTCGCCGGATGCGGCTATTCAGAATGTAACGGGTTGCTATGTGCCGCTGATGTGGGAGTATGGCAATACCTATTTCCCCGAGTGGTTCATAGGTGATGTGGTGTCTGACGACGCGCTGAAGGGTGGCGGCAGCACATCGGATATGGCGGACGCCTACGACATGGAGAACTGGCGCACCACCAACCAGAACAACCTCTTGCTGGACTTCTATCGCGCGAACTATCAGGGTATCGGACGCTGCAACTTGGCGCTGAAATATATCCCAGACCTTGAGTTTGAGAACAACGACGCATGGACGCCCGAACTGAAGAATCGTCTCTTGGGAGAGGTCTATTTCCTGCGTGCGTACTATTACTTCCGCCTTGTGCGTGTGTTTGCGGGTACGCCG
>JALFGC010000060.1 GCA_022777485.1 Bacteroidales bacterium
AATATCGGATTCTGCTTCATATCGTTGGTGTTTTCTATAATCCGCCGAATAGCCCGCAAGGGTTAGCCAACGAAAAACCGCCGACCTTCACAGGCAGGCGGTTCGCAAAGAATATGTCAAAATCAATCCAATTATAGCATCACCCGCTTTCACCCAAGCGGTCAGGGTGTTTTCTTAATCGGCGTCCAGTGGGTAGGTGGGTCGCAGGTTAGACCTTTGAAGAACCATATCCCCTCATCTATGGAGCAGTAGCAATGGCTTATTCTTATGTTGCCATCCATAAATAAGCCTACTACCTCTTCGGAATAGCCTCTATTGAAGAGGTCTTCATCCGGCAGCCTATCTTTGACACTTATCCATGTACGATTCTTGTAGATGTCTTTAATGATATTGCAGCGGCTATGCTCGTGCTCAATGGCTGAAATAGCCAGTTCGGCATCGGATATGCTGGAATTGCACCAAAACACATAGCCTATGTCCATAAGCAAAAGCGCGACATCAAACAACGCCGCAACATAGTTTTGACGGCATAAGGACCAAATAAGCAGTCCGACATACACTACTGCGGCAGCGATATAAACGTAACGCAGGATTCTTGCTGTTTTCTTCTTTTCATCGAAGATACAGTTGTGTTCTTTTTTCTCTTCCATATTATTCCATTGTTTGCAGTTCTTCGTCGGTAGTTTTGGAGACGATTTCTTCGGCGATGAGGCGGATGTACAGTTCTGCTCCGGTGGTGGGGTCGTCTTCGTGCTCTGTCAGCACTTCTAACAGTCTCGGACGGATTGCCTTCTCCGCTCTGAACACCGTCGGGATAATCGCTTCCCATCGTTTAATGGCTTCTTCTCTTGTCATAGTCGCTATCTGTTTCTAAATTTCGAGTGCAAAGGTACAAATTTATTTCGACCTGTGCAAATCGGTTACGCATTTTCATAATAATAGTATATTTATTCTTAATAATAGAGCATAAAAACCGCCGACCCTCTCGGGCAGGCGGTTCCAAACATTTTGTTCACTCACTAAATCCAAATTATGACATTATGAATCTCCCGCTTTCACCCAAGCGGTCAGGGGTATTTCATCTTATCCCAGTTCGTCGGCATTGTCGCCGGGGGTGCCGGTGCCGCCGCCTGCTGAGCCGCCTTGGCTGCCCTTGCGAGCGACAAACGCCTTCTCCACGAAATCGACGCGATCAACTCCCTCCAACTCGCCACGAAGACGTTCGTTGAAGTTGTCTTCTGTCTCGAACTTTGCACGCACCACGATGTCGGAGGGGTTGATGAACTGTACACCGTTCTGGAGCGTGAGTTTCTGGACGGTCGGGTCAATGGCTTTCACGTCATCGAGCGAGAGGTTCTTCTTGAGTTTGACATCGGCATACATGGAGCCGAGGGTGTAGCCACGACCTGTGAAGGGTACGCGGTAGCCTTGCGCCATGAAATGGACGTACACATCACCGAGGACGTTGAGCACGGCTTCTGCCACGTCGGTAGGAATAAGACCGTTCATCAGGTGGACGTGTTCGGCTATCTGCTTGTTGGAAGCGGTGCCGATGGGTTTCTCCTCAACGGAGAGAGACTGCCCGATGTTGAGTGCCTCGTTGCCTTGGTTGAGTTTGGCAATGTAGGGAAGTTTCATTGTGTTGTTTGTTTTACGACCGTCCTTTAGCGGTCAAAAAGTGTTACTATTATAGACGCAGGTGGTGTCTTTAATAAGAACGCATGGGGTGTCTTTAATAAGAACGCCTATGGTGTCTCTATTAGCGACGTTTTTTGCGTCTGTTTTTATGGGTTACACATACCGCCAATTAGCGTGCACAGGTTATCTTTGCATAGTCTTTCGGGTGTATAAAAGAGCGAAAAACACGCTTTTTCCAATAAAAGTGCATTTTTTTCGCATTTTTTTGCCCAAAAATTTGCATATATCAAAAATTTTTAGTACCTTTGTACCAGATTTAGAAAAGGAACTAATAACAACATAACCCCCAAGTCCCGGAAGGGCACACACAACATGAAAACTCAAATCAATGATTTCGTTCAAGGTTCGCAATTCGTTGTAGGTACTGACAATGCTATCCGCGCCGCTCGCGCTGAGCAAGTCCTGAAAGAAAACGGAGAAAATATCACCCTCCGCTTAACTACCGAGCGAGGCTCCGTGGATGTTACCCTTAACCGCTATGTATCCAAATCCGGTAAGTCTTGGTCATACATCTCTCCGGCTATCTCCGACGCTGATGTGGCTGTTATAACCGGACTGGATATGAGTATTTACAAGTATCTCCACAATGTGGAGGTGATACTCTATCACGATATGCGTTGCGAAATGAACATATACGCTCGCAAGAGTGAGAACTGTCAGTGGAAGTTCCGCTACAGCACCAAGTTGGACAATTCAATCATTACAATTCTTTAATCACTATGGCAGCAGGAAGACCAAAGAACGAAGGACAGCCCCGCAAGTATGTCGTAGCCGATGATGTGCACGAATGGATTATCGGCCACGGCGGCGGGCGGTACCTCACCGACACCATTCGCGCTATCAAATCCCAGTATCAGAAGCCATGAGACCTCTACTTTCGCTACTGCCGCCGGAGTGCAGGCACCTGACCATCGCGCCACGGCATAAGGTTTTGCTTGAGCATGTGCCCGTAGGAGGGGAAATGTGGGTGGTGCTGCTCACCGACATGCCGGGCGACCGAGATAAGGCGTGGCGCATGACCAAGCGCGAGTACTGGGATATTCATACGCTCCATGAGAGCCGCGACAGATGGGTGCGCAACCGATTCCAACCCACCTTTCAAGGTACGCTCAACGCGGAAAAACAGCAATCCTCACAGCCTACGCTATTTGCTCTTTAGCAAGGCTCCCCACTTCTCTTGCAAGCGCACAATCTGCTCGTCCAGCAGGGGACTGCCCGCCTCCCTGTTGCGTTGCAGGCAGACCTCCAGCGGCGTGTCTATCGTATGCCATACGACCTTGGCGTGCATCTGCTGAGCAAAAGCCGCGAACAGCCCCCACTCGGGTCCGTAGAGATTGCACTCGTCGAGCACCACATCCATATCTTGGCGGATGGCGTTCTTCATCAGCCGCAAGGCAGCGTCAAAAGCGAGGGTCTGACGCTCCTTGCGAAAGCCATCGCCCATGACCGCCATCATGTCCGTCCAACTGACGCGAATGCGATTGTGCTTCTCACTCGCCCATTTCCTCGCCCAAGTCGTTTTCCCCGACTTCGGCAATCCTCTCACTATCACTAATGTACTCATCAAAAGGTAATTTTATGGTCTCACGGACTGTCCGGCGGGCTTGCTCCTCGTCGAACATCTCGTGCAGATAGGTAAAATAGAAATCGTATAACTTTTCGCTGACCGTTACGCATGACTGCTCCACGCGCGGGTTCATGTTGCAATTCGCGGAAGACTCAATGACCAACTTCGTGCCGTCGTCGGCTTCCATGAGCAGCAACTTGGAGTGGATGGTGGACTTATAGACTGCGGATATGCCGCCGCTGTCGTAAATCTCCATGAGTTTCTTCCATTCCATTTTGTATTTGGTCGGGAAGATGTCGCCGACCAGCAACTCCACGCGGTCTATCTGTCCGTCCTTCAGCAGTTTTTCGAGAAAGAGGATGTCGCGCCCTGAGATTGCCCACGCGGAGATAAGCACTTTCTTCATGTGCGGCCAATGGCGCAGGAGCCAGTAGAGGTGGCATATAAGGTCTATCGCGCCGCCGGTGATGATGTGGTATGACTTGCCGGGCACTGGCTTGTCGGACATGAGTTTGACCAACTCACCGACACCGTATGCTCGGCGCATCTCGTCCTCCGCGCTGACCACCGTGAGGTCGGTTATTCGTCGTAGTTTTTTGATTGGCATGTTGCTGTATGGTTAGCCGTTAGAACGGACAGAGTTCTTTTAGGATTTCGTCGGAGATGCAGTGGTCTTTGGCGAGAGCCTTTAGCGCAGAATCTACCTTGATTTCGTCCTCGGGTCGGGTGTTTGCCATCAAAGCATGCCTGTATGCGAGGAGGTTGGCATCGTGAGTTAGCGCGTCAAACATGTCCACATAGGTTATGCCTTTGTCTTTGGCTTGTTGGTCAACGGCTGTCGCCGCTGCCGTGAGGCGGTCCATGTAGTAGTGTAGCTTCTTGCACTCCTCCAGCAGCAACCCTATGCTGTAGGTTTGGTCCTGCGTTAGGACGCGGTGGGTGTACTCTTTCACAATCTTGTCGGCGGCTACCTTGCCCATTTTCTTGACGAGCCGCTTGTAGTCTTTTGACTCGCGGTAGATTTTCTCCATGCCGCTCTCTATGATGCGGAGGATGCGCTCGGCGGCGTGCATCTCGACGATGAACATCGACTCTAATCGCTTGATTTCTTGAATACTCATTGCTGTGTGGTTGTTAGTGGTTCAAACTTAAATCCGAGGGCGGTGCCGTGCTGCTCACGGATGGCGCCGCGCTTGGTGTCTTTGGTGTAGAATATCTTCCACCGCTCGGCGGGGTCGTGGGCGTTGCCCGGGATGTAGCCGACTGCTTGGCAGGTGTGGCGGAAGTTTCTTTGCTTTTTGCCGTAGGGGTCGTATGGGATATGAATGTTCGTGTCCTGCCTAAGCCCCCAGTTCAC
>JALFGC010000072.1 GCA_022777485.1 Bacteroidales bacterium
GACCAAACACAACTACCACTATGGAACAACAACGCAACATATATGTAGCCGGAAACTACATCGCTGAACAGCATATAGAAACCCAGATCCTTCATGCGGACAATGTATATAACCATGCTCCGCAGCAATTTCGCACACACCTCCCTCTAACAGACGTGGAGGATGTCACGCCATCAGCTAAATCCACCACCGCCCGTCCTTCCAAGCGTCCAAACGCGCATCATTTCCTGGAAACACGCACATTCATATATCGGTATAACAACGCACGGCCGGAAGACAGCAGACGCTTGCCTTTGTTGTTCCAGTTCCTCACCAAAGAACATCACCATACTAAATCCTATCTCGAACCCGAAACGAAGCCGGACGAGTTCTACGCACTCTTTAACGGAGAACTATCCAATGTGGTAGTTACATGGTGCGGCTCTAAACAGGACTTGTACTATTTCATCAAGCGGCTCACAGAGCGCAATTTGATTGAGATACCGCAGAGCCTGACCATCTGGACAATCACCCAAAACCACTTCTCCGACCGACGCGGTAATTACTTTGAGGACATGCGTAATCAGCATAATCCCAAAACATCACAGCCCACCATCGAACGGCTCATTGATATTCTCGATCCGGCTGCTACTGATACCGCCGAATTGGATGAACTATGCCGCAAAATCGGCGGGTCATTCGGCGGTAAATAAAATAATCAAATATTTTTCATTTTCTTCGGAATGTGCTGAATAACAGTGCATTCCGTTTTCTTTATAATGCGTCTATTGGCTCTCAATAGGCGCTTTTTCGTTTATTTATCCCCAAACGCCGAAAATTCGGCACCCCCTTAATAGGTGAAAACGCTTCTTTCGAAAGGAGCACCACAAATTATTTGTTTAATCCTATTAACCCCTCGCACGGCACGAGTCTAAATAATGCCGACAAGCAATGAGTCAAATCAAACCTATGGGACTGGTAGAGTCCATGAGCGGTAAAATCTGTGGTCACTCTGACATGTATTTCTTCCGTAAGAACGGGAAAGTGTTTAGCGGAAAGATCTGTAACCCATCCACCAAAGAACCCACCGCTACCCAACTGGCGGCACAAGCCAAGTTCAAGACCGCACGCACCAACGCCAAAGCTGCTCTCGCAGACCCCGAGCAGAAAGCTATTTTGGAAGCCGCCTTCAAAGCGCAGAAGAAATACTATTCTTTATATGGTTACGTTTTTGCGCAAGAATATGCGAAAATATCGTAACCATATTGGGGTCCCCAGAGCAAACCGAAGCCGTAGGCTGTTTGTCTCCTCGCTACGGCAATGTGCATCTTCGGATGCGCCTTGCTTGTAGCAGGGCTGGCACTCCCGCCAGCAGGAACCATTGATTCCTCTCTCCTCGTAGCTTGGTAATGAATTAATGGTTAATTACACGTTAATTATACGTTAAAGAAAACATATCCCGACAGGTCGGGACAAGTTCCGAATAATTTTTGGAAATATTTGTTGAAATAAAAGAAAGTTTTTGTTCGTTTTTGTAATGTATTCTTGTTCGTTTTTGTGCATAAATCTTATTTCGAGTTCACGTTATTTTTCGGAATTTATGGTCATAATCCCCAAGGATATTTGCATATATCAAAAATAATGTGTATCTTTGCAAGGTCGTTCCATTGAACATAAATCGTAAACACCATGAAGATACAATTCCTCGGTGCTGCCAACGAAGTGACGGGCAGCAAACACCTCATCACCACCGACCGCGGTGTGCGTATATTGCTGGACTGCGGTATGTATCAAGGCAAAGGCATGGAGACCGACGCTGCGAACCGCGACTTAGGTTTTGACCCGCGGCAGATAGATTTCGTCATCCTCTCGCATGCTCACATTGACCACTCGGGGCTAATCCCCTATATTTATAAAGAGGGTTTCCGCGGGGATATCATCTGCACCCCTGCCACGCGCGACCTGTGCGCCATCATGCTGCAAGACACCGCCTTCATCCAAGCGCAGGATGTGCGTTGGTACAACAAGAAGATGGATCGCCTGCACCAACCGAAGGTGCAGCCTCTCTACGATAACAACCATGTGGAGCGCGCGCTACAGCATTTCATCACCGTGCCTTACAACCGCCGCTTCCGCCTGACGGATGATGTGTTTCTCACTTTCACTAACTCGGGGCACATGCTCGGTTCTGCCATCTGCTCGCTGGATATATGGGAGGGGGAGCACCCCCGCTCTCCGCAGCCCAAAGGCGAATGGAAACGCATTGCCTACACCGGCGACATCGGGCGGCTGCATAGCCATATACTCTGCTCGCCGCAACTCTTCCCGCAGTGCGACTACCTCATCTGCGAATCCACCTATGGCGACCGCCTGCACGAAGACTCATTAGTCAGTGAAGAGGAGTTGCTCGGCGTGGTGGAGAGCACCTGTGTCTATAAGAAAGGTAAACTCATCATCCCCAGTTTCTCCGTCGGGCGCACGCAGGAGATAGTGTATGTGCTCAACCAACTCTACAATGACGGGCGGCTGCCGAAGATACCCGTCTATGTGGATTCGCCGCTGTCGGTGAATGCTACCCATATCTTCCGCATGTACCTGAGCGAACTCAACGCCGATGTGCAGGACGTGCTGCGCTTCGACGACGACCCCTTCGGCTTCAATACCCTGCGCTATATCACCGACATCAACCAATCGAAAGCGCTCAACAACAACCCCGACCCGTGTATCATCATCTCCGCCTCGGGCATGCTGGAGGCGGGTAGGGTGAAGCACCATGTGGCGAACCATATCTCCGACCCGCGGTGCACGATTCTGCTCGTAGGTTACTGCACCCCCACCTCGCTCGGCGCACGCATACAAGACCCATCTCTCAAGTGGATAAGTATCTTCGGCTACGACCGTAAGATAAAAGCGCAGGTGAGCAAGATTGAAGGCTTCTCGGGGCACGGCGACTACCGCGAGATGATAGACTACCTCACGCGTTCGCTCAACACCGAAGCCGTCCGACGCACCTTCATCGTCCACGGCGAGCAGAGCGCGCAAGAGGCGTACAAAGACCACCTCTACGAAGCAGGCTTCCGAGGCATAGAGATTCCCAAGAAAGGGGAGGAAGTGCGGTTATAGCGGATAGGGATGCCCGTCCGAGTGCGCAGCAAAACTCCCCCGCCTCTCCTGAAAGGAGGGGAGGGGGTCAGGGGGCGGGAAGGTACATTCGGCATCCAGCCGCAAAAAGTATTTGGTAATGAATTGAAGTCCTCATTTAAGGGGGATTTAGAGGGATGCCCCGAGTGCACCCCGACCCATCGGGGCTAAAAATGAGGAAAAAACGAACTTTTTTTGCACAATTCAGAAAAAAGCAGTATCTTTGCCCCGAATAAAAAAGAAAGGAGGAAATTATGAGTACAGGACAAGTGGTTTATGCAAAGCCTGATTTGACAGGACTGAAAGAAAAAGTAGCCGGAAAGATTATCAAGATTCGTCAAAATCCTTTCTTGGGCACAGAGATTGCCATTGAGGATGCGGAAGGTCGCATTTTCTTTGGAGAAGAGCGTTTCTTTAGTGTTGATTAAGGATGTTTGCTATTAGTTTTGATATGGTAGTGGCCGATTTGAAGGCTAACTATGGAGAACCTTACAACAATGCCTACTTTGAGTTAAGTAATATCTTGGAGCAGTTTGGTTTTTATCGTGTACAGGGTAGTGTGTATATGAGCAAAGAGGGGAATATGCTCAACCTGACAATGGCAATGAATGCGTTGCGAGCCACTCCATGGTTTAGGGATTCGGTGCGAGATATTCGCGCCTTCCGAGTAGAAGACTGGTCGGACTTTACCGCCTTTTTTAAGGATATACCGTTGGATAAATAGTTGGTTTACTATACAAGACACGCTGCCGCCCATCTTTGTAGATGAACGGCAGCGTGTTTTATCGTATTCCTAATATAACGTGAGTTCGATATAAGCAAACTATTCTCAGCAATCAAAGACTAAATTGGTTTTCCCGACAGGTCGGGACAAGTTCCGAACAATTTTTGGAAATTTTTGTTGAAATAAAAGAGTCATCGTTGTTTCAATGTATATGTATCTTATTTCGAGTTCAC
>JALFGC010000077.1 GCA_022777485.1 Bacteroidales bacterium
ACCTATTGGGGAGAAAAAGCGTTCACTTCCGGTCCTGTGTATGTAGGCGCCATTGTCTGTATGCTTTTTGTGTTAGGGATATTGATTGTTCCTGGTCCGTACAAATGGGCATTGCTCATTGCGACTCTTTTCTCGATTACTTTGGCTTGGGGGCGTAACTTCATGGGGTGGACGGAGTTGTTCTTCAACTATTTCCCGATGTACAACAAGTTCCGTGCGGTAGAGAGTATATTGGTTGTTGCAGAAGTAACTATCCCGTTACTCGGCTTCTTGGGACTGAAAGAATTGGTATCATTAGAAGACAAAAAGCGTGCCCGTTTGATGATACTCATTGCAGGAGGAGTTACGGCAGCCATTTGCTTGTTTGTCGCCGTCTTTGGCGGCTCGTTTGATGTTACATCGTCCTACGATGCGCAATGGAAAGGTCAAGTAGGGCAACAAATATATAGTGCCATTCTTGACCAACGCCATCAAATGATGACCTCGTCAGCGTGGCGAAGTCTGCTCTTTGTTTTATCGGGTACGGCTGTATTGCTGATTTATGTCTGGAAGAAAGAATCAAAGAATAGTACTTATATATTGGCAGCGGTGTTAGGGTGCTTGATTCTGATGGATATGGTTCCCGTAAATCGTCAGTTCTTCGGTTCAAAGAATTTTGTCAACCAAAAGGATGATGCTCGATATTTTGCCATTCAGCCTTGGGAGGAACAGATTCTACAAGACACTTCGCTCGACTACCGTGTTTTCAACATGGCTGCCAATACCTTCAACGATGCCCGTACCTCGTACCGACTGAAGTCAATTGGTGGTTACTCTGCAGCAAAACTGCGTCGTTATCAAGATCTGATTGATGCACATATCTCGCAGAACAACTGGAAGGTCATCGATATGCTCAACACCAAGTATATCATTACACGTGACGGCCAAGTACACCTTAATCCCGGGGCAATGGGAAACGCCTGGTTTGTAGACGAGGTACAGTTTGTCGATACACCGGACGAGGAGAGCGAGGCACTGCGTACGATAGACTTGCATACGACAGCCGTAGCAGATAAGAAATTTGCAGAGCTATTGGATGTAACGAAGCCCGAAGCCACTTTGGCGATGGCATACGACGAAGAATTCATCCGTATGACGAGCTATGCTCCGAATAAGCTCGAGTATGAGTTCCAGGCCGAGCGCAATAAACTGGTAGTATTCTCAGAAATCTACTATCCGGAAGGATGGCACTTGTACATAGACGATGCGGAGTATCCATTAGGTCGTGCCAACTACGTATTGCGTGCTGCAGTGATTCCTTCGGGCCGTCATGAGGTACGCATGGTATTTGATCCGCAAGCGATACATACGGATACCTGGTCACTTATTTTCGTAATTCTCTCTCTCCTACTCAGTATTGGACTCATCGCATGGGGCGCATACGTTGGATTGAAGAAACATGCCTAAGCAAAGACACTACATACTTGATATAGGACGCATCATCGCTGTTTTGGCGGTGATGCTCTATCATTATTTTACCGGCCATATAAATGATGTACCATACGGAGACTGTTATTCTATCCTACCGTTTGGATACCTTGGAGCACGATACTTCTTTATACTCACAGGTTTTTTTATATATGAGAATCTACAAAAGAAGGACACACTATTGTTGTTTTGGAGAAAGAAATTTATACGGCTATGGATACCGTTGGTCATATGCTCGATGGTGACATTTGTTTTTGCCCACCTGATGTCAACGGTGTATAGTGCACTTCCTTACCAACAAACTCTCTCTTGGAAAAATTTGCTATTCAGTTGTACCTTTTTGGAACCGGGAACCATCAATCTATTGTTGGACACAGATTTCCGCTATATCAACGGAGGATATTGGTTCTTATCCGCTGAGATCGAATTTCTAGTAATTATATCACTTTGTTATTATATTAAAAGAGAATGGTTTTTCCCTATTTATGGATCCGTATCACTACTGTGTGTATTAGCGAACCATTGGACGCATGCACTTGTATATACGGATTACTTACAGTATTTTATATGGGGAATGATTTTCTACCTTTGGTATAATAGAAGTCCCAAAAAAATCTGGTGGTTATTGCCATCAGCCATCACACCTTTATTGATTGATCTAATAAAGGAAATAAAGCCAGAACACCTATATATACTCATTATTCTGCTACTTTGGGCATTATATGTCACCATAGGAAACCGAATAAACTTATCTACCGATAAATTGGCAAAAATCAGCCAGCTAAGCAAAGGTGTGTACGAGACATTTCTTTTACATGAGGTGATTGGCATTTTATGTATTCATCAGTATGCTCCACTTTTCGGGACATACATGTGGATACTACCAATCATGTTGATTGCTGCCCTCTTCCCGATAGGAGCACTCGTCCACCGACTCAATCAATTCCTAATAAACCGCGTGTCACGTTTCTACGGAAGAGGACTAATTTCCAACCTTTGAACGGATGTCCCTGTAATGTATAGCCACAGAGCAAGACAAAAGTTCCGCCCCATTTAATCGCTTCCGAAAGGAGGCGATTGATGTATTTGCCGGTTCCGATTGCCTTCGTTCGAGCACGTTCGCTCTTACCGATTTGGAGAGTGAGTCGGTTGAAATAATCTTCCTCCAGTTTGGCCTGCGGGATGCAGTGGTGCAACACCGGACCGGGAATATATAGCACCTTCATTCCGAGCGAGTGCATTTTGTCGAAGATATCTTTCTCTTCTGATGCCAATAGTAAATTACCTTTTCGTCCAAGTTCCGTGTTAAAGAGTCCAACTTTGTCAAACACTGCTTTGCGGTAAGCGGCATTTCCACCACCGGGATAGCGGCCGCGAGGATATTCACGCGGTTTGTCTCCATAGTTCATCCAAGCCGTCAGCAGCGCCTTAGTATACGGAGTCATCCACTCGGGTTCCGCCGTCTCATATAATGGTTCAATAGGACCGCCCAATGCCATCACATCCGGATGCGTAGCCATATAATCTACATAATCACTCAGGTAATTGGGATCAACCAGCGCATCGTCATCTACATAGACGATGAGGTCGCCATGTGCCTCTCGAATGCCGCAATTCTTTGCTGCTGACAATCCTTGTTCTGTTTCTACTACATAGCGAAATATAATGTCCGGATGTGTCGAAGCAAACTGCTCGCAAACCGCACGGGTATTGTCCGTGCAGTTATTGTCTACCAGCAATATCTCATATTCGCTCTTTGATAGCGTATTCGAAGCCAAGCTCTCAAGCAGCGGGCCAATATACTTAGCGCGGTTGTATGTGCAGATAATGACAGTCAGCATATGCAGTATCAGTTTTGAACAATCCAGTTTGACGGAATCATTCGGTCTAAATATTTTTTCTTATTTCCTTGAGGTTCACGATAGTAATCATGTGGTGCGACAACCACTTTCTCCGGGTTATCATTCAGCCACGCAGCCCACCACGAGAACGTGCTATTGGCAATAATCTGATGCTGACACGCAGCCATCAATCGCATGTCGTTGTACGACTCGGCGCCATGATTGATATCAACAAAGGTAGCATTTTCTATTGTGGCAAAATGCGATTTTACCCACGCCATATCGTCCGAGAAGAAAAACCAATGAGGATTGTCTACTTTCTCGGTCATGGTGCGCATCGCCCGCTGGTACCACTCTACTCCATTTTGCGCAAACCCGCTATTGACAGCATTCAGATAGTCGCCTCGGCGGATATGGACCGCCACCGAATTACAAGCGCGCATTTTTTCGAGCACAGCTGCGTTTGCCTCGTTCGGTTCGGTCTTGAAGGTAAACGCCTGACGAATCGCAGCTGCGTGTCGGTCAAACACATGCACATTGGTAAAGTAACCATACAGCCAGACACTGCGATACGAGCGGATGTCCTGCATGTGATCCAACTCGAAAAAACACGGTCCCAGGTGCTGCATACCATGCTGACGACACCATAGTCCCAACTTCGGTAGCACTTGCACACCCAATTGGCAGTTGTGCGTATATTGCGCCTTACTGTCCAACCGGAAAATATCCAATTCGTACGGACGACACCACTCACGGCCGCCGAACACATCGAAAAACGATCGATCCACACAAATTGTGTGTCCGTACTCCTCTGCGATGGCCAGTGCTGTGGCATATTCAAACATCTGGTTGCCCTGTCCGCCTTGTAAAAGTAGATGTATCATTTCGCTTATTTCAGTATTGCAAACACCCACCGGTATATTTTCACCAAACAGGTGAGAGTTGCATAACGATATTGAACAAAAATCCGGTATATCGTTCTGTCCAGCCATTTCAATCCGCGTCCGGACAATTGCAATTCTTCCGAATAGATTTCGCGTATCATTTCCCACGATTCACGACCGGAGCGTTTTACCAGCGAGACAACTGTACGTTGTGGCAATATATCAATCACATCGGCCCAAACGGCTTTGTCCGGCACCGAACGGAAATAATCAACCAACACCCGATCGGCAAGATGTTGACTTTCTATAGCCGCACGATTCAGGTTGTGCACATACGAACTCTGATTGCGTGTTTCGTAATAATAAAGTCCCTCATGCAGGACACTGATTTTTTTTGCCTGATGCACCAAACGAGGGGTAACTGCATAATCCTCGCCCAAACGCACGTTTTCTACACTTTGTATACCGGTATGCTTATAGAAATCTGTTCGATAGAACTTATTCCAATGTGCACATCGGTTGGTATGTTGCAACAAGCCTTTAATATAGGTTTCTCGGTTCTCATATTCTGCTTTTAATAGCACCTCTCCATCTTTCCGCAATTCGATGGTATCAAATATGACGATATCTGCTTTGCTTGTCTGCGCTGCGTATACTAACTTTTCGATGGCTTCTTTGGCGATATAGTCGTCTGAGTCAACGTGTAGCATATACATACCGACAGCCGCAGCCACAGCCGTATTGCGAGCAGCAGAAATTCCTTTATTATTCTTATGCTGCAATATACGAACCTGAGAGCGTCTCTTAGGGTAACGTGCAACAACGTCTTCTAGTATTTCAATGGAGCGGTCAGGGGTAGCATCGTCCACAAAGATATATTCTATATCCTCGTATGTTTGCTCCATTAGGCTCTCTGTACAGCGCTCGATATAGCGCTCCACTCCGTACACTGGTACCAATATGCTTACTTTAGGTTGTTCGATCATCCTATTTATAGATTTCAATCTTTCCTGCATGTTGCTGTCTTTTTTCCTCCGGTGGTATCTGCATATAATCACCGAATACTATTGTGAGCACCTCATGGGGCTTATTTGGACATCTGACTTTGATACCCTCAAACTCAGTATCACAAAGTGGAAAGATTAATGAGCGGTCATAAATATTCGTACTATAACTACCATATGCATGAGCAATTTGATTAGATGGAATAAAATGATTGACAAACCTTGTTCCCCATAATACCATGAGTGCAAGCGGATACACCATTGAAGACAAAAGCTTATCCATCGGAGTTGTGAAATTATGCAATGCTCTAAAACAATGACCATATACGTAATCCACCCAATGTTTCCATCGTTTAGAAGGTACTTTCTCCATTAAAAATATGTCAATGTAGATACCTTGTTCTTTCATTTTATGCATGCCTTTTTCTTCAAAATACGAGTTTCTATCCCTTATTTTTGGAAAAGTCAATGGATAATTGGGTTCATTTATACTATCTTGTAATATTAAATCCTTTGGTAGTTCTTCGGTTAAGTATTCTTTAAGGCGTGGATAGTCGCTACGCATAATGGCAATATCAACATCGTCATCCCAAGGAATAAATCCTCCATGCCGTACTGCCCCCAGCAGCGTACCACTATCCAACCAATAAGGTATATCATGCTTCCGACAGATTCTATCTATCTCTATCAAGATATTTAGCATACATAATTGCGCCTTACGCAAAGGCGTACCTTCTCCATTATATTTTGAGAAATCTTCCATTTTGTCCTACTTTTTTAACAATTCATATATTTGATGGGCAAAATACACATCATGTAAGCCTAAACCTATGTTATACGCTAAGATTCGTTCAGTATCATTAAGTCGCGCCGGTACTTCTCCGAGTAATACCTCACTTATTTCGTGAAATTGTTTGAATTGATCAAAATACTTAAAGCCACACACATGTCCTTTATCATCAGCAAAAACATGGTCAAAAAACAAGTCGCAATTTTGAAAACCACGAGTATGAACAGGCACTAATAGCATTCCTTTTTTATAGGCATGTTCGGCTGTACAAAATAAATCGGGCATCTCCGTGACAGCGGAAACTAACACGTCTGAATTTTCCACTAAAGCCTCATGGGTATCCACAATCTCAAAATGAATGTTCGAATACTCTGAGAATAATGCTATAAATTGTTCAGCCTGTTTCTTATAGCGTAACAACTTGCATACAATATCTCTTTTGGGAAGGATTGATATAAGGCACCTCATGGTTGCAATAGCAGTACTCCCCAAGCCGACAAAAGCATATACAGAAGCATTAGGGTGTTGTAATGTTTGTATTGTAAGTGCTGCTACTGCCCCTGTTCTCATTTGTGTAATCCAATCCGCCTCCATAAACGATAGTAATCGCCCAGTAGAGGCTTCATACAAGAGTAAGTCCGAATGCAAAGACGGTTTGTTTCCAGCAATGCGAGACACCACTTTAACTCCAAATCTATCATACTGAGAAGGTAGGAGACATGGCATGGTATTAAAAAAATCATTGCCTTGTGGATGTAAACTTATCTTGGGTGGTAATTGTGCTTCATATTTCATGCAGAAGGACTCCCTCACCCAAGATACACATTGTTTTGGTGGTATGTTTAAGGAAAGAATATCTGTATTTGTTATTTCTCTCATACTGTTTTCAGTGCATGGATAAGTTGGTTGTTGTCTTTTGTATCACGTATAGCCAAGCGGATATAAGGCGCATGGCACTTGACGGAACAATCTTTTATCAAGATATTATGGTCTTTTAGCAACCTAATTGCCAATTCTCGGGGCGTATGAGGGGCTAATACCTCACATAGCACGTAGTTGGCTTCCGAGGGAATAACACGCAGATAAGATATATCGGCAAGTGCACTTACAAAATGGTTACGCTCTGCACGGAACGTATTCATCGCTTCTTGGTAGGATTTCTCGTATTTGCCCAATATCTGCAATAAAAATTCTGCAAACGAGTTGATGTTCCATATAGATACTGCTCGACGCAAGTTGGTCATCAAAGCTGCATTGGATGTAGCCAATATACCTAACCTAAGTCCGGGTACTCCGAAAGATTTGGAGATACTTTTTATCACTACTAGATGGTCATATTTTTCCAAAATTGAGTTGTTGAGAAATGTAGGATGCTCCGTGGAGAAGTCTATAAAACTTTCGTCCATTATAAGCATGATGTCCCTTGTTTGACACCAATCCGCCAATCTCAAGCAGTCTGCATAGGAAATATAATTTCCGGAAGGATTATCGGGATTTATCAGCACTAACGACCATATATTTTTATCTGCAAAATAAGTCATCAGGTCATCTGCTGTATAAGAGAAAGAAGGTGCTTTTGCTTCAAACACCACTACTTGCTCAGGCTTCATGCGATTGGGATATTCCTCAAAAGTGGGTCGAACCACTCCTACTTTTCCCAGCATTTGTTCCGAAAGTACTTTTATTAATTCAGCCGCTCCGTTACCTACTAAAATATAGTCTTGTTTAACGCCGAAGTCTTTGGCTGCTAATAGATTATTCACTCGCAATCCTGATGGATATTCGGTAAGTAAACGAGCGAAACTGTGGGACATTTCATCCAGCAAACGCTGATTTGGGAAATACGGATTGACTAAATAGCAGAAATCTAAGATATGCGGATAGCGCCAATAGCCACCGAAACGGCTACAAAGTAAGTCATATTGATGTTCTGTGAAGATGGATTCGGCAATATCCAAGTCTTGAATATCATCTATCTCATACCATTGTTCTCCATTGAGAGGTAATGCGCGAATGCCAGAGTTGTCTAGCATGGTTATCACCCGCAGCACTTGTTCGTAGTATTCGTTTCTGCCTAATGCTTTGCAGTAGGCCTCTAAGAATGGCACATACATTGTGGAAGAAAAGTGCTTCGAAAACTTATAGACATTCACTGTTTTGTAGTAATCAGGAATTTCATCGTACTTGAAGAGACTATTCGGAATAAAGCGCAAGATACGATTTTCCTCATCAATAGTTACCACTGTGCCATCCATCCAACTCTCGTACTTATCGACTAATGCTAAATCCGGATATGGGTTCTCAATTAACTTTTGAATGAGTGAATCCTCCATAATGATGTCAGATTCAAAGAGTAAGGTATCGTCCTTTGTCAGATAGTCTTTTGCCAAATATAGAGAATAGATATTGTTCGTTTTATCGTAGATTGTATTTTCTACATACTCAATGGCTGTTTGAATGTGTATGTTCAGCAAATACTCTCTAAGTTCTTTTGCCTTGTAACCTACAACCAAAATAATGCGTTGCAGATGCAATTGATCCAACTGATGAAGCAAGCGCGAGATAAGCGTCTCTCCACCCACTTCTATCATACATTTGGTATTTCCCTTGGTAAGTTCGCCAAGGCGTTTGCCCATACCTGCGGCTAAAATAATGGCTTGCATAATGGATATGTTGTGGTTATTTGGTTGCTATCATAAGTCTTCTTTGAAGGTGATCTTTCGGTTGGTTTCTTCTCCTGCTACTATGTGTATGGGTTTGGTGGGGAGGTAGCGGTGGAGTATGCCGCAGTCGTCGGTGGCTTGCAAAGCGGGGTCTTGCAGGGCGAGGGTGTAGGCGCGGGCAATCAAAGGCAGGCGGAAGGCTTGCGGGGTCTGGGCACGCATGAGCGTATCGCGTGGGGGGATGGAATGGACGACCCTCCCATCCTCCCTTAAAGGGAGGGGTTGCGGGTTGCAGGTTGCGGGTTGCGGGTTTTGAGTTTGTGTTACCATATACATCGTGTCCGTGGCGGGGACGGCAACGGTTACTGCTTCGTGGGTCTCTAAAGCCTGACAGACGTTGGCGATGATGGCTTGACTTACAAACGGGCGCGCGGCATCGTGCAGCAGGATATTGGCGTGGGCAAACTCCTCCGCTGAGAGTACCGACTCATACAGCCGAATGGCATTCACACTTGATTCCCATCGCTCCTTGCCGCCAGCGATGATATGCTTCACTTTCTGCCAACCGTTGCGGAGCAGCGCCTGTTCGGCAAACGCGATGTAGTCGGGGTGCATCACGATGCAGACCTCATCGATGCAGTCGGTTTGCTCGAAAGCCTCCGTGGCATGCTCCAACACACTCCTGCCGTCTGCCAACGGCAGCAACTGCTTGGGCACGTTGCCTCCCACCCGTGCTCCTATGCCTCCGGCTAATATGACGGCTATGTTCTTCATCTTGCGTAGTAGCCTCCTGTCTTGTTGCTTCCTCTGTATTCTATCTTTTCCGATAATCCAATTAATGCCCTTTTGACGGAAATAAGCGTCATCCCTAATGCTTCCGCTATATCTTTTCGTTTGCAACCTCCGTGTTGTCGGATATAGCATAGCACAGAATTTATCGGCTCATTTATCGGCTCATTTATCGGCTCATGTTGTTGGAGGGTTTCTTGGGCTTGCTTCCAGTCGATATGCTCGTAGCGTTTCTTCAGTTCGTTGTGCTCTCCATAGAGCACGTTGCGCAAAAATAGTTCCAAGAACTCGGTGGTTTCCTCTATGCCTTTTTCATAATTCTGATAGTTGGCGCGTACCAAGGCATTTCGAAAATACTTGGCGTATTCTGCAAACGGCTCGTTTGTCAGGTCAAAGCCTAATTTGCGCAGGTACTTGATGAGGAAAATAGCCGTTGTACGCGTGTTGCCTTCTCGGAAGGGGTGGATTTGCCAAATGCCGGCGATGAACCGTGCAAGATGCGCCACCATTTGCTCATGCGTGAGGTGCTTGTAGGAGAAACGGCGTTCTTGCTCAAAGTCGTATGCCAGTGTGGCGGAAATAGCATCATACGAGGCATATAAGACCGTATCACCGTTCAGCACCCATTCTTTCTTCGTGATATTCACTTCGCGGTAACGCCCTGCATGCGGCAGCACTCCGGTGAACAAGCGGCGGTGGATATTGGCTAATTCGGCAGGCGAGAACGTGAATGTTTTCTCCGATAGCACTTGCGTGATATGCAGCGAGACCTTGTCCGCCTCTTCCTCGTCATCGCTGCGTTGCGCCGCAGGAAGAGTCTCGTAATAGGTGTTCACCAGTCGCTTGGCTTCCTCGTAACTCACCTGCCCCTCTATATGCTTCTGCGCGGTATCCAGCAGGTATGCCGACGGCTTCAGCCCATCTACATCTTGCAGACCGATGGCGACCGCCCATGCCTCGGCTTTCTCGCGTTGGTTGGGCTCTCCGTGCTGTATGTAGTAATCGAAATCAAGCATAGAGTCATTTTGCAATTTTACTATTTTACAATTTGACAACTTACCATGCGGCGCGTGATTGTCAAATTGTCAAATCCAATATCTTGTCTGCCAGTTCGCGGATGGCACCCTGCCCACCGGGGGTTTGTAGGCGAAGGATATGGGGGATGGCAAGCACTTCGGGGCGAGCGTTGGGTGGGCAGGCGGGTAAGCCCACGGCGCGGAGCAGGTCGAGGTCGTTGATATCATCGCCTACGAAGCACACGTCTTCCAAAGTGATGCCCAACTCGCGGCATATCTCCTCCGCGGCTTCTAACTTAGTGGTTGCTCCTTGCTGTACCTGACTGCCCACACCCATGCGGAGGTATTGCAGGCGCAGTTTCTCGGCGCGACGTCGCACGATAGGGGTATTCTCGCTGGTGAGGATGCCACAGGGGATACCCGCTTTTTGCAGGCGAACGATACCCATGCCGTCATAGACGCAGAAGCGCTTCATCTCCTCGCCATCGGCTCCGTAGTACATGCCGCCGTCCGTCAGGCAACCGTCCACATCCGTTAAAAAGAGTTTCACTTTTCTCATAATCGGGCACAAAGTTAGCCAAAAAAAACGAAATATGCAAGTTAACGGCATGTTTTTTGCGTATTATTTTGTGCATATAGAAAAAAAGTATTATCTTTGTGCACTGATTATTAAGTCTTGAATCATTTATGCGCTATCGTCTATTGTCCAAGTGGAACATGTTGTTGGGTTCATTGAGTCTGTTGTTAGCCGGCTGTGGTAGCACACAAAAAGCGGCTAAGCCCATGTCGTCAGAACATCAGATAATGGCACTCTACGGGGTGCCTGTGGAGCAGTTTCAGCCGTTGCCTGCCAATGAGGCAGATACTATCGGCAATGGTTTGGATTCAAATTCCGAGACTCCGATAGAAAATGTACAAAATGATACCACGATACAGCGCGACCCGCATATTATGGTGAAGTATGGTGTGCCATTTCCTCGCTAATGAAGTTTATTTGCGGATTGGCTTTGCCGAATAGGGATAAATGCTTGGAGCAGAGTTGCCTTTTGGGTTTCGAAAAGTTTTGTCGTATAACTAAAGTTTGAGATATTGTGTCTTTTCGTCTTCGCTTAGCGCTGAGGCTGGAGCAGTTGCGGCGCAGGAATATGAAGGTGTTACACCCTTTGCAGCAACTCTTTTGGGAGAGTACGCTGCGGTGCAATGTGCATTGTTTGCATTGCGGCAGCGATTGTTTCTCTTCGGTTACTCAGCCCGATATGCCTTCTGCCGACTTTCTGAAAGTGATAGATGAGCAAATTACACCGCATGTGAATCCGCATGAGGTGATGATTATTATCTCCGGTGGTGAACCTTTGATGAGGAAGGACTTAGAAGATGTTGGGCGTGCATTGTATGACCGTGGTTATCCTTGGGGAATGGTTACCAATGGATTAGCACTCAATAGAGAGCGTTTTGCCGCCTTACGAAAAGCAGGACTTCGCTCGCTGACTATCAGTTGCGATGGGTTGCAGGAAGACCATATATGGCTTCGCCAACATCCTTTGGCGTTTGAGGGAGCCACGCGTGCTATACGCCTTGCTGCGGCAGACAAAGGACTGACATGGGATGTGGTTACTTGCGCCAACCAGCGTAATTATCCTCACCTAAAAGCGATACGCGAGATGTTATGGCAAATGGGTGTTCGCCATTGGCGTGTCTTTGGTATAGACCCTATGGGGCGCGCTGCTACCAATCCCGAACTGTTGCTGACTGATGAGCAGTTTCGCGGCTTGATGGATTTTATTGCCGCCGAGCGGGAACAAGGTAGGCATGTGTCGTATTCCTGTGAGGGCTATTTAGGTAGTTATGAAGGGCGTGTAAGAGACCATTTATATCATTGCGCAGCCGGTATCTCTATCGCCTCTATACTGATTGACGGCAGTATCTCTGCATGCACGAGTATTCGAGGTAAGTACTACCAAGGCAATATCTATCGCGATTCGTTTTGGGAGGTGTGGGAACACGGCTTTAAGCCCTATCGCGACCGCTCTTGGATGAAAAAACAAACGCCCTGCAAGGACTGCAAAGCGTTCGCATTCTGCGAGGGCAACGGTATGCACCTCCGCCGAGAAGACGGCTCACTTATGTTATGCCACTTAGAGCGGTTAGGGCAGAAATAGGAGCGATGGAAGCGATACTACCTATTTATCGCTCATTGTTATACCATTTTTCCAATCTCTGATTGAAACTTCTTCGGTCGAGGGAAGATGTCGCCCAATGTTTCACTTCGGCGGTCATCTCTACACACTCTATCTTCACTTTTCGGCGCAGGCGCAGGCGTTTTGTCTTCTGCTTGCTCCATAGGCTATCTTCTAATCCCGTAGTCCGAACTAAGATTATCTCGGTTTCATCGGGTAAATTTTGGCATACCTCGTATGCTAAACGGCGGTTTCCGATTACCTCGCGGGGTTCTAATGCCACATGCCCTGAGGGGTAAAAGATTACATCTTTTCCCGCTTGGAGCGATTGCAGGGCAATGTTGGTAAGTTGTTGCGCTTGCGCCACATCTTCCCTTCGGCGGCTTTTCTCCAAGTCGGGGACTATCACCGAATCCAGCATCTGCAACACGGGCAGAAAGAACCTGTTGCGGAAAAAACGCTCATCCACCATCGGGCATAATGCTACATCCCAACACTCGGCAAAGAGCAGCAAAGGGTCGATGAAAGCGGGATGATTTGGCATTACGAGGTGCACTTTGTTATCATGCAAGTATTTCAGGCCTTTTATCTCTACATCATAATGTATGTGGAAAAGTGCCCGCGCAAAGTGAGCAAAACGAAAACGGTTCATAAGTGGTTAGTGGTTAGTGGTCAGTGGTTAGTGGTCAGAGTAATCGGAGTAATCGGAATTATCAGAGCAGGGGCATGTTAATTGTTAACTGTTAATTATTAACTATTTTCTCTATCTTGCTTTGCAGAGGGCGAAGACGGAGTAGTGTGCGCCGCGGCATGGTTTGAGGGCTTGCATACATGCTCGCATGGTGGCTCCTGTGGTGATTAGGTCGTCCACCAAGAGGATATGCTTGCGATACAATTCCTCGGGATGGTTCACCTCAAACGCATTCACCATATTGGTCTTGCGCTCGTCTCCTTGCAACAACGCCTGCTGGGCAGTGTGCTTCGGACGGGTCAATAGTGTCGTATTCATCGGGATTTTCGTTACCTCGCTCAGTGCTCGCGCGATGTACTCCGACTGGTTAAATCCTCGTTCTCGGAGTCGTTTGGGGTGCAGAGGGATAGGGATGATGATGTCTATTCCGTCAAAGAAATCCGTTTGCAGGAAGTCGTATGCCGCCTCTTTGGTAAGCAGTGTGGCGATGTCGGGTTGCTCGTGGAACTTCATGCTGTGTATTGCCTTTCGGATAGGGTGTCCTTTGTCGTAGAAAAGGAAGGCAGCACCCCGTTGAAACCGAGAGAAATCGGAAGAAAAGAGTTGCTCGGTGATGTTATCTCGTTGCGTGGCTTGCTCCGTGCGCGGCAACATCTGCATACAAGCAGGGCAGATACAATCCATATCATCATCTATCACCTTTCCGCACATTGGACAGCGGCGAGGGAAGATAAGTTGGAGGATACTATGTAAGAAGTTTAGTGGCAAGGGGGGAGTAGAGATGGCAGCAAAGGTAGTGAATTTTTGGGATATATGCAAGATATGAGGCAAAAAATACCGCAAAATCTTGCGATTTTTGCGGCATTCTCTTTTTGGCAATCCGTAATTATAGCGTTACGCCGGTTTTGAAGATGGCAATCTCGTGGTAGCCGTTGCGCTCGTTGTTGGTGAGCGTGCCGTTGGCTACGGAGATGACATAGTCGGTGAAGCGTTTTGCCACTTCCTCCATCGGCTCTCCCTCGGCAATCACGCCCGCGTTGAAGTCAATCCACTGCGGTTTATTGCGATAGAGGTTGCTGTTGGTGGACACCTTCATCGTAGGCACATAGGTGCCGAATGGGGTGCCGCGCCCTGTGGTGAAGAGCACGATATGACAACCAGCGGAAGCAAGTGCCGTAGCGGCTACGAGGTCGTTCCCCGGCGCTGAGAGCAGGTTAAGTCCTTTCACTTGCAGGCGTTCGCCATAGGGCAATACGCCGCGCACGAGCGACTTACCGCATTTCTGCGTGCAGCCGAGGGCTTTGTCCTCCAGCGTGGAGATACCGCCTGCCTTGTTACCCGGGGAGGGGTTCTCGCCCACAGGCTCACCGTGGGAGAGGAAATAGTCCTTAAAGTTGTTTATTAGCGACACCGTCTCGTCGAAGAGTTGTCGGTTGGCGCAGCGGTCCATGAGGATAGTCTCCGCGCCGAACATCTCGGGCACTTCGGTGAGGATGGTGGTGCCACCTTGTGCTACGAGGTAGTCGGAGAACACGCCCAAGAGGGGGTTGGCGGTGATGCCGGAGAAGCCGTCAGAGCCGCCGCATTTCAAGCCTACGCGCAGTTCGGAGAGCGGGCACTCGGTGCGTTGGTCTTGTTGTGTGAGGGCGTATAGTTCGCGCAGGATAGGCATACAGTATTCCACCTCATCGCCGGCTATCTTCTGGCTCACTACGAAACGCACGCGCTCGTGGTCGTAGTCGCCGCAGAACTGCTCGAAGACATCGGGCTGGTTGTTCTCGCATCCAAGTCCTACCACGAGGACAGCACCCGCATTGGGGTGGTGCACCATGTCGCGCAGGATCTTCTTGGTGTTCTCGTGGTCATCGCCTAATTGCGAGCAACCGTAGTTATGCGGGAAAGCGAAGATATTGTCCGCGCCCGTCTCGCGGCGGAGTTGCTCCGCCAAGCGGCTGACAATACCATTCACGCAGCCGACAGTCGGGATAATCCATACCTCGTTGCGGATACCCACCTGCCCGTCTTTGCGGCGATAGCCCATGAAAGTACGGTGCTCATCGGGGATATTGAGCACTACTTCTTGGGGGTGGTATTCATAGGAGAGTAACCCTGCGAGGTTGGTCTTGATATTGTTCTCGTTCATCCACGCACCGGCTTGCTTGTCTTCGCGTGCATGCCCGATGGGGAAGCCATATTTGATAACATTCTCGCCTGCCTTGATGTCGGCAATGGCTATCTTATGCCCAGCGGGGATGTCTTCCAATACGGTGATTTGCTTGCCGTCCACTTCTATAACGGCACCTGCCGACAGGGGCTGTATGGCTACAACCACATTGTCGGCAGGATTGATTTTCAGGATATCAGTCATAATTTATTTGACTATTTGACTATTTACTATTTTACAATTTGACAATTTACAATTTTACAATTGACCATGCGGTGCACAATAATTGTCAAATAGTAAATAGTAAAATTGTCAATTTAGAGAATGCTCTTTACGGTTTCTACCATGCCTTTGTCTTGGATGTCGCGGAGGAAGCCTTCTACCATATCGGTCAAGCCCGGGATGGTGTTGAGGTCTTGCTTGCTCTCTTTCCAGATGATGTCGGTAGCGCCGAGCACACCTTCTGCCACTTTGCGGAGGTCGCCCGTAGCCCAGAGTTGGCTGAGCAGGTCCATAATCTCCTGTGCATCGTTAGGCTGGATAAGTGCTCCATCTGCGCGTGTGCCGCCCTTGTAGTAGGTGATGATAGCGGCAAGTCCGAGTACCAAGCCCTTCGGCAGTTCGCCTTTTCGCTCCAAGTAGGTCTTCAAGCCGGGCAGGTCGCGTGTCTCGAATTTCGGGAAGGAGTTGAGCATGATGCTGGTAACTTGGTGGTCCACATAAGGGTTGTTGAAGCGCTCCAGCACATCGCTTGCGAATTGGCGGAGTTCATCCATCGGCAGGTTGAGGGTCTCCATGAGTTCCTCGAACTGCACTTTGTGGATATACTGTCCGATTATGGGGTCGTTGCAAGCGTCGCGCACGATATTGATACCGCTGAGGTAAGCCACCGGCGAGAGGACGGTGTGGGGACCGTTGAGCAGGGTAACCTTACGCTCGTGGTAGGGTTTCTCAGACTCTGCGATGAGCACATGCAGCCCGGCTTTCTCTGCTGGGAACTCCTCGCGCAGTTGCTCAATGGTCATGTTCTCGGGTTTCTCGATAACCCAGAGGTGGAATATCTCGGCTTGCACCACGAGGTTGTCGTTGTAGCCCACTTTCTCTTGGATAGCGGCGATGTCCTTGCGGGGGAAGCCCGGCACGATGCGGTCCACGAGGGTAGCGCAGACATAGTTGTACTTGGTGAACCACTCTTTGAAGCCCTCGTAGTCAGCGCCGAGGTCTTCTTTCCAGAGTTCGATATATTGATAGATGCACTCTTTGAGGTGGTGTCCGTTGAGGAAAATCAACTCGCAGGGCATGAGGATAAGTCCCTTGGAGGGGCAGCCGTTGAAGGTCTTGTAGCGGCGGTAGAGCAGTTGCACGAGTTTGCCCGGGTATGCGCTTGCCGGTGCGTCGGTGAACTTGCACGAGGGGTCAAAGGTGATACCTGCCTCGGTGGTGTTCGAGATGATGAAGCGGATGTCGGGTTGCTCTGCCAATGCCATGAAAGCGGCGTTCTGCGAATAGGGGTTGAGGGCGCGGGAGATCACATCGATACGCTCCAGCGAGTTCACGGGCTCGCCGTTGAGGCGACCTTGCAGGTTCACGTGGTAGAGGCAGTCTTGTCCGTTGAGCCATTCTACCATGCCTTTGTCAATCGGTTGTACCACTACAACGGAGCCGTTGAAGTTGGTCTTGGCATTCATATTCCAGATAATCCAATCTACAAATGCGCGGAGGAAGTTACCTTCGCCGAATTGGATGATACGCTCGGGTGCCACGCTTTTGGGGGCAGTCCATTTGTTTAGTGCTTTTTTCATACTATTTTGATTTTTAGTGATATTGCGTCAGTGGATGAAAATTACTGCTGTAGCGCCTAATCCCGATTCATCGGGATTCCTTCGCGAAGACGATTCCGAAAAGTTTGTTCCGCATGGTTTCCCGAAAAATCTTGGATTTTTCGGAGAGGAGGAATCGGCGCAGCGCCTAATCCCGATTCTTCGGGATTCCTTCGCGAAGACGATTCCGACGACAAAGGTACTGCTTTTTCTTGTAATGATAGTCGTTCAATTAGAGGAAAAATGTAGAAAAATTGACGGTTCTATTCGTTGTGTGCAAGTTGTAGCGCATTGTTCCTGATTTGTGTGCGGTAGTTATAGACTGTTTTGACGGAGATGCGCAGGAAGCGTGCGATGTCTTCGGATTGTGTGATACCAAGTTTGATGAGTGCATAAATGCGCATTTCGGTGGTGAGATGTTGTTTGTTGTTGCCGGTGTTGAATTGTTCTTCGGGTGGCAGGTCAGCATTGAGGTCTTCGATAAAGGTAGGGAAGAGTGAGAGGAAGGATTCGTCGAAATGTTGGTAGAACTCGTGTAGTGTTTTATCGATGAGCTCGTTGGATTTGACGATGTTGAGCATTTGTTTGGGGTTTTCGGAAAGTGCGGTGCGTCGTAGTGTTTTTTGGTATTGCGCCATGGTCTCGATGATGTCGGAGCATTCGGTCATGTATCGTGTAACGTAGGTATCTCGGACGCGATTGGAGATGGTGAGTTGTGTGTTGAGTGTGGAGAGTTGTGCATTGAGTGAGGAGAGTTGAGCGTTGAGGGTTGAGAGTTTGGTGTTTACTCGTTTGTATCGTCTCAGGAGGTATGCGAGCACAGCCAGCAAGATAGCGAGGACTACGACGAAGATGATCATGGCGTAGATAAGTAGTTTGAGTTGGTGTTGCTGCTGGGTGATATGTGTTCGATAGGCGTTGAGGATAAGCGGCATGTCGTTTGCCATTTCAATGGTTCTTAGTTTGGCGCTGCTCTGTTCTGCATCTTGTATGCAGCAGTTCATGTATTGGTATGCTCGTTCGATGTCGCCTCGTTGATAGAGTATGAGTGCCACTTCTCGCAGGGATGCATGCTCAAGGACACCTTGCTGCATGTCGGCGATGGCAGATGTGGCGAAATAGAGCAGTGCGGAGTCTTGCAGTGGGGGGTTATTGGTTTGCCAATAGAGGTGCTGGTAGCATGAGCCGAGTGTGTTGGCGAAGTAGCGTATATAGGGGCTGTTGGCGGGTAGTGTGCGGTAGGTGGGCAGGAGGATATCCAATGCTTGTTGTGGATCGTGTGGAAGGAAGGTGAGTGCTTGCTCTTGTTTGAGCCATGCGGAGTCGGTTTCGGAAGCGATAGCGAGGTGTCGGAGGGGCAGGATATGTTCTCGTGCTTTGGCTTTGTCTTCTGCGATGGTGGAGAACTCGGCTTGCCATATATAGGTGAGGTTGAGTGTTTTGTAGTATTCGCTGGCGAGGTCGGGATATTGTTTGGGGTTGATGGTGTTGAGGATATCGAGTGCAGCGGTGTAGTTGCCACCTACGGCAAGGCTGTTGGCGATATGGATGTTGGCATGTTGCTGTTGCTCGGGTGTGGTGGCGAGCCGATATGCCTCGTGGGCATAGGTAAGTGCGGAGTCGTTGTTGAAGCCGTTGTACTGCTGCCATAGTTGTTGCGCGAGTTGGTACTTGGTTTGTCCCTCCGCCATGTGGTAGTAGTTTTTGGCGGTGAGGATGATGTCTTCGTGGGCAGCGATATAGTCCTGCCGATTGGCAATTACGGAGTCTAATTGCAAGAGAGCGGAGATAAATACTATAAGCATAACAAAGAGTGTTTTAGCGTGTTGGTTTATGGTGTATGTAAATTTGCGTGCAAAGGTACAATTATTTTTGTATATATGCAAATTTTGGTGAATTTTATTGGGGCAGTAGCTCCTTAAACTACTCCCAAAATATATCCTATGTAGAAATAACATATACTGAAAATCAGTGTATTGCACAGAAAAAGCACTCCCAAAATACCCACTGCTATTGCACGGGTGCATGAAATATGCTAATTTTGCAACGCAAATGCAGAGGATGGGGTAGGCAAAGGCGTGTGAAAAATGGTATGGTGTGTCAGTTTGGACGGTCGTTAAAATTGACACAAAGTGGGGCAAAAAAGACGGGGTAAAGCGGGTAGGAGGAAGGATGACAATATGATAGCGAGATAATAGGGGAAAGTTGCATTTTGTTCATTCTTTGCTTTATATGTTTTTAGGGTTTAGGTCCTTTTTAGGTCATCTCAAAGTCCTCTCTATGTGTCGGCAAAAACGAGGAAATGAGCAAGTGGCATTTTGCAAGCGTTTTTGATAATTTGGTTACAAACTGCTCATGGTCGAGATATGGATTAAGCGTGCGGGGTAGTATATATAAAGAGTGTGTCAGTTTAGACGACCGTTTAAATTTACCCACCTTGGAATGGGTTAATACGTTGACAATCAACAATCAACACTAATATGTTTAACTATTAAATCAAAAGTATTATGAAAAAATCAATTCTTCTTTTGGCTGCGATGGTAGCCTTGTCTGTTCTCCCTGCAAAGGCATTGGAAGCTATGTATCTTATCGGTACGGCAACAACTGCCGGTTATACATTGGATGAAGCTGTTCCAATGACGGGTAGTGGCGACCAGTTTTCGTGGGAAGGCTACTTGTCTGCCGGTGAGTTTAAGTTTTTGACGCAGAAAGGATGGAACAATATGTATGGACCTGCGCATAACGATTACTCCACAGTATCCGAAGATAAAAAGACTTCTTATAATGATTTGGTTAGCGGTGCTACGTATGATTTACAATTCTTCAGTCCATCTGAAGGTAAAAATGCTGACCCTGCTGATCCCAAGTATGATGACTATAAATTTGGTGTAAAGACGCCCGGCATTTATAAATTGAGCGTGAATACAAGTAAACGAAAATTAGTTGTAGAAAAATTTTTGAACTTGACCGCGGTTTTTCCTGTAGGTGATGGGTGTGAAGTTGGATGGGATCCGAGCGGTAAAGTAGTCTTTGTAGAGACGAGTGAAGGTTCCGGTATTTACCAAGGAACACTTGACCTTGCCGTTAATGGTGCAGAAAGCGAGTTAAAATTCCTTTGCCAAAAAAGTTTTGGTGATCATTATGGTCCTAGTAGTAGTTGGGCTGAGATCAAAGCTCCCGGAGTGTATGAGGTAAAAAAAGTAAAAGGAGGTAAGGGCGATGAAAAATTCAAAATAAATATTCCTACCGGCACGTATAATATGACTCTTGATACCAAGGCGAATAAATTGTATATCGTACCACAAGAGATTAGTGTAAAAGCGCAGATTGAGATGGGAGCATTGGAGGAAATGGGCTCTGTTAACTGCTATGTGTGGACTGAATTAGTGCCCCATGTGGAAAAGGATATTTCCGATATTGTCCCGACGGAAGATGGTTGGTTTGAGGCAAAAGTAACAGGGGTATATGGTCCTATCAACTTCTTATACCATGACAAGTATTGGAATGTCCAAACGCCTGATATGAAAAACGATGAAAACGGATACTACACGGATAAGAGTTGCAATATCAAAGCTGAGAAGCAAGATGATGGCAAATTGACTTGCTACCATAATGACGATAATTCTTTGCTCAGCCAAACGATTACCTTGGAGTTCAAATTAGCGGAAGGTACTACGTGGAGTGATAAGGATGGAAGAAGTGACATGTATTTGCGTGAGTGGCAAAATATACTAACTGATGGTACAGCTGGTGATAGGACTACCTATCAGAAGGCAGAAGTTGCAGATTGCATCTATTCCTTTAGTATTCCTGTAGTAAATCAAGTGAAGTTTGTCTTGCAGACTGTTGGTGAAGGCTGGAATCCGTTGACCGTTGAGACTTCCACTTATAAGAACCAAAAGTATTGGATTTCTAAGGAGAATGAGGAATATAAGTTGATTGCTACAGATAGCTTCGATAAAGGTCCGACCACTTCGGTAGAGCAGACCTCTGTAGTTAACGACAATATTGTTTACGATATCATGGGTCGTGCATTGGGCACTTCGCTCGAGAATCTGCCGCAGGGTATCTATGTGCGCAACGGCAAGAAGTTTGTTGTAGCACAATAAATAGCCGAAGATAGCAGTCAAGTATCTCCATAACGAGTCCCTGTTAGTTAGAAAAAGGGATAGATAGTTTTCATAATGGTTGTTGGGATTAGGTTTATTCCGGATTCGTTATGGAGATACTGAACTGTCTGCGCTGAACCAAAGCATAATTATCACGCAATTTTATTAACCTCTTATTTTCGTGGGTGAGGCAAATCTCATCTACAGGGCTTGTAGTATGAAAAAGATAATCTTTTCTCTCTGCGCTTTGTGCGCATCGATGGGCTTGATGGCAAACAATTTGCCCGAGCAGGTAGTTTTGGTAGGTGAAGCCACCGAAGCAGGTTGGACATTGGAAAAAGGTGTGTTCATGCACACTGTAGCCGATGGCGAGTACACATGGACGGGTACGCTCAAAGCCGGCGAGATGAAGTTCATCTCTGCGGATGAGTACTGGGTGCCGAGTTACGGACCTGCGAACAATGGCGACTCCTTGCATTGGGCGGATACCACGCAGGTGTATTCCGTAGCGGCGCGTCCTACGTTTGATGATGCAGACAATAAGTTTCTTGTGGACAGCGGAAGATACCAACTGACGCTGAACCTCAACACGATGCAATTGACCGTAGCTGATGGTACAGATTTGGAAGATACGAAGGCGTATGCCAAGCGCGTGTATCCTATCGGTACGGCATGCACATGGGGTTGGACGATGGAGTCCGCGCAACCCATGCCTCAAACGGGCGAGGAGACAGCTATCTATACCGACACGCTCATGTTGAAATCCGGCGAGTTGAAGTTCATGCTTCATCCGGATTTCCGTATCGGCAGCCACTTCGGTCCGGACACAGCGAACACCCCGTTAGACACGGCGGGCGTGCATCCTGTGGTTCTCCATACCGATGGCGACTACAAGTGGAATTGCACCCTGTCCGGCATGTATGCCGTAACGCTCAACTCGATAGAGGGCACGCTGACGCTGGTGAAGGTGGATAGCGTGGCAGAGCCGGAGGAGCCGGAAGTGGTTTATCCGGAGGAGATCTATCCTATCGGTACGGCATGTGCATGGGGTTGGACGATAGAGAACGCGGTAGCTATTGCGCGTTTGGATGATTCTACAAAGGTGGTTTATACCGATACGCTGACGCTGCAAGCGGGTGAGCTGAAGTTTTTGTGTCAACGCGACTTTAGCAAGCACTTTGGACCCAAAGAGCCGGGAGTAGCCATGGCGGAAGCCGGTGATTATGAGGTTGCCCTGATTCTGATTGAGGACGGCGACAACAAGTGGAACAACACTCTCGTGGGCGATTTTGTGGTTACGCTGAATGCCGAAACCAGCACTTTGACGCTGGTGCCCGTGGAAAATCCCGAGTCGCTCATTGAGCAGACGGAGGGTTATGAGGTATGCCGGAAAGTGGTGCGCGATGGTCAGGTGCTTATCCTGCGCGGGGATAAAGCCTACAATCTCTTGGGCGTTACATTATGATAATGGTGGGGCAGCAGTTGTAGACGGCTGGGTACTCCCGACACGTCGGGACAAGTTTGAAAGACATCCATAGGATATGCATTTCTCCTACTATCCTTATGCAGTCAATTACGTAAGATATACGTAGGATATACGTAGGATATACGTAGGATAATAATGGGTGTGTGCTACCTCCGCCCTTATCTTCAACTGCTACCTCACATAAATAATAATTACAAATCATGAGTGCATTGCATAGACTATACCATCCCTTATCTTGCTTAATGCTATTCTTGCTCTTTGCTGCCTTGCCGCTCTCGGCTATGGCAGAGGAAGGTATTCGCATTAGCGGTACGGTGATGGACAATCAGAAAGAGCCGTTGATAGGTGTGTCTATTTCGGTGGATGGCACGACGCTGGGTACCATCACCGATTTGGACGGACACTTCTATCTGACGGTGCCGGACAAAAAGTCCAAGTTGAATATCTCCTACATCGGCTACAAGACGCAGGTGATTACCGTCGGCAGCGACATCAACTTCGTGGTAACGCTGTTGGAGGACAACGAATTGCTGGACGAGGTAGTGGTAGTAGGTTATGGCAATCAGAAGAAACTATCCGTTATTGGTAGTATTCAGACGCTGGAGCCGCAACAGTTGCAGGTGGGTAGCACCCGCTCAATGAGTAACAACCTTGCGGGTCAGTTGGCAGGTGTGATTGCCGTGCAACCCTCGGGTGAGCCGGGCTACGACAACTCAAACTTCTGGATTCGCGGTATCGCGTCTTTCTCGGGCAACACTTCTCCGCTGGTGCTGGTGGATGGTGTAGAGCGTTCGCTCAACGACATTGACCCCGCAGAGATAGAGGCGTTCTCGGTGCTGAAAGACGCATCAGCTTCCGCAATGTACGGTGTGCGCGGTGCAAACGGTGTGATATTGATTAACACGAAGCGTGGTTCTGTGGCTCCTCCGAGTGTAGATATCCGTGTGGAGCAGGCGTTTTCTACGCCGACGCAGTTGCCGCAGTTCATCGGTGCGGCAGAGTACATGGACCTGCTCAACGACCTCTGCACCGACCCCAACCGTCGTCCCTTCACGAAAGACCAGATAATGAAGACCTACTACGGCTACGACCCCGACTTGTACCCCGATGTGGACTGGATAGATGCCATCACCAACGATATGGCGAACAGCACGCGTGTGAACCTGAATGTGGCGGGTGGTAGCGAGCGTCTGCGCTACGCGCTGACGGGTTCGTACTACCGTGAGAAAGGTATCATGGCTGTGGACGAGACCTTGCCGTACAGCACGGCATCGGGTTTGAACCGCTTCAACCTGCGTGCGAATGTGGACTTGGATGTAACGAAGACCACGGTGCTACGCTTTAATGTGGGTGGTAACTTGCAGATGTTGCGCAAGAGCAACTCGGGCACGGATGAGGTGTTTGAGAAAGCCTTCGAGACCCCTCCGTTTGTGCACCCTGCCATCTATTCCGATGGTACCATACCCTTGGCTTCTGCCAACCGCTATAACCCGTGGGCGATGAGTACGCAGAACGGTTACTACCGCAGCACGAGCGGCAAGATAGAGAGCCTGTTCGCCATAGAGCAAGACTTGAAGTTCATCACCCCGGGTCTGCGCGCGAAGGTAACCTTCTCCTACGACTACTACTCGCAGACCTATGTTACCCGCGGCAAGACGCCGGACTACTACAGCACGGCGAGCAGTCGTGATGATGAGGGTAACTTGGTGCACTCTATCTTGAAATACGGCTCGGAGTTCTTGGGGCATAGCAATGATGCGGAGTACGGCAGCAACAGCCTGTATTTCGAGGGAACGGTAACCTACAATCAGACTTTTGCGAATAAGCATGCGGTGGATGCGTTGCTGCTCTATAACCTGCGTTCGTACGACAACGGCGGCACGCAGCCATATAGGAATCAGGGTATCGCAGGTCGTGCATCGTACACCTACGACCGCCGCTATGTGTTCGAGTTCAACTTTGGCTACAACGGTTCGGAGAACTTCGCCAAGGGGCAGCGTTTCGGTTTCTTCCCTTCGGGAGCGATAGGTTGGCTGATGTCGGAGGAGCACTGGATGGAGCCGGCGCGTGAGGTGCTGAGTAAGTTGAAGTTGCGCGCGAGCATTGGTTTGGTGGGTAACGACAATATCGGCGGTTCGCGCCGTTTTGCCTACCTCACTACTATCAATGCCGATGCGAGCGGCTATAACTGGGGTTACAAGGGCGATGTCTATTACACCGGTGTGCAGGAAGGAGAAGTGGGCGTTACGGACCTGACATGGGAGACCAGCCGCAAGGCGAATGTGGGCTTCGAGTTAGGACTATACAACGACCTTGACCTGCAGGTGGACTTCTTCCAAGAGTTGCGCAGCAACATCTTCATGCAGCGTAATACCATCCCGACGCAGGCGGGCTTCCTGAGTACGCCGTATGCGAATTTCGGTAAGGTGGACAACCGCGGTGTGGACTTGTCGGCAACTTACAACCACCGTTTCGGCAATGGGCTGCAGTTATCTTTGCGCGGGACATTCACCTACGCAAAGAACACCATCCTTGAGATTGACGAGCCGGAGAGCATCAAGGGCACCTATCGTAGTCAGACGGGGCAGAGCATCAACACGCTGTATGGCTATACGGCAGACGGGCTCTATACGGCGGAGGATTTCGATGCGTCGGGTAAACTGTTGTCGTCCTTGCCTACGCCGGAGTTGGGTGCTCAGGTGCGCCCGGGTGATATCAAGTATATCGATATGAATAAAGACGGCAAGATTAACGAGGAAGACAAGGGCTATATAGGCGGAACGAACGACCCGCGGATAGTGTATGGCTTCGGCGGTAACCTGTCGTGGTACGGTGTGGATATCAATGTGTTCTTCCAAGGTACGGGCGATACATGGCGTATCATCGGCGGCAGCAACTACTTCATCCCGGGCTCGGGACAAGGTGTGCTGGGCAACGTGTATGCCAACTACAACGACCGTTGGACGGAGGAGAACCCATCGCAGGATGTGTTCTGGCCGAGGTTGAGCGAAGCAACGAACACCAACAACAACGTGGCGAGCACATGGTGGAAGAAAGACATGAGTTTCCTGCGCCTGAAGACGCTGGAGGTAGGGTATTCGCTGCCGAAGAAAGCGTTGGAGGCGATGCACGCGAAGAAATTCCGTATCTCGCTGTCGGGGAATAACCTGTTCTGCTTCTCGAAGTTCAAGATGTGGGACCCCGAACTCAGCACGAACGACGGTCTGCGCTATCCGACCATGCGCTCGGGGATGATTAGCATAGAAATGGGGTGGTAATCGTTTTCCGTTAATAAACCATAATTATTCGTTGATTTCTCCATTAAAAAACCATATAAAAAACCATTAAAACATGGTTTAACGGACTTTTAACGGTCTTTAATGGAGACATAAAATGAACGAACAATCCCGACCTGTCGGGATGGAGAATAAGAGAACGGAGTGAGTTATTAACACGAAGTATTATTTATGAAAAAGAATCTTTATATATTTTTGATTGGATGTGCGTTCATGTTACCCGTAAGCGGTTGCAGTTTCTTGGACAAGGAGCCGGATACGGAGTTGACGCTTGAGATGGTGTTCGAGGATAAGACGCGCATGATGGGCTGGTTGGCAGGTGTGTATTCGAACATCCCCGATCCCTACTTTGGCTACGGCAGATACCTCGGATGGGACATCTTGGGCGACGAGATGAGTCCGAGCGAGCGTTGGCGCCAATGGAACTGGAAAGTGATACCCTATATCTTGGGCGAGTGGACGCCTTCAAGCGACTGGGACGGGGACTACTGGGCTACGTTGCCTCAGCGTATCCGCGAGGCGTATATCTTCATCGAGAACGTGCATGCGCTGCCCGACCAAGGAGTGTCGCAGACGGAGGTGGATTATATGAAGGCGGAGTGTGAGTTCCTGATAGCGTATTACCAATACCTGTTGGTGAACACCTACGGGGCTATTCCTTTTACGCCCGGGGTGCTGTACAGCACGGACATGGCGGTAGAGGACTTGCAGGTAGGTCAGTCGCCTTACTATGAGGTGATCGACTGGTGCGACTCGACGCTATTGGCGGTGTCGGAGAAGTTGCCCGCCGTCTATTCGAGTGCGCAGAAGTACGGTCGTGCTACGAGCGTGATGGCGCTGGCTGTGCGTGCGCGTATGCTGCTGTTTGCGGCTTCGCCCTTAGTGAACGGCAACAGCGACTATGCGGGCTACGTGAACGACAAAGGCGAAGAGATCTTTGCGCAGCAGTACGACCCTGCGCGTTGGCGCAAGGCGGCGGATGCCTGCAAGTTGCTGATAGAAACGGCGGAGGGAGCGGGCTATGCGCTGTATGAAGAGACCGATAAGTCGGGCGCGGTGGACCACTACATGTCTGTGCAGAACATGCTCTTCACCACCTTCGACCAAGGCAATAAGGAAATCTTGTTTGCCCGCCCGGGCGGTAGCGACTACACGGAGTATGAGAAGCATGTAACGCCTGCTAACTCGGGCGGTTCGGGCGGCTATAGCGTTACGCAGCAGTTGGTGGACGCTTTCTTTATGGAGAACGGTCTGCCCATCACAGACCCTGCGTCGGGCTACGAGGCAGAGGGCTTCGAGGAGAGCCGTATCACGAGCGACGCCACGGCATGGGATGAGCAAATCAACGGCGGTGCAATCACCTACGAGCATACGCACAAGAGTTACTGCCACCGCGAGCCTCGGTTCTATGTGGCGGTGTCGTTCCACCACTCCTACTTCACGCAGGAGGAGCGTTGCTTCGACTTCTTCAACGGGGGCGATGACAACATTCATACCCACGATGCCCCGCAGAACGGCTACCTGCTGCGCAAGAAGGTGCACCCGAAGACCCATGTGAAAGAGGGTAACTTCCAGTATCGCCCCGGGGTGCTCTACCGCTTGGGCGAAGCCTACCTGAACTACGCGGAGGCGCTGAACGAGTGCGACCCGGGTAATGCGGAGATATTGGAGTATGTGAACCGTATCCGTGCGCGCGCCGGCGTCAGAGGATACACTACGGGAGCGACCACAGACAAGTATATCCACGTGGACAACACGCAGGAGGCTATCCGAGAGATTATCCGCCACGAGCGTAATGTGGAACTCTGCTGCGAGGGTTTGCGCTACGACGACCTGCGCCGCTGGAAACTGGCAGAGGAGAAACTCAATGGTCCACAGTACGGCATGAACTACTCGGGTAAGACCGATGCCGAGTTCTTCCTGAAGACGCAGTATCAGACGCGCGTGTATAAGAAGGCGTACTATTGGTTCCCCATCCACCAGAGTCAGATAGACCGCAACCCGAAGTTGAAACAATTACCGTATTGGAAGTAAGATGATAGACCGCGCTAAAGCGCTGAACGACAAACGACCGCTCACTTTGTTCACTGTCAGACTGAGATGGCAAACGAATAGTATCCTCTGCAAGAATCCTATGAATCTCGTGAGCGTAAGCGAGCAGGAATATTACAAAAAACTCCTTGCTGCGGGCTGTGCCCTTGCAGAGATTAAGAAAGAAATTTGCGGATGTTGGTATCTCTGCAAGAATCCTATGAATCTCGTGAGCGTAAGCGAGCAGGAATATTACAAAAAACTCCTTGCTGCGGGCTGTGCCCTTGCAGAAATTTAGAAAGAAATTTGCGGATGTTGGTAAATCAGTCGGACAACGTAGTGGTCAGACAGTGAAACGGTCGGACAGCGAAGCGGTCAAAATAATCACGATTATGAAAAAGATTCTTTATATATTCAGTACGCTGCTTTTGCTGGCAGGATGCCGGCAGGAGAGCATGCACTATGAGATACCTCAGCCTGAGGACGCGTTGCACCTGCGTGCGTCGCGGGACAGTGTGGTGCTGGCGCAACGCTATGCCGGCGAGTATGCCATCACTTTCACCTGGGATACGCCCGAGCCTTTGGAAGGCACTACGGGCTACGACTACTATTTCAAGATGGACATTGCAGGCAATGGTTTCGAGACATCTATCAGCAAGTTGTCGGTGAAGGGCATGCAGTCTTTGTCGTTCACCCACTCGGAGTTGAACGCGATGTTAGAGCAGTGGGGCGTTTCCCCGGGCACATGGATGCAGATAGAGGCAGAACTGATAGCCAACCCATTGGGCTCGGAGACCTATATCAAGCCGATGCTTTCTACCGCTACTTTCGATGCGCTGGGCTTTGCCAACTACCTCTATATCGCGGGCAGCGCTACTTCGGCGGGCAACGACTATGCCAATGCGTTGGTGATGGAGAAGATAGCGGGCGTGAATGCCTACGTCTACCGCGGCGTGATGCAGCCCGGCGAGTTCTTCTTCCTGATGGAGCAGTCGGATGAGGCGGACTTCATCGGCATGGGGGCAAACGAGCGTCAGATGGTGCATGCCACCGCCGAGACGGTGAAGGGTGTGCCCGTGCAGCAGGAGGGCTTCTATGCGCCCGAGGTGAACCTCGATGCGATGACGTTGGTGCTCAACCAGCCGCTCGCGCTTATCGGCGATGCTACATGGGGCGGATGGAACTTAGGTAACGCTTCCTATATGGAGCAACTGAGCGAGACCAGTCTGACATGGACGGGACCGCTCACCAAGGGCGAGTTGAAACTGGCTTGCAACCCCTCCAGCGGCTTGTTCGAAGATGCCTTCTACACCGCTACAACCGCCAATGTCAATACCGAGGGCACTACCGATATGCTCTTCCACCCGCAAGGCACCACCGATGCGGATGACTTCAAATGGCAATGCGCGGCAGACGGTATCTATCAGGTGGATGCCGACCTGAGCAACCGCACCCTCTCGTTCACCCGTCTCTGCAACTACGCCTATGTCTATCTCTGCGGTAGCGCTACGCCGAGCGGCTGGGACACGCCCTTCACGCAATGCTTCTCTTTCATTGGAGACGGCAAGTTCCAATGGAAAGGCACGCTGATCCCGGGCGAAATCAAGTTCCCGCTCACCACCTCCGACTACCAAGGACCGACCCTCATGGCGATGGCGGCAAACACGCCGGTAGAGATAGGTAAGCCGATGGGCTTCTTCTATACCTCCAACGGCGACCCCGACCAGAAATGGATAGTGAAAGAGGCTGGCGACTACACCATCACCCTCGATGCCCTGAGAAGCACCGTAACGTTCGAGAAGTAAGGGAAACAACTTCGTGTACGAAAGCCCTGCGGGCTGTAAGAAAGTAAATGTATGAAAGCCCTGCGGGCTGTACACGGAGCAAAGCGGAGTTACTTACACGAAGTTTCCTACACGAAGCGAAGCGGAGTTAAAAACACGAAGTTCTAAACATGAAATTTACCAACATGAAACTGAAATATCTCTTTTTGGCGTTTGGCGCGTGGTTTATAGCGCTAACGCAAGTGTCTTGCGAGACAAAAATCGACACCGGTTGGACGATAGACGATGTGGAAGACGACCCCATCATCGAGGCACCGAAAGTGCAGGCGAATGCACCGCTCTATTGGACGGTCTATGAATACTGCTTTGAGGCGGAGGCAGATGGCACCAACCGCAACATGCCGTGGGACAGATGGGTGAAGAACGTGGAGTGGGTGGAGAAGAACCTGCTGCCATACGGATACGACATGGTTTGCACCGATGGCTTTATGACCATGTACTGCGACAACTCCTGCCTCTATATGACGCACTACGGCGAGGAGAACGGCGAGAAATTCGCCCTCAAAGACTTGGTAGCCCTCTGCAAAGAGCACGGCTTGCGCTTGGGCGTGTACGACAACCCGCTGTGGATTCACTGCGATTGGAATCAGATTATCCCGGGTACCAAGTACAACGTGGGCAGCCTGCTCTACCAAGAGGGCGTGGATAACGTGATGAGGCCGAACGCAAATCCCGCAAACGAGATTTTCCAATGGGCTATCCCCTCCCATCCCGGGTGCAAGGAGTTCATCGACGGCTTCTTCAAGTACTACAGCGAGTTGGGCGTAACCTATATCCGTATGGACTTCATGTGCCTCTTTGAGAACGGAACGGGTATGGGTGATAATCACGGACGAGGATACGGCACGGAAGAGTATGAACTGGCATTGAAGTATATCAACGAGGCAGCGGTCAAATATGGTGTCTTCACCTCTATCGTTATGCCTTTGGGACTTAACCATGGTGCCAACGAGCGTCGCTATATGAACATGATGCGATGCGAGATGGATGTATTCTGCGGACACTGGGCTTCCTTCTCCGGCTTGAGCGGCGCGAATGTATATGACGAACATAAAGGGCACGAATATTATCGCCAACGTGGTGCCTTGAATGCCAACTGGTGGCCCACAACGTTCAATCTTTTTGATGGTTTCGTCTATTGGTCGGATATTGCCGGGCGTGGTAAGATTATCATGGACGGCGACTTCACGCGCTTGACTACGATGAACCACGAGAACAAGTTTAGCACCAAGGACGAGTGCGAATCGGTTATCTCGCTTCAGCTGATAGGTGGCGGTCCTATTGCCTGCGCCGACCAATACGACTCTAAGGACATTGAGAACCGCGTGCAGTATTATCAGAACGAGGAGCTGCTGGCGCTCAACAAAGACGGCTTTGTAGGCAGACCCCTCTCGCGCGACTTGGGCAAGGTGGAGAGCCAGATTTGGGTAGGACAGATGCAGAACGGCGACTGGGTGGTAGGTCTCTTCAACCGTGAAGACACCCCGCAAACGCGCTTCCTCTCTTTCTCCACGCTAACGGAAGGCGAGATGAAGGTGCGAGACCTCTGGGAGCACAAAGACCTCGGCAAGATGAACTCCATCAGCGTGGAACTCGCACCACACGCATGCAAAGTGTATCGACTAACGAAATAACGCAATCAAATGAAACGCATCATCCTATCTATCTGGGCAACCATAGCGCTCTCGGCAACTGTGTTGGCGAGCGAGACCCTTACCTCTCCCGATGGCAGACTGTCTATGCAGTTCGCAATCGGTGAGCAGGGGCGCATGACTTATATGCTCACGCTGGGCAACGACACGCTTGTTCGCCCTTCGCACCTCGGTTTGGACCTTGTGAACGACCAACTGCTCTATGGCTTTGAGCAGGTGAGTGCCGACCGCAGTACCTTCGACGACACATGGCAACCCGTCTGGGGCGAGGAGCGCGACATACGCAACCACTACAACGAACTCCTTGTGCTCCTCAAGCAGAATCCGCAGAATCGCTATATCCGCCTGCGCTTCCGCCTGTTCGACGAGGGCTTGGCGTTCCGTTACGAGTTCCCATTGCTCGGGCTCAACTATTTCACCATCCGCGAAGAGCAGACCGAGTTTGCCATGCCGGGCGATATCACAGCCTATTGGATTTCAGGCGATTACGATACCCAAGAGTACGAATACACCCGCTCGCGCCTAAGTGAAATCCGTAGCCTGAGCGACGCTACCCGCGTGGGCAATGTCAGCCAACGCGGATTCTCCAAGACCGGTGTCCAGACCGCCCTCCTGCTGCATACCGACAACGGCGTGTGGCTCACTATCCACGAGGCGGCGCTCGTCAACTACGCCTGCATGCACCTCGACCTCAACGACACCACCTTTGTCTTCACCTCCCATCTCTCGCCCGACGCACAAGGGATGAAGGGCTACATGCAAGCCCCTTGCGAAAGCCCGTGGCGAACCATACAGGTAGCGACCGACGCAAAGCAAATCCTTGCTAACCGCATGACGCTCAACCTCAACGAGCCTTGCCGCATAGAGGACACATCGTGGATTAAGCCCATGAAATACATCGGAGTATGGTGGGAGATGATTAACTGGAGCAAGGCGTGGTCTTACACCAACGACCTCCCCTCCGTGCAAATCGGCAAGACCGACTACAGCAAGGTAACGCCCCACGGCAACCACGGCGCCACCACCGAGAATGTACTCCGATACATCGATTTCGCCGCCAAGTATGGCTTCGATGGTGTGCTCGTTGAGGGCTGGAATATCGGATGGGAAGACTGGCTCGGAAACCAGAAAGACTATGTCTATGACTTCGTTACACCCTATCCCGACTTCGATGTAGAGCGTATCCACAACTATGCCAAGGAAAAGGGAGTGAAGATGATTATGCACCACGAGACCTCTGCCTCTATCCGCAACTACGAGCGCCATCTCGATACCGCGTATCAGTTCATGAACCGCTACGACTACCCCGCCGTGAAATCGGGCTATGTGGGCAATATCGTGCCGCGAGGCGAGACCCACTACTCCCAGTGGGTCAACAACCACTACCTCTATTGCATTGAGAAGGCGGCGAAGTACCATGTCATGGTCAATGCCCACGAGGCAGTGCGTCCCACTGGGCTCTGCCGCACCTATCCTAACCTCATCGGCAACGAGTCGGCGATGGGCACCGAATACCAAGCCACCATGGGCATTCAGCCCGGACATACCTGTATCCTGCCCTTCACGCGACTCAACGGAGGACCGATGGACTACACGCCGGGTATCTTCGAGATGGATATGAGTAAGATGTCGCCCAACAACCCAAACCATTGCAACACTACCCTCTGCAACCAACTCGCGCTCTATGTAACCATGTATTCACCCTTGCAGATGGCGGCGGATGTCCCCGAGAACTACGAGCGTTTCCCCGACGCCTTCCAATTCATCTGCGATGTGGCGCTCGATTGGGACCAATCGTGGTACCTTGAAGCAGAGCCGTTGGAGTATATCACCGTAGCGCGGAAGACCAAAGGCAAAGATGAGTATTTCGTGGGTGGCACCTGCGGCAAAGACGCGCGTACATCCACTATCTCGCTCGACTTCCTGCCCGCCGGCAAACAGTATGTCGCCACTATCTACCAAGACGCCAAAGACGCGCACTACCTGACCAACCCGCAGGCATACACCATCTCCACCAAAAAGGTAAATAGCAAGACCAAACTGAAAATCTACGAGGCGCCCTCAGGTGGCTACGCCATCACCATCCGCCCGCTGTAACCAATGGATTAAAGATAAAGGATGAAGGATTAAAGACTAAATAGTTTTGACTCTGAATCTCACAGACGAAGGTAATAAGTCTCTCATCCTTCATCTTTCATCCTTTATCCTTCATCCAAAAAGCATCCTAAATCCTCAAAGACGAAGGTAATAAGTCTTTCATCCTTCATCTTTCATCCTTTATCCTTCATCCAAAAAGCATCCTAAATCCTCAAAGACGAAGGTAATAAGTCTTTTATCCTTTATCCTTTATCCTTCATCCCAATGAAACACTTCCCTTTGCCTTTCCGCCGTATCGGCATACTCGCAACACTATGCTCCCTCGCCTTTTTGGGAGCGTTTGCAAAACCCCTGACCCGCATTGCCTCGCCCGATGGCAACCTTCAACTCACTTTCTCGCTCACTACCAAGGGCGAACCGCAGTACGCGCTTAGCCGTCAAGATACGGCTATCTTGCTTCCTTCCGCCTTGGGGATGACCATCATTGCCGACTCAACGGTCAATGGGCAGACCATCCATTTGTCGAATAACATGCGTCTGCTCGCTGCCGATACCGCCTCTTGCGATACGGTGTGGGAGACCGTTTGGGGCGAGGAGCAGTTCATACGCGACCAACATACCCAACTCACCGTCTGCCTGCAACACCGCACTGGCATTCGGATGAACATCGTCTTCCGCCTCTTCAACGACGGCATGGCGTTCCGCTACTCCTTCCCCGAGCAGAAGAAACTCAGACGCTTCCTCATCATGGACGAGCATTCTGCCTACACTTTCGCTTCCGAGCCCCAAGCGTGGTCTATCCCATGGCGCACCGAGTACTACGAAGCGCTTTGGCAGAAGGCACCTATCAGTCAGAAGCAAGACACTCTCTGCTCACCCCTTACACTTGAGTTCCCCGATGGCTCCTACGGTTTCTTGCACGAGGCAGCCCTCACCGACTTCCCCGCCCAGAACCTCTACTGCAACGGACAGACCATCCACACATACCTCACCCCATTAGCCGATGGCACAGCAGCACACATACAAAAGTCTCCCTTTAAGGGAGATTTAGAGGGTCTTCCCTGGCGCATGCTTATCCTCACGCGCACCTTGCCCGACTTGGTCGCCTCGCGTATCATGCTCAACCTCAACGAGCCTTGCCGCATAGAGGACACCTCGTGGATTAAACCGATGAAATACATAGGGATATGGTGGGGTATGCACCTCGGCACTATGACTTGGCACCAATCGCCTACCCACGGCGCCACCACCGCCAACATGACCCGCTACATGCAGTTTGCTGCCCAACACGGCTTCGGAGGCGTGCTCGCAGAGGGATGGAACGAAGGATGGGAGACATGGGTAAACCCCGTCCCCAAGCATTTTGAGTACGACATACCATACCCTGATTTCGACATCGACTCCATCACGCGCCTATCCTACCAACTTGGTGTGGAGATGATAGGGCACCATGAGACAGGCGGAAGAGCCGATGAATACGAGCCACAGTTAGACAAGGCGTTTGCCTACGCACAAGCCCACAACATACATGTGGTCAAGACCGGCTATGTAGCCCCCATTATCCATACCGTGGACGGCTTGCAGTGGAACAAGAGTCAGGCGGGTGTGCGCCACTACCGTCGCGTCATTGAGACGGCAGCGAAATACCAAGTGTCTATCGACAACCACGAGCCTGTTATGCCTACCGGTTTGCAGCGCACCTATCCTAACCTTCTCACGCAGGAGGGAGTGCGCGGGCAGGAGTGGAACGCGTGGGCAGGCGACGGTGGCAGCCCGGCCGAGCATGTTACGGTACTCCCCTTCACCCGCATTATGTGCGGACCGGTGGATTACACCCCGGGCGTGTTCAACTTCGATAATCCCAACAACCCCAACACCCGCGCCCATGCTACGCTCATGAACCAACTCGCACTCTTCGTTTGCTTCTACTCGCCTCTGCAGATGGCATGCGACCTGCCCGAGCATTACATGCAGCACCCCGACGCCTTCACTTTCATAAAGCAAGTGCCCTGCGACTGGAAGCAGTCTGTCCTCTTGGACGGACGTATAGGCGACTACTGCGTCTTTGCTCGCCAAGACCGCCATTCCGATGATTGGTATGTGGGCGGTATCACCGACGAGAACCCGCGAGAACTGACCATCGAATTCTCTTTCTTGGAGCCGAACACTACCTACACCGCTACCATCTTCCGCGACGCCGCTGACGCCGATTGGAAGACCAATCCCTACGCCTATCGTATCGACACCATCCACTGCCGAAAGGGCGACCGCCTCACCATCCCCATGGCGTCCGCAGGAGGCTTTGCCATCATCTTGCACAAGCGATAAAGAACTAAGAGAACACAAAAAAAAAGACTTATCCGTCTCTGCTATGAGAGGCGGATAAGTCTTTTGTCCTTTATCTATTATCCTGATATTATCTGGTGCCGGTAGCGCGTAGAATCAGTTTTGCAATGTCGCTGTTATCGTGCCATCCCGAGAACCGTTCTGCACCGACACCTACGGCAAAGATAGGCACGGCATGTGCACTATGCGCATGTGTCGTCCAGCCGATTTTGCTCTTGTCGTTGAGCATCTTCACTGCCAGTGCGCCTATCTCGTTGATATCCTTGTACATGGTCTTCATGTCGTTGCCCTTGTGCGACACCGCTTTCTTGTATGCTTCTTGCAGCGCAGCGTCTTCCTCTGCCGTTACCTCCACTTTGTCGTACAGCCCAAGGCTTTCCGTCAGCACACGCTGCACGGTCTCCCAGCGAGGGGCTTTCTTGTCCTTGAACAGGGCAGAGACCTTGTCCGACAATATCCATGCCGAGCAGTGCTGATTCTGCAGCAATTGCAGGTTCAGCGTGTAGTCGCTATTGCCCAGTGCCATGCCGCCCGTCTCGTGGTCTGCCGTTACCACTATCAGCGTCTCATCGGGGTGCGCCTGATAGAACGCATATGCCACACGCAATGCCTCATCCATGGCTATCACTTCGCCGAATGCCGTTGCGGCATCGTTGCCGTGGCTCGCATAGTCTATCATGCCGCCCTCCACCATCATGAAGAAACGTTCGTGCTTGCTGCTCAAGAAGGGGATAGCCGTGCGTACTATCTGCTCCAGCGTCAAATCATCCGCCTTGCGGTCAATGGCATAGGGAATGTTATAAGACGGCTTGTTGCGGTCGATACCGTCGGTGCTCTGCATGAGTATCATCTTCTTTGCGTCCATCAATCCTTGTGCCTCCTCAAAGCCGTGCGCCAGCGTGTAGCCCTGCTCCTCGCAGAGGTCGTAGAGGTTCGTGCGCTTACCCATAACGCTCTTCGGATTGGGCTGGTGGAAAGCAGCACCGCCAAAGAAATCGAAGTCGGAGAAAGCCAACTGTTTGCCTATCTCGTAGTACATCTCTCGGCTCGGCACATGGGCATAGAACGCCCCCGGCGTGGCATGGTCAATCGCCACCGAGGTCATGATACCCACGCCCCAACCTTGCGCTTTCAATATCTCTGCCACGGTCCTGACATCCTGTCCCTCTGCATCCTGTCCCAGCACGCCGTTTTTGGTCTTTTTGCCGCTCGCGAGGCAAGTGCCTGCCGCCGCCGAGTCGGTGATACCGTTGCTCGCAGAGAAAGTCGCTGCCTGACCGGAGTAAGGAAACTGCGTCATGCACAGTCGCTGACGACCTATCTCACCTTTCAGTTCCGACAGGTACATCTCTGTACCCAGCACCTGGTTCGTGCCCATGCCGTCGCCGATAAAATAGAATACATACTTTGCTTGCGCAAATCCAAGCAATGCAACTGCCAATAGGCAGAAAATCAATGAAATGCGTTTCATACTCGCGTTGAACGTGTAATTATCGTTTTTCCTTTAACGTGTAATTATCGTTTTCCTTTTAACATGTAATTAACGTGTAATTAATCATTAATTTCTTTTTGAGTTCTCCGTTAAAGACCACTAAAAGAGCATTAAATTATCGGTTTTCTTTTAACATGTAATTAACGTGTAATGAATCATTAATTTCTTGTTGGATTTTCCGTTAAAGACCATTAAAAATTTCTTGTTGGGTTCTCCGTTAAAGACCATTAAAGGAGCATTAAAGCGTTGTGTTTTAATGGACTTTTAATGGACTTTAATGGAGACATAAAAAGACCATTAAAAATTTCTTGTTAGGTTCTCCGTTAAAGACCATTAAAGGAGCATTAAAGCATAGTCTTTTTAATGGATTTTTAATGGGCTTTAATGGAGACATAAAATTATACGAATAATTACACGTTAATTATATGTTTTCTTGTTCGTTTTCAGCCCCGACTGGTCGGGACGTACCCGGACATTCTGCCGCGGGCGAGACGGTTGCGTCTGCGGTGGGTGCTTGTGTATTCGGAGTTTGTGTGGAATCCGTAGGGTTTTCGCTGAGGATTTCGTCTCCGCGGCTTTTCCACGGGCGGGGACCGAGGATGCGCTCTACGTCTTCTGAGGTGATGACCTCACGCTCTATCAGCAAGTCTGCGAGCGCGTGGTGCCCCTCGGCGTGCTCCTCAAGGATTTGTTTTGCACGCGCCATCTGCTCTGCGATAATCGCCTGCGTCTCTTGGTCGATAATCTCAGCGGTAGTCTCCGAATAGGGCTTCGTGAAGCCATAATCATAGCGCCCCGTAGAGTCGTAGAAACTAACATCTTTCAGTTTCTCCGACATACCATAGTATGCCACCATCGCATACGACTGCTTTGTCGCCCGCTCAAGGTCGTTCAGCGCACCTGTGGAGGTCTGGTCAAGGAAGAGTTGCTCTGCGGCGCGCCCGCCTAAGAGTGAGCATAGTTCGTCAAGGATATGCTCTTTGTTGGTCAGTTGGCGCTCTTCGGGCAAGTACCATGCTGCGCCCAGCGCCTGCCCGCGAGGCACTATCGTTACCTTCACTAATGGGTTTGCCCAACGCAACATCCAAGATATGGTCGCGTGTCCTGCCTCGTGGTAGGCTATCGACTTCTTCTCCTCCGCGGTCATGATCTTCGTCTTGCGCTCCAAGCCGCCGATGATACGGTCCACAGCGTCCATGAAATCTTGCTTGCCTACCGCCTTATGCTCGTTGCGCGCAGCGATAAGCGCTGCCTCGTTGCATACATTGGCAATGTCCGCACCCGAGAAACCCGGCGTCTGCTTTGCCAAGAAATCGACATCGAGGCTGTCGTCCAACTTCAGCGGACGCAGGTGTACGCCGAATATCTCCTTGCGCTCCTGCAAGTCGGGCAACTCCACGTGTATCTGTCGGTCGAAGCGGCCTGCGCGGAGCAACGCTGCATCCAGCACGTCTGCGCGGTTGGTCGCTGCTAAGATAATCACGCCGGAGTTCGTGCCGAAGCCGTCCATCTCGGTGAGCAACTGGTTGAGCGTGGATTCGCGCTCATCGTTGCCGCCGCTCATCATCGCGTTCTTACCTCGCGCGCGCCCTATCGCATCTATCTCGTCAATGAAAATGATAGACGGTGCTTTCTCTTTCGCTTGTCGGAAGAGGTCGCGCACGCGGCTTGCGCCCACGCCCACGAACATCTCCACAAAGTCGCTACCCGACATGGAGAAGAAAGGTACATCCGCTTCGCCTGCCACAGCCTTCGCCAGCAGGGTCTTACCGGTGCCCGGAGGACCTACCAGCAGCGCGCCCTTGGGTATCTTACCGCCTAAGTCGGTGTATTTCTTCGGGTTTTTCAGGAATGCGACTATCTCTTGCACCTCTTGCTTCGCGCCGTACAAGCCCGCCACGTCTTTGAAGGTTACCTTGTCTTTCTTCTCTTTGTCATACACCTGCGCCTTTGCTTTGCCGACGCCGAAGATACCGCCGGCACCGCCTGCTGCCGCACCCATGCCGCGACTAATCCACACGAAGAAGAGTATCATCAGCGCAAAGGGCAATATGTTCACCAGTATCAGATACCAGTAGTCTTTCGACTTCTCGTAGCGCACATCTATCGCCACTTTGCCATCCGCCTTGCGCGCACTATTCACGCCGTCAAGGTATTTCGAAAACTCCTCCACGGACGGGATCTGCGACGCTACTTCGCCTTTCGCCTGCTCACCCTTGCCTTGGTCGCCGAACACCAGCACATAACTCTGCGGCTTCACCAAGGCTTTCGCATGATTATCATCATACACCGTAATGTCTTTCACGGCGTCGTTCTCGATATACGCAACAAACTTGGTGTAACTCAACTCTTTGCTGGCAGCACTACCTGCATCGCCGCCGAACATCCATATTGCCAGCAGAAAAAATGCCACACTATACAACAACCAACTCACCCAACGCCAGCGGTTGGGCTTCTGGTTGTTCGGCTTCATGTTCGGGAAATTGTTGTTAGAAGGATTAGGATTTTGCTCACTCATAATAATTCTAATTTAGAATTTAGAATTAAGAATTAAGAGGGCGCATGCTCTTAAGTCAATTCCTATGTTCTCTTAATTCTTAATTCATAATTCTTAATTAAATAAGGTTCTTAATTCTCAATTGCCGTAACCACCCCGTCTTCCCACAGGTGCTCAATATCGTAGTACGCGCGGGGCTCACGCTGCATGATATGGACAAAAACCGTGCCATAATCCATTGCCACCCACTCCGCATTCTCTATGCCTGCCACACTCAGCGGATGCACATGCGTCTCGGTGCGCACATGGTCGTCCACCTCATCGGCTATAGCCGCTACCTGCGTGTTGCTATTGCCTTCCGCTATCACCATATACTCCGCAGGTGCCTCTTTTATCTTGCGCAAGTCTATCGTTACAATGCGTTCGCCCTTGCGATTTTGGATACCCTCAATAATCGTATCCACCAGTTTCTCAGTACTAATCTCTGTCATATTTGTAAGGTTTTATATGTTGTGAGTGCCTTGTATGCCAACTATTCAGAGCATGGGTACTCATAATTCATAAATCATAATTAAATACATTTCTGCGTGCAAAGGTACAAAAAATATTCCAAATACACAAATGTATTACAAATAATGCTATTTTTGCGGAAATAAAGTTGTCTAATAAAACATTTGGACAATATTTGAATATATTTGTTTAAGTAACTGTTTTTGTTTATATTATTGTTCGTTTTTGTTTCTAATAATCGCCATCATTCCTACAAAGGTCAACACGGCATTCAGCAGCAGCCGCTCGTGGGAGAAGACATAACCGTTGAACCACACAGCGGAATGGATATCAATGATATAGGTAATCACGGGCGCGACTATTGCTATCAGTGGTATCCATCTATCGCGCACCTGCCATTTTGTCAGCATACCAAAAGCAAACATACCCAGCAGCGGACCATATGTGTAACTCGCCACCAAGAACACCGTCTGTATCACCGAGTCATTGTTTAGCAAATGTATCACTATGATACACCCTGCCATCACCGCCGCCATGCAGAAATGCACAATGCCTAACTTGTTATAAGATTTGCTAATTTTCAAATTCCCTACAATGTCCACACTAAACGAAGTGGTCAATGCCGTCAGTGCGCCGCACGCAGACGAATAAGCAGAGGCAATGAAGCCAATGATAAACAGTACTCCCACTATCATCGGGAAATACCCGCCCGTAGCCAAATAGGGGAATACATCATCAGGATTCGTCGGCAAGGCTATTTGCATCGTATCGGCATACGCATATAGCAGATACCCCAAAAAGAGAAACAACCCAATCACAACCACCTGCATACCTGCACCCAACAATATATTCTTCTGACTATCCCGGTAGTTGCGGCAAGACAGCGTCCGCTGCATCATGTCTTGGTCAATGCCCGTGGTGCCTATCAGCAGCACGATACCCGCCACAAACTGCTTCCAAAAATAGTTGCCGTCTTTTGGGTCATCAAAGTAAAACATCCGTGGCAACAAGGAGGTGCGGTCGGAAGTGTTATCCCGACAAGTCGGGAGCCGCACCATAGAGTCTGTCGCAGTAACAAATCCCTCCGGCAACGCCCGCAGAATAAACCAGATACACAACCCCACGGACCCCACCATACATATCGTCTTCAGCAAATCGGTCCATACCAGCGACTTCACTCCGCCACGGAATGTACACAGATACGCAATCCCCACTGCAAACAGCGCATTCGCCCAATAGGGTACACCAAGCGGCGCAAACACCAGCAGTTGC
>JALFGC010000092.1 GCA_022777485.1 Bacteroidales bacterium
GCCTTTGCAAGCGCCGCTTTTTTTGCCTACCTTTGCACCGTACAAGGCAGGCGAGCGTGAATCGTCCGGACAAACCTACACGCACCTGCTGCAAGCGCTTGCCATAATCTTAAACACTAAACACAACTACCATTATGGCAACAGAAACTTATTTCTTCTCTGCTACTATGCAGAAGTCTGCGCTGTCGAAGCCGGCGCAAGTGATGACCGAACTAAACCTCGACCGCGTCGTATATTTGGTGCTCCGCGGTGGCAGCGATGAGCAGCGTGCGTACCTGAACGAACTGCTGAGCGAGGTGCTTATCGCCCGCCTGCCGCTACGGCGTGGGCGCAACCGCCAAATGCTCATCTGCCGCGCGGAACTGCACCTGAACGACGCCCTCGTGCTGCACTCCTACCAAGCCGTGCTGACCCATGTCTTCGGCGAGGGCTGCCGTATCGTGCCGCGTATCATGTGGAGAGGAGGCGCACGATGAGCAAGGAAGCCCGACAGACCACCGTGTGCGACTTCATCCGAACGCAGTACACCGACTTCCGGCGCCTGCGCTTCGATGTGGTGAGCGGCAAGACCCAGATTCGGGACTTGCCCGCCCCCACAGCGGAGGACGCAGCCAGCACGGGCGGCAACGACCGAAGCCGGCTGCTCGAGGGCGACAGCGAGCAGGGATGGCGCGACATCACCAATGCCGACATCAACGACATCATCTGCCAAATCACCCTCGAGACAGGCGTGAACATCTGTTCCCGCGAGGTGCTCGCCGTGCTGCAGAGCCACCAGATTCCCCATGTGCACCCCCTGCGCGAGTGGCTGCTCAGCCTACCCGAATACACCCCCGAGCAGGGCGACTGGATAGGCATGCTCGCCGCGCAGGTGCGCGTAGTGCCATCCGCCGACAAGACACCGGAGGAGACAGATGCACTGTGGCAAGACTGTTTCCGAAAGTGGTTTGTAGCCATGGTCGCCGCGTGGATGGACGACAAGGTGGTAAACCAGCATGTGCTCGTGCTTATCGGCAGGCAGGGTATCTACAAGACCACCTGGCTCGAGCACCTCATCCCGCCCTGTCTGCGCGCCTATTCCTGCAAGATGGGCAGCGCGCGCGAACTGAGCAAGGACGACCGTATGCGTATCGCCGAGTTCGGACTGATAGCCCTTGATGAGATGGACGCCATCAGCCAGCGGGAACTGAATGTGCTCAAGTCGGTTATCACCGCCACCGATGTGAACGAGCGCGCCGCCTATGCCTACACCAAGGAGCGCAAAATGCGACTCGCCAGTTTCTGCGGCAGCGGCAACAAACGCGAGTTCCTCACCGACCTCACCGGAAACCGACGATGGCTGCCCTTCGAGGTGGAGGAGATACAAAACCCCTTCTACACCTCCCTGCCCTACACTTTCCTCTACGCCCAAGCGCTCTACCTCATCCGACAAGGCTTCAACTACTGGTTCGAGCGGCAGGAGATAGACCGCATGGAGCAGCACAACGAGGACTTCCGCGTGCAACTCAACGAGGAGCAACTCCTCTCGGTCTATTTCGACATTCCTGCAGATGACGCGCCCTCCGCGAAGTTCATGACCACCGCCGAGATAAGCGACAAACTCGTAACCTACGGCAACATCAAGAAACCCATGGCGGTCAACCACTTAGGCATGCTGCTCTGTAAGGCAGGCTACAAATCGGTAAAAAAGCGCTTAGGAAGTAATATCTTGCGTGGTTGGATAGTGTATGAGCGTACAACCGATGAAATCAATATCGGACGCAGCCAAACAAAGGTATAGCACAGAATACACGAGTGTGGCAGTGTGGCAGTGTGGCAGTACTTTTCCAAAATATATACGTGTGTGCGCGCGGGTGAGTTTATAGAAACGACTGCCACACTGCCACACTGCCACACAGTCTCACCCACCCACGCCCCCGCAACGTCTCTTAATATGAATTAAGAATTAAGAATTAAGAATTAAGAGACATTGCGGGGACATAGGGTGAACCAGTAGACCAGTGTTAATTCTTAATTCTTAATTCTTAATTCTTAATTAAAATGAACGAATCCTCTCTTATCCTGCTCCACGAACCGATAGTGGAGCGTATCGTGCGGCGTTACCGCACCCTTCCATACCTTGACATGGACGACCTGCGCCAAGAGGGTCGTATCGGCTTGCTGCTGGCGCTTCGTCGCTACCGTCCCGACCGAGGCGCCACCTTCGAGACCTATGCCTCGTGGTGGGTGCGGAAGTATGTCGTGGACTTCCTGAATCGGTACGGCTACCCTGTGCACAAGCCCCAGCGCGTGAAGGCGGGTGTGGTGTGGGAGCGTGCCTCGCTGGACGAGCACGAGCCCCTGTCTTACGACGACGCGCCCGACCGCCTTATGCTGCAGTCGGAGGAGCGAGCGCGCGTGGAGCAAGCGCTCAGCACCCTCCGCCCACGCGACAGGCGTATCGTCTGCGAGTTGAACGGCTGGGACTGCGAGGTGCGCCCCGTGCGTGAACTGGCGCGCGACCTGCACCTCTCCCTCGACCGCACCCGCCGTCTCCACCGCGACGCCCTCCGCCGCCTCCGCAAAGCACTGACAAAGCACTGACGAAGCACTGACGAAGCACGAACACCCCACGAACGAAAGAGGCTGCCTGACCGAGTCAGGCAGCCTCTGCTGCGTTTATGCGGCTATGCGCGGATTACTCCATGCGTGTGCCGGCTGCGTTGTACATCACGCCGTTGCGGATGATAACCAACTGTCCGTTCACCACGCGCTTCTCTGCCTTCTCTTCGCTGCGTACAGCCTCCAAAGCCGTCTCACCCGAAGACTTCGACACGAAGATAGCGTTCTTGATTTGCGGCTCACCGTTCCACTCTGTGTACGAGCCTTTGAGCGTTATCACATCGCCCTCGTGGATATCCATCTCGCGGAACTTCTTTGCCTCCCCTTCCGGAGTCAAGAGACCGTAGATGTAGAGAGTGCCGGTGGAGTCGGTGATGTTGAAGTTACCATAGACATTGTACTGGGTCGGGTCGTTCTTGTCCATCACGATGTCCGACACAGTACCCGTCAAGGTGTAGATATTGAAGTCATCCTTGGCTTCAAGAAACTTGGCGATAGTTACCATGCCCATCTCTTCGGGTTCGGGCTCCGGCTCCGGCTCTTCTTCGCCGGGGAGTTCGCTACCATCCCATGCAATCGTAATGTTTTTAAGGTAGAGCGCACCGCTTTGAGAACGGATACCGATATAGGTGTAGTCGCCCTCTACGGTGAAAGAATTTGCACCAGTCTTCGTGTTGAAAGAGCCCAGCAGGGTACCTTGTTTCTCTGTGTCAAAGAGGTCTGTGTAGTCGGTATAGGCGGTGTTGGAGCCGTAGATTTCGAGCGTACGGTCTTGCACACTACCTGACCATGTGCCCCAAGAAATTCTCACTGCCGTAAGTTTGCCACCGGAGGTGGTGGTAACGATACCGCTGAGTTTCACTTTGGAGGGGTCGTTATTGGCAGTGTAACGCAACTGGATGTCGCTGGTAGAGTTCTTCATGCAGTTGCCTGCATAAACAGCGTCGGAAGTCGCTTTCTTGCCGGAGAAATCAGCATAACCACTCCCTTGGGCACCCAACACTTCTGCTGTCAAAACGTCCACGGCTGCCGACATGCTGACGGCACATAAAACAGCAGCCACAAAAGAGAATAATTTCTTCATAACATTTTTGTTTTTAATGGTTAATTATTTCGTTAATTATTTGTTTCGAGTACCGCTTTCGCGAGCCTACGCAAAAATCACTGCAAAGGTACACCTTTTTAATAATATATGCAAATTTTTTCACGAAAAAACACCCACTTTATACGAAAATGCAGTATAACCCTATTGAAAACGCCTCCGACCCGCGAAAGACCCGCGAAAGACCCGCGAAAATGGACCCACCCCTGCCCTCCCTACAAGACCACCCCAAAAATCAGAGATTTTTCGGGGACCCCGGAAGGGAGGAAGCCTATCCCGCAGGCGATATATCGCGGCGGGAACGCGGCGGGCGAGCGCGGGAGGAGGCGCAGATGTTTCATTTTTAACCTATTTATTTATGAGTAAAACAACTTTTGGTTACCCGATTGAGAAGTTGTGCGGTAAGATATCGCGTCATAGCCGCGTGATACACGCCTGCACAGCAAAAGGTGAACAAATCACGTACCTGCAAGGCACTCGCGACCTCGTGGCACACCCTATCACGAGCGACGAGTCCGCTAACCATTCTGCCTTCGCGACGAAACAGAAAAGCGTGGCGGCTCGTCTCAAACCCGACAGTTCGACCTACGCGGCAGATGTCGCTGCGTTCCGCGCCCAGTACGCCACAGGGTACAAGACCCTGAGGGCATACCTCTGGCACAACATCTAACAAGACCCTCTAAATCTCCCAAAATCCACCCCAAAAATCAAAGATTTTTCGGGGGCCCCGGAAAGGGAGACTTATTAATCTTCTAAATAACTATTGTCTCACTAAAACTAATCTCTCTCTCCTCCCTCCCTTTAAGGGAGGGCTGGGGAGGGTCCATCCTATCCATTATGGCTAAAGTAGAATACATGGCCCCCGTGGAGGCTATCCACGGCAAACTCTCCAAAGGCGACCGCTATGGCTTCGCCCGTCGTAAGAAATCCAATAACAACGGTGAGCGCCCCAACTTCACCTTCGTGCACACCAAGCGCACCACGCCCGTCTCTCAAGACGAGATTGAGCGTCGCAAGTCGTTTGGCGATGTAGCCAAAGCCACCCGCGCCCGCCTCATGGACCCCGACCAGTCCATCACCGACCAAATCGCCTTCGCACAGCAGACGAAGTACAAAACCATCTACGCCTATGTCTTCAACCAAGAGTTCCATAAAGCGTAAAAAAGACCGCTGCGCTGAACGACCGTCTGGCGACTGTCCGACCGCTGCGCTGAACGACCGCTGACCACTGACCACTGACCACTAACCACTAACCACTAACATGAAACATGCAACGATTATTTTGGCGTTTGGTTGTGCGAGTATGGCGCTCGCTGCTTGTTCCACTGCTCAAAAGATATCTATCCGACAAGAGCAACAGGGACAAATCCAAGAAACCATCATTGAGCAGCAAGGACGCATAGAGAACATGTCCCTCTCGCTCTACCTGCTCTAAAAGACCCACCCCGACCCTCCCTACATGCGCGTGAAATGCTCCTTTTCCTCCATTAAAGACCATATAAAGAGCCATTAAAAAGTCTCTTAATGCCCTTGTTAACGGGCATTTCTTTGCGTGAGGGGGATAAGGGATAAGAAAACGTTTTGGTATGCTTTGCCACTCCCCCGCCTCCCTCGCAGAGGGGGGAGGGGGTACGGGGGCGGGAGGAGGACTCGGCTCTCAGCCGCACTATAACCTTGCGTATGGCGAAAGCAATAAATCATTTATCTTTTATCCTTTAACTCGTTTGCGGCTTGATGCCGAGTGTGCCATCCCGCCCCCTTACCTCGATGTCCACCGGACATCGCTTCACCCCTCCTTACAGGAGAGGCGGGGGAGTGGCAAAGCATACCAAAACGGTTTTCTTATACTCAAACCGACCGTCTAACCTATGTGGTTAGGCGGTCGGTTTTTCATACTCATGAACGGCCAAGAATTAAGAATTAAGAATTATGAGGGCGTTGATAATCTAATTAAGAATTAAGAATTAAGAATTATGAGTGCTCATGCTCTGAAAACTCAGTTCCGATGCCTCTTAATTCTTAATTCTTAATTCTTAATTCATAATCACTATCCTTCCGGTTTCATGGTCGGGAAGAGTAGCACCTCCTGTATGGTGGGCTGACCGGTGAGGAAGATAGCCAGACGGTCGATACCAATGCCGATACCGGATGTGGGGGGCATTCCGTACTCCAAGGCACGGACGAAGTCGTGGTCAATCACCATCGCTTCGTCGTCTCCTTTGTCGGCGAGTTTCATCTGCTCGACGAAGCGTTCGTACTGGTCGATGGGGTCGTTGAGTTCGGAGTAAGCGTTCGCTACCTCCTTGCCGTTGACCATGAGTTCGAAGCGCTCGGTGAGCCCGGGCTTGGAACGGTGCATCTTCGTAAGCGGCGACATCTCCACGGGGTAGTCGGTGATGAAAGTGGGCTGTATGAATGTGCCTTCGCAAGTCTCACCGAAGATTTCATCAATGAGTTTGCCTTTGCCCATCTTATCGGTATCCTCCACGCCGTATTTCTTCGCCACCTCTCGCACCTCATCTTCGGACATGGTGCTCAGGTCGTAGCCCGTCTTCTCCTTGATGGCATCAAGGATAGGCAGTCGGCGATAGGGCGCCTTGAAGTCCACCTCGTGGTCGCCAATCTGCACCTTGGTGGTACCGTTGAGAGCGATGGCGATACGCTCGAGCAGTTGCT
>JALFGC010000001.1 GCA_022777485.1 Bacteroidales bacterium
CATAAATGGACATGAATGTATATAACCTAAAATAAGAATAAATTTTAATAAGGGCTGCCCAAAAAGAAAAAATGCAGTTACCATCCTACAGATACTTGCAGAGAGGATAAAATTTACTTTTAGACCTTTTGGGATAGCCCCTATTAATACTTCAGATAAAATTCCTAAGGTTATATTTTCAATCCTTTGAACCGGGTTTCCTCCTTGGCATACAGCCCCGGATGCCCAGTTATGGTGTGATTGGGGATAATACTTTCCGATGGATTGCGTATCTGCGGCGGTGCATTTTCGGAATATTGCGCCTGCCTGTTCCGCACATCTTCCGCTTCCGGCTTGACCTGTTGCCCTTCGTTCTCCTTTTCGGCGACTTCGGGCGTGGGCGGCGCAAGTTCCAGTTGTATTTTTCGGTCAAGTGCGGCAAGTTCAGACTTCAATTGTTTCAGTTCTTCCTCCTTCTTCCACACCTTGCCCGCTATCTCCTGCAACTGCGGTATCTCACGTTCCAGCACTTCATTCTTAGTCTTGTACTGGTCGATGATGGAGGGGATGCGCTCCAAAGCGTTGAGGAAATTGCGGGCGGCGGCCAACGGGTCAGCCATTGCCAGATGTCCGTTGTTATAGGTGTACTTGTAGTTCCCCTCTACCACGAAGCGGTTGTCGGTAAACTCCAATCCCTCTTTGAGTATCCTCTCGCTCACCACCTTTATCGGAAAACCGTAAAGTTCTCCGACCTGTGTGTAAAGCCCGCCCGTAGTGGCGTTTTTCGCTATCTCCTGCAAACGCTTTCCGATAACCTTCTCATCGGTGGAATCCACACCGTCCACCTTTATTATATTAAGGCGGTTGCCCTCCCTGTCGGTCTGCGCCACCGAAAGGAAGCGGTTCCAGTCCTCCGTCATGGCATCTATGACAGCCGTGTTGTTACGCAACTCGGCTGTCTTTGACTCCAGCTTGAACTCCGAATCACGCCTGCCCTTGTTGAAAGACTTGCGTTCCCCTTCGAGCGAGGCGATACGTTTTTCCAGTTTCGCCTTGTCCAGCAGGTCGGTGTTGCCGGATAGCAACGCCATGTACTCCGAGAAGTTCATGCCCGATTTCTCGTCCATAGCTCCCTCGTCGATGGTACGCGCCCCCATAGCACCGCTTTTAAGCTGGCTGATGAAAGTCTGCTTGCAATGCAGGAGGTTGAACTTGTAGCTGTCCAGTGACTTCTCTACCGCGTAGATGATTACATCCACGTTGTTCCCGGCGAAATGCTTGGCTATCTCATTCCCGGCTCTAACTCCGCGTCCGTCACGCTGTTGCAGGTCAGACGGTCGCCACGGCGTGTCCAAATGAAGGATTGCCACACACCTTTTCTGCGCATTCACACCCGTGCCGAGCATGGAGGTAGAGCCGAACAGCACACGCACCGTCCCTGCGTTCATGGCGTCTATCACCGCTTTCCGCGCCTTATCGGTCTTGCACTCCTGAATGAAGCGCACCTCGCTTGGCGGTATGCCGTAGTCCTCCGTCAGTTTGCGCTTGATTTCCGAATAGACGTTCCACCCGTCTCCCGGCTGGTATGTCCCCAAATCTGAGAATACGAACTGCGTTCCCTTCTGCGCGTCGTATTTTTGGTAATACTCCGCGATCATCTTGGCACAGTGACTCGCCTTGTTGTCGGGGTGGTCTTCATAATTCGGGTCTATCATACGCATGTCGAGTGCCATCTTGCGGGCATAGTCCGTGGCGATAAGCATCTTCGCCTTTTCCTCTTCTGTGAGTTCCACAACATGGTTCACCACCACTTGGCACGCCATAGGTTTGCCCACCTCTATCTCGTTTTCCTCATAGTAGTGGATGGCTTGCCCAAATATCTCTCCGTCCGTGAAGCCGCTGCAACCGTTTTTCTGCACATAGTTCAGAATGTGGGTCACGCACTCGTCTATGTTTTTGGCAGGGTTGCGGTACTTCTTCGCAAAGAGCGTATCTTCCTCAGCCCGCTGTTCCAGATACATTTGTATCGTTCTTTTGAAATGGTCTGTTCCTTTCATATCGCTGTCGTTTTTAGATTGTCTGTTTAAGTATCTCTCTCCAATAGGTCGGCTCTACCTCGCTAAGAAGGAAGTCCATGAAGTCCCTCCGTGCGTCCTTGTTCAGTTCGTGGTACAATCTTCGGAAAGTGCTAAAATTGCCGTTGATGTACGTTTCCACCATATACACGAAGATGTTGTCCACCTCGTAATATCTGCACTGCTGCGCTACCGTCTTGCTGTTTCTCTTTGCCATGTCGGTAAGGGTTAAAGGGTTAATAACCAAAGGATGAAGCCGAAGTAGGCAATGGTGGAAAGGATAGCCACGATTACACCTATCGCCACTCGGAACACTCCGTTTACAATCTCTCTGATGATGCCCCAAAGGATGCCGAACACCCCGAAGGCGGTGCGCATCATCAAGCCGCATATCGCCAACCCGA
>JALFGC010000006.1 GCA_022777485.1 Bacteroidales bacterium
TCCCTTAAAGGGAGACTTCGGGTTCTCCCCCTTTAAGGGGGAGCCAGAGGGGGTCTTACTCCGCATTTCCGACCGCACTATCACCCTACACGACACCGTCTATATATGCCGCACAGACACCCTCCTACGCACACAAACTATCACCAAACCGCAAAAGTACATCCCACCCTTCTACCGCTTCTGCACCATAACACTTGCTACACTTGCTACACTTGCTACATTAGTATTTTATATTCGTCTCATCCTCCGCTACCGCAAAATCCGCTCCCCGACATAATCACACTACCGGTAGTCATTTTCAATGGTGCGCCGCCCCTTCTCGAAGTATCGTCGAATGGGCGGCGCACTCTTCGACAATGCCGGTCGCTCCGCTCCCCTTTTATACGCGGGCGAGACGCCCACTCATGAACACGCGCCAACTTCCATCACCGTTACGCCGACATTTACACATAACCAACCCCAAGAAACATTGTAGAAAGGTGCACTTTTATTTGCGTATATCCTTTTTTTTCTGTACCTTTGCACGCGATTGATAATCTCTCACTTTGCTTTTCAAACTTGGTTGCCACCATTCCATATATCCGACTGAAGTTTGATGATTTCAACAGACAGTATTTTAACAATCAACTGCCGCCTATTCCCATCAAACTGAGCAATGCAAAGACCTTCCTCGGAAAGGTCTGCTTCCGCAAAGAGCGCAGGCTCTTCAGCCGCAAATGGCGTTATTCCGATTTCGTCCTTCGTATCAACACACGCATAGACTTGCCCGAGGAGGTGCTCGAAGATACTATCCTCCACGAGATGATTCACTACTTCATCGCTTTCAACCAATGGCAGGATTCCTCTGCCCATGGGCGCTTTTTCCGCGAGCAGATGGCGCGTATCAATGCCACGGGCAGGCATATACGTATCTCCCATCGCCTCACTGCCGACCAACGCGAGCAGGCACAAGGAAGACTCAAGTCGCGGGTGGTCTGCGTGGCATATTTCAAGGACGGAAGGATAGGTATCAAGGTGGTGCCCAAGCAGGCGCGACACATCCTGCGTTTCCACCGCGCCGCCCTCGCTTATTTCCCGATTGACCGTCTCGAGTGGTATCTCTCTGCCGACCCTCTTTTTGCGGCTTATCCCTCTTCTGCTACACTCCGTTTCTACTTGTTCTCTACGCCGGAGAGTAATCGCAACCTGACCGCTGCACTGCAAAACGCTCGTCCTGTCTTCTGCGATGGCACACAACTAACCACTAACCACTAACCACTAACCACTAACCACTAAAATTCTTAATTCTTAATTCTTAATTCTTAATTCTTAATTCTTAATTCTTAATACCACCACTAACCACTAACCATAACTTTTTTTGACTTCTTTATTGCATAATTCAGAAAAAAAATGTACCTTTGCAGCCTATTTTGTAAAATATATTCACTATGAATGGTCGTTATATAGGTTCTTGGGTGCTAATCATTTCTTTGGCATTCGTTATTGTCTCCGTCCTTTTCACAAACAATCTATCAAGGCAGTTGGCGGAGGAAGAACAAAAGAATGTTGCCATTTGGGCGGAAGCAACCCGACAACTCATTCTCGCAGATGAAGATACCGACATCAACTTCGTTTCATCCATCATCGAGAAGAACACCAATATCCCCGTCTATATCACGGATGCCGATGGTAACATCCTGCTCAGTCGCAATGTGAAAAAGCCGGTGGATGACCCCCGAACGCTCTATGGACCCATCCAATTGCGTATTTCGGAGGATAATGTGCAGTATATCTTCTACGACGAATCCAACCTCCTGCGACAGTTGCGCTATGTGCCTTATCTACAGTTCCTCCTGATATTCATATTCATCACCATTGCCGTTTGGATGTTGCTCACTGCCCAGCGTGGAGAACAAGACCGGCTCTGGGCGGGACTGAGCAAAGAAACGGCGCACCAGTTAGGCACGCCTATCTCTTCCCTCAACGCGTGGCAGCAACTGCTTGCCGAACGCTATCCCGACGACGATCTGATTCCGCAAATGCGCGCCGACATCCATAGGCTCAGCACTATCGCGGACCGTTTCTCCAAGATTGGAAGTGAACCCGAGTTGCAGAAAAGCGATATCATCCGCACACTGCAAGAAACGGTGGATTACATGCGCACACGGGTCAGCAGCAAAGTGAAGATTGAGACATCTATCCAAGCAGCACATCCTACACTCCCCGTCGTCCAGAATGTGCAACTGTTGGAGTGGGTAGTCGAGAACCTGATTAAGAATGCCGTGGACGCCATGGGAGGCGCAGGGCTGATTGCCATTACGTTGCAAGAAGAGGCCGAGGAGGTGATTATCGATGTGTCGGACAACGGAAAAGGCATGGATAAACACACGCAAAGGCGTATCTTCCAGGCGGGCTTCACCACGAAAAAAAGAGGGTGGGGATTGGGACTAACGCTCTCAAAGCGTATCATCGAGGAGTATCATCGGGGCAAACTCTTCGTAAAGAGTTCTAAACCGGGCGTCGGAACCACTTTCCGCATTGTGCTCAAAAAGACCGAAAACGGTTGACCCGCTTCCCGACATACTTGCGAACACTGCGCCTGCATCAAACAGCCGTTTCTTGATATGCCCTATCTCGGGATGGAGAGGAAAGACCGATTGCTCAAAGTCGTTCACAAACGATTGGTTTTCCCACCATCTTGCTGCGCTATACACGGATGGCTCGGAGAGCAACGACACATCCTCGACATCGGTTCGGAGGTGCAGACCACTGTATGCCTCACGAGTAGATACGCCGCACGAGGGCTTTATCAGTAGGATACGCAACCCCTTCAGGGAAAAATCAATAGGGTGGAGGATATCGCCGATACCCTCTGCAAAGCAGGGAGTGTTGTAGATGAAAAACGGACAGTCTGCCCCCAGCGAACGAACCTCTTTGGCCAACTGCTCGCGCGACAGTCCTAATTGAAAAATCTCGTTTAGCGCCAGCGCCGTATGGGCTGCATCGCTGCTTCCGCCGCCTAACCCCGCCCCGAACGGGATGTTCTTGCGGAAGCGTATACCGACATCGCCTATCTGCGGATACTTCGCGCGCATTTGGCGGTAACACCGCATAATCAGATTGCTCTCAATGGGACAATCTACGGCTATCCCTGTCGCCTCGAAACGAAACGAAGCACTCTCCTCAATCTCAAGCACATCGTGCAAACCCATAATGGGATAGAAGATGGTCGCCAAATCATGGTAACCGTCCTCTCGCTTGCGCACCACGCGCAAGCCGATGTTTATCTTGCAGTTGGGATAGAGAATCATAGTTTACACCGTATCCATAAAGGAGCGTTGCACTTTGTTGAATACTACAATTCCGATACTCAGCAGCACCAACATAAAAGCAAACGAGTAACCCAACATCCACCACTCGTGGCAGCCTACGCCCAGCATGCCGTACTTGAAAAACTCAATGATACCGGTCAACGGATTCAACTGCATAAGGAGCAGCAACTTCGGATTGCTAATGGTCGAGAGCGGATAGATAACAGGGGTCGCGTACATCCAAAGGCTCACGAAGAACGATAATAGGAGTTGCAGGTCGCGATATTTCGTCGTCATACTCGAGAACAGGATACCGAAACCCAGAGCCAATCCTGCCAACATCATCACCAATACGGGTATCAGGAGCGCGTACCAGTTCGTGTGTATCTGCACATCCGTAAAGAGTTGGTAGTAAGCATAAACTGAAAGGAACAAGCCAAACTGGATACTGAACCGCACCAAGTTGCTCACCGCGTCGCTCAATGGGGTGATGAGACGCGGAAAATAGACCTTGCCAAAAATACCGGCATTTGCCACAAAGGTGTTGCTTGTCTTGGTTAGGCAGTCCGCAAAGTACTGCCAGAAGCATATTCCCGCCAAGTAAAACAAAGGCTGAGGAAGCCCGTCCGTACTAATCTTGGCTATGCCGCCGAATACCACCATGTACATCACCGTGGTCATCAACGGCTGAATCAGGAACCACAATGGTCCCAGCACCGTCTGCTTATACTGAGTGATGATGTTGCGCTTAACAAATAGTGTGAGTAGGTCGCGATACTGCCATATCTCCTTGAAGTCAACGCTTAACAGTCGCTCCTTCGGGCGTATCACGGTAGTCCATTTTTCTTCTTGTTCCATATTGTTTCTTCCTGTTTGGAGCCATTGCCTGCAACCTTACCGGCAGGCATACGCTAACGGGCTGCAAAGGTACACTTTTTTTTTGATATATGCAAGTCTTTTTGCTAATTTATGTACGGAAGCCTATCTGTGAAAAGACCAATCCGTGGTGGTAACCACTACCGTACTGTCGCCTTGGGCAATGATGAAGTAGCCTGCTGCATCTCCTGCCTGCTCTAACATCTGCTTGGCTTCATCCGCCCCCAGCACCATGCACGCCGTTGCCAGCGCGTCCGCCCGCATGCATGATGAAGCCACTACGGTGGCACTCAGCAGGCTGTGCTGCACGGGATAGCCGGTGCGCGGGTCAATAGTATGCGACCGACGCTCGCCGCCCTCGTAGTAGAAATTACGATAGTTACCCGAGGTCGCCATGCAGATGTTGGTCGTTTGGATGATGTCTTGCAGGGCTTTGCTCTCGCCCGTGGGGTCATCAACGGGCTTGGTGATGCCTATGCGCCACGGCTCGCCATGCTTGCTCAGCCCCTTGGCTACCACCTCGCCGCCTATATCCACAAGGTAGTTCTCCGCACCGTTGCGAGCGAGTAGTGCCCCTATCACATCGCAGGCTTGCCCTTTTGCCACGGCACTCGCGTCCAGCATAATCCGCTCATCCGCTTTCCATACACGGTGCTCGCGCAATGCCACTTTCTCAAATCCCACTAACGGCAGCAGCGAGTCAATCTTTGCGGCTGTTACCTGCTCGCGGTGCTTGAAACCGAAGCCCCATAGGTTCACCAGCGGCGCCACGGTGATGTCAAACGCGCCACCGCTCAGGGCATGCACCTGAGCCGCCTCTGCCCACATCTGCTCGAAGAAAGCATCAGTGAGCGTGTCTTGGTTGTGGTTGATACGCGAGATAACGGACGCGCGGTTGAACATGCTCAGCGAGCGGTCGAAAGCATTAAACGCCGCGAGGATGCTGTCGTGCAGGTCAGCCTCGGCTTGGTATTGAATATTGTAGTACGTGCCGAAGACCGTCCCTTTGTTGGCATAGTACGCCGCCGCAGGTTGCGCCTTCTGCCGCCAGCCCCACGCCGCCAGCAGCACGATAGCCACCACCGCCGACAGCACAATAGATATTTTCTTGGATTGAGACATGATGGGTATTTACTATTTGACTATTTACTATTTGACCATTTACGATTTGCTATGCGGAACGACTCCGGATACCGCATGGTCAATTGTAAAATAGTAAATTGTCAAATTGTCCGTTAAAAGAAAATGCTTTAATGGTTCTTTATATGGGCTTTAATGGAGAAGTCAACAAGAAATTAGTGGATAATTAACGGTCATTAACGGAGAAATCGTAAATCCCTTTAATGGTTCTTTACATGGGCTTTAATGGAGAAGTCAACAAGAAATTAATGGTTAATTACACGATAATTACATGTTAATGTTTCCACGACAATTTAATGTCTCCATTAACCGTCCAATTATTTCAGGTACACTCCACACGATATATTGGCATTGAGCCGTTGTTCCCCCGGCTCGGTAGCGCTCCAGCGGATGTTCTCGCGGCTGATACGCCATGGGTTGAGCATGAGGTCGGCAGACAGATGTAGTCCGCAATGCGCACTCAGCGACCAGTCTTTGCGCAGGGTGAGCGCGATGTTGTTCACAGCGAAATCGCCCTGATAGCCGGTGTAGAGGCTCTTCCATGGGGTCATGCCCAATCGGGCGGAGAGCGTCATATCGTAGGGTAGGGCGAAGTCGTAGCCTAATTCCAAGTACGACGACCACGCACGTTTCACAGTGCCGTCGTCCAGCAGGTAGCCGTCGCGGCTGGTGAAGCGTGTGCACCAGAGTATGCTCAGCGGCAGTTTGCTGCTCACCTTGTAGCCCGCGCGCAACTCCGTGGTGTTGCCGGGCTGCCCGGGAGCGGCTTGCTTGAAATCGAAGAGTCCCGTGCCATCAAAGTAGCACATATGGATAACAAATAGCCGAAAGCCCCAGCGCGAGAAACCTACGGAGATATCCACCTCGGGCAGGAAACCTTGGAATGCCCAGTCGGTGCTGCCCACATTCCACCACATATCTACGAACAAGCCGCCGTAGCCCACGTTCGCACTCGCCTGCACACTCGGTCCGCCTACGTACAACCCGCGCCAGATATAGTTCGCAACGAGGTTAATATCCGCGCCATAGGTCAGCCCCAGCCGCTTCGGGTGCTCATCCAACCATCGAGACTTCAAGGAGGTGCGGTCGGAACTCAAGGAGGTGCGGTCTCCAGGCCGCACCATAGATGTCTCGACGCTGTCGCGGGCGAGCAAAGTATTTTCCGCAGAGGCGGGGAGACACAAAAAGAAAAGCATTGCCCCCACGCATAGCGCAAGAGGAAATGCTTTTTGTAGGAAACTTGTCAATTTGACAATTTGTGTATTTATTAATGATTTAGCCCCGATTTCGTTTATCCCGAACTTGTCATGAATAAGTCGGGGGCGGGACATACCCGGTTTTCGCATGCTAAATTGTCAAATAGTAAATTGTCAAATTGTCAAATTGATTATAGTCCTTTCTGTGCTACCCATGCAAGGCGCAGCGCAACATCCAGGATACGGGTATCAGTCAGCGTTACGATGCCACCCTCAGGACCGGGCTCGATATGATATCCTGCCTCCTCGTTTCCTTCACCTTTGAAGAAAGCGCGAACTGCATCGGGTTCCATACCAAGTTCCTGTGCGATGGCATCCATACTGCCATGGGGGAGACTGTCTTTTACCTCGCGGAGGCGGTCAAATGTTGTACGAATCATAATTGTGTTATTTTTATGGTTAATGTTATGTGATTTTCTTTTGCGCTGCAAAGGTACAAAAAACTTTTCATATAGACAAATGTTTTGAAAAAATTATTTGTTTTTTCGAATGATGACGCTATCGTTGCCTAACCTTCTTCCGTTCATACCATTAATCATTAGTTAATTCTATGCCTCCATTAAAGTCCATTAAAAGTATAAGTTGTTCTCCGTTAATTGCCGTTAAAGGTTCATTAATTTATGTCTCCATTAAAACCCATTAAAGGTTCATTAAAGGCAAAGTTTTAATGGTTCTTTATATGGTCTTTAACGGAGAAACAATCAAACGCGGAATGAATGGATAATTAACGGTCATTAACGGAGTTTTTCGCCCGTAACTCCGTGCTCGAGATGTCAAAATACGGTGCACCTTCAAGCATGATAATCTGTGCGTTGTCCGGCAACTGACCACTGCCCACTGCCCACTGCCCACTTCTTGCTCCTCTCCTCGGATATACAAATATACGGTAGTGTGATACGATATACTCCCACTCTCGCCAGCGGGGCAGAATCTGCAGGTTGTCCTCGCCGATGATAAGGCTGAAAGTATGCTGCGGATAGGCTGCGGCTAAGGCACGCAGGGTGTTGGCGGTGTACGAAGGTCGCGGCAGATGGAACTCAAAATCGCTTGCCACCACGTGCGGAATGCCCTCTATCGCTTTCTGTACGCCCGCCAGCCGCACCTGCTCATCGGCTAACTCGCGGCTGTCTTTCAGCGGGTTGTTCGGCGACACCATCATCCATACCTCATCCAAGTCGGTGTGCTCCGCCACCCACTTTGCCAATCCCACATGCCCAAAATGCACAGGATTGAACGAACCGCCATAGATACCTATCTGCATAGTTGCTAATAAAATTCTCCGCAAAGATACAACTTATTTTTGAGATATGCAAATTTAATGAAGAAGGCACAAAAGTACAATAAATATAGAAAACAAAGGTGGAATATCAGCCAAAGGAGGTGGAATGGTTGAAAATTACCCCTATTTTTATCCGATTTTCCACTCTGTGGGCGTCTTACCCATGGCTTGCTTGAAGCATTTGCCGAAGTATTTCGGGTCGTTGAAGCCGCTTAACTATCAACTATCAACTATTAACTATTAACTATTACCTTCTCTACCAGCGCCTCCAACTCTGCTTGCGCTTTCGGCAGGTCATCGTTGGTGATGATATAGTCGAACTTCGGCGCGTCTGCCAACTCGATACTTGCTTTCGCCAACCGTTTCTGAATCATCTCCTCTGAGGTATCGCCTCTGCCGTGAAGGCGGCGCGACAACTCCTCTACCGAAGGTGGCGCAATGAACACTGCCGCCGCCTCGTCGCCGAAGATACGCTTCAGGTTCAGCCCCCCCTTCACGTCGATGTCGAATACCGCCGTCATGCCTGCCGACTGGATGCGCGTGATCTCACTACGCAGCGTGCCGTAGTAGAGCCCCTCGTACACCTGCTCATACTCTATGAAATCGCCGTGGGCGATGTGTTGTTCAAACGCCTCGCGGGAGACGAAGTAGTACTCCCTGCCGTCCTGCTCCTGCCCGCGCGGAGCCCGCGTAGTGCATGATATACTCAGTGCAAACTGACCCGGGAACCGACTCAGCAGGTGCTTCACCATAGTAGATTTACCGCTCCCACTCGGAGCACAAAAAATCAGAATCATAATGTAACTTTGTGTATTTAACTCCGCTTCGCTTCGTGTAAGAAACTTTGTGTATTTAACTCCGCTTCGCTTCGTGTACAGCCCGTAGGGCTTCTGTACATTTACTTTCTTACAGCCTCGCAGAGGCTTTCATACATGGAGTTTCTTTACAGCGCGTAGCGCTTTCTAACACGAAGTTTCTTTACAGCGCGTAGCGCTTTTACAGCACATTCAGCACCTGCTCCTTGATTTGTTCGAGGATATCTTTCATCTTCACCACGATAATCTGCATTTCGCTTTGGTTGCTCTTGCTGCCCAGCGTGTTGATTTCTCGTCCCATCTCCTGTGCGATAAATCCGAGTTTCTTACCTACGCCGCTGCCGTTTCCCTGCATGGTCTCGCGGAAGTATTGGATATGATTCCTTAGACGCACTTTCTCCTCGTTGATATCCAGTTTCTCAAGGTAATAAATCATCTCCTGCTCCAACCGGTTCATGTCTATTTTCTGCTTGGTGTCCTCGCCGAGTTTCTCCAGATTCCCAAGCAGGTGTGTGCGTATCTTCTCCACGCGGCTCTTCTCATACGGCTCCACCTCCGCCAACAACGCGGCGATACCATCTAATTTCTCGGTGAACATCCTCTCTAACGAGGCGCCCTCTTGCGTGCGGAAAGCGATGAAATGGTCAATAGCGCTCATGAGCGTCTGCTTCACCGCCTCCCATAGTCCTTCGCTGACGCTACTCTCTTCCTGCACACGCATTACATCCGGCATGCGCAGGATAGCACTTGTCAGCCCCTCTTCCGCCATTCCCAACTCCGATTGCAGACTGCGCAACTCCTTATAATAATAGTCAAACGCCTCTTTGTTGATGGGGGTGAACGCCATACCGGGTGCGCAGACGTCCACTGGGGACGCCCCGACAGGGTCGCCTGCGGTTATCCTCACGCTCTCCAACTGTATGCTCAAATCCACTTTCCCGCGCTCCAAGCGTTGGTTGATAATCGTGCGAATCTCCAATTCTTTGTTGCGCAACTGCGGAGCCAACCGAGTGCTCAAATCCAGCGACTTGGAGTTCAGTCCCCGCAGTTCCACAACAATCTTTGTATTTTCCATTTGGCTTTCGGATTTGCCATAACCGGTCATTGATAGTATCATATCGTGTAGTGTATTTAGTGTTCAATCTCTTTTGTTTTGCAGGCGCTCCAAGTCCTCCGACAGTTCGCGTATGCTTTCCAGTTTCTGCTGTTGTTTCTGTATCTTTTTGTAGGTGTTGTATTCCGTATTGGCTTTCTGTTTTGCCAGTTCGTGAGAAATCTTACCACTATTGGTCAGCAGTTCGCGTCCGTTCATTTGCAGTATCAGTCCGAGTGCTTTCTGCCAGTCTGCCATATACATCGGGCGGTGTGCTTTGGCTTGTGCTTCGGCAAAGGCGAGATATTGCTCCACGATTAGTTTCAGTTGCTCCAACTCTTCACGGTTAAGGTAGTTCTTACCTATCTCTATGTCCGACTTTCGCACGATACCTTGTATCTGTGTGCTGGTGAGTCCCATCTGCGGCAGTTGAGCGTTGGCGCGGTAATAGACCAGTTCGGCTGCTGTCTGTCCGCTGACTGCCCATAGCAGTTTGTTCTGCACCTCTGCGAAGAAGTCTATGGTTATTTGTGCGCGGTTGTCGTAGTCTTCGCTCAGGCGGTAGATGTCTTTAATCTGTTGATAGAATACTTTCTCCGATATCCGTATGGCGCGTATGCGTTCCAGCAACTCGCGGAAATGGGTGAGCGACTGCCCTTGCTTGAATCGTTCATCATCCAGTGCAAACCCTTTCACTAAATACGCTTTCAGGATGGTGGTCGCCCATTGTCTAAACTGCGTGGCACGCTTTGAATTAACGCGATACCCTACTGCAATTATCGCATCCAAGTTATAGAATTTGGTGAGGTAATTCTTTCCATCAGCAGCAGTTGCCGAGTTTTTCTCGGTAACTGAAAGTTCGTCTAATTCTCCGGACGTGAAGATATTTTTCAGGTGTAGTCCGATGTTGTCGGTGCTGCAGCCGAACAGTTCTCCCATGGCTTTTTGTGTCAGCCAAATGGTTTCGTCTTTCACAACGGCTTGTATCTGCACTTTCGCCGCCCCGTCTTCGGTATGGAATATGGCTATCTCGCCGTAGTTCTCAGGTATCATAATAGTGGATAATGATGATGGTTAGCAGTCAGAGTATGCGCCCTCATAATTCATGTCTGCTCGATATAGTCCAACTCGTTGGAGCAACCCGCCTCGTTGCGGAGTATGCCGTCTATGGCGTTGAAGATGGATTCGTATTGCATAGTGTTCAAGATTCAAGCGATTACTAATTATTTTCCGATACAGAAGTGGCTGAATATGGAGTGCAAGACCTCGTTGGAGGTGATTTGTCCGGTTACCTCGCCGAGGGCGTTGAGGCAGTCATGCAGGTCCATGGATAGAAACTCACCGCTGACGCCTGCCGCCAGGCCCTCCTGCACGCGCTGGATGGCTTCGTCTGCCCGTGTGAGTGCCTCATAATGGCGGATATTGCTGATGGTGGCGGCGTTGCGCGTGGCGGTCAGTTGGCTGCCTATCGCCTTCAGCCGCGCCAGCAGCGGCGCAATATCTTTGTTCTTCGCAGAGATATAAATCGGTGCTTCTGGGTCGTCGGATGGCGGCGGCATGGAAGGCAGCAGGTCTGCCTTGTTGACAACGTGGATATAGGACCCCCTCCCTTCTCCCTCCCTTTGTAGGGAGGGGCGGGGTGGGTCTTGGTGTGGCTCTTGGGTTGCCCCCTGTATCTCAATCACTATCTGTGCCTCTTCGGCGGCTTTTCGGCTGCGGGCGATACCTAATCGCTCTATCTCGTCCTCCGTCTCGCGCAGGCCTGCCGTGTCGATGAAGCGGTAGAGAATGCCATCCAATACGAGTGTGTCCTCTATGGTGTCGCGTGTGGTGCCGGCTATGTCGCTTACGATGGCGCGCTCCTCGCCCACTAATGCGTTGAGCAGCGTGGATTTGCCTACATTGGTCTCGCCGATGAGTGCTACGGCGATGCCTTTCTTTATCGCGTTGCCCGCTTGAAACGAGTGCGTCAGGCCGTTCAGACGACAGTGTATCTCTTCCGCCAGCGTCTTCAACTCTGTGCGGTCAGCGAACTCCAACTCCTCATGGTCAGCAAAGTCCAACTCTAACTCTATCAGCGAGGTGAACCGCAGCAGTCTGTCGCGCAGCACGGCTATCTCGTCGGACACGCTGCCTTTCAGTTGCTTGAGCGCAAGGTCTTTCTCGGCTTTCGACTGCGAGGCGATGAGGTCGGCGACCGCCTCTGCCTCCGCAAGGTCCATTTTGCCGTTCAGGAACGCCCTCTGCGTGAACTCGCCCGCCTTCGCTAAACGACAGCCCGCGTCCACCAACCAGCGTAGCAACTCCTGCTGGATATACATACTGCCGTGGCAACTTATCTCCACGGTGTCCTCTCCGGTGAAGGAGTGCGGAGCACGAAACACCGTTACGACCACTTCATCTAGCACCTCCCCGCCGCGCGTTATCTCACCGTAGTGGGCAGTGTTCGCTTTGGCTTCGCGCAGGTCTGTACGCCCGTGAAAAAGGCTGCCGACAATCGGTATCGACTGCTCGCCGCTCACGCGCACTACGGCTATCCCGCCGCTGCCGTAAGGGGTGGATATGGCACAAATAGTATTACTCAATGTCTCAATATGCTATAATAAACACGTATCAATTTCCCTTCCCGAAAATACCTCTATTCGTTCGACGACGGGCTATTCTCATTAGCGTGGGAAGCCCCCGTCTCGCCCCACAACTTCCTCATCCACTCCGTCATCTTCTGCTCCTGCGGGCTACCCTGCGCCACCCAGAACCGCCGCCCCTGCAACTCATCGGGCATATACTGCTGCTTCACGAAGTGGTTTGGATAGTCGTGCGAATAGAGATACCCTTCGTGGTATCCCAGTTCTTCCATCAGTTTGGTGGGCGCATTGCGTAGGTGTAGCGGCACGGGGAGGTTGCCGCTCTGTTGCACCTCTGCGAGGGCGGCGTCTATCGCCAAATAAGCGGAGTTGGACTTCTGCGAGGTGGCGAGATAGACGGTTGCTTCTGCGAGGGGGATACGCCCCTCGGGCCAGCCTATCTTCGTCAGGGTGTCGAAGCAGGCGTTCGCAACCAACATCGCGTTGGGGTTCGCCAGTCCGATGTCCTCGCTCGCGGAGATGACCAGCCGCCGCGCGATGAACTTCGGGTCTTCCCCGCCGGCAATCATACGCGCCAGCCAATACAGCGCCGCATCCGGGTCGCTACCGCGGATGGACTTGATGAAAGCGGAGATGATGTCGTAGTGCAACTCGCCGTCTTTGTCGTAGGCGACGGGGTTCTGTTGCAACTGCTTCGTAACCGTCTCGTTGTCTATCTCGCGCACGCCCGAGTTGGTAACCAACTCGATGATGTTCAGCAACTTCCGCGCGTCGCCGCCGGAGTAGCGAAGCAGGCTCTCCGTCTCTTTCACCTCGATATGCAGCCCCTTGATATACTCATCTTCGTTCAGCGCGCGATGAAGCAGTTCCAACAAGTCCTCTTTGCCGAGCGACTTCAGCACATACACCTGACAGCGGCTCAGCAGCGGCGTTATCACCTCAAAAGACGGATTCTCTGTCGTCGCACCTATCAGGGTGATGGTGCCTTCTTCTACGGCTCCTAACAGACTGTCTTGCTGCGACTTAGAGAAACGGTGAATCTCATCGATAAAGAGGATAGGCGGGCGTTGGTCGCTCTGCGCGGCAAAGAGTCCGTTGTTCAGTGCGTGATTCTTCTTTGCTTTGTCTATCACTTCGCGCACCTCTTTCACGCCGCTTGTAACCGCCGAGAGGGTGTAGAAAGGTCGCTCCAACTGCCGTGCGATGATTTTCGCCAGTGTGGTCTTGCCCACGCCCGGGGGACCCCATAGGATGAAACTGCTGATGTTGCCGCTCTCTATCATCGTGCGCAACACGGCACCTTGTCCCACAAGGTGCTTCTGACCGATGTAATCATCGAGGCTTTTCGGGCGTAATCGTTCGGGTAAGGGTAGCATGATTCCAGTGTTCAGTGGTAACTGTAAGTTTCAGAATCGAAGGTAATTACTTACTCCCTCCCTTTGTAGGGAGGGTAGGGGAGGGTCCTTGGTTTATATCTTCACCATTTTCGCCAGTTCCGCCTCGTGTTCTTCGGCGCTGAGGCGGCGGATATGGCTCTCGGTGCGCACCGCTGTGTCTTGCTTATAGACGAGGTAGTGGTGCTCGGCTTTCGCCGCTATCTGCGGCAGGTGACTGATAGCGATTATCTGCCGCGACGACGCCATCTGTCGCATTATCTCGCCCATCTGACCGGCTATGTTGCCGCTCACGCCCGTGTCTATCTCATCGAAGATGATTGTCGGAAGTCCGTTGCTTGACGCTATCAAAGCCTTGATACACAGCATGATACGGCTCATCTCGCCGCCGGAAGCCACATCGCTCACAGGGCGAAGGCTCTGGTTGAGGTTCGCGGCGAAGAGGAACTGCACATTGTCCCGTCCCGTTTCCGTGTAGTCGTCAAGGTCGCTCAGCGTGATGTCCATTTTCGCGTGTGCAATGCCTAACTTCGTCAGGTCTTTCTCCAACTGTGCGGAGATAGGCTTGCGCACCTGCTCGCGAGAGTGACGCAGGTCTGACGCTGCCGCCGCAAGGGCTTTTTCTTGCTCCGAAAGGGTCTTTCGAAGTCGAGACAGGTCTTCGTCATAGTTCTCCATCTGACGACATTGTTCTGCCAACTCATCGCGTTGCGCCATCAGGCTTGCCACATCCTCGGCATCGAACTTCCGCAGCAGGTCGTGCAGCAGCCCTATGTGTTCCTCTACCTGTATCAGCCGCTCGGGGTTTACCTCCGTTCGTTCGGCTTTGCGGCTTGCCTCACGAGCGATGTCCCGCAACTCTATCATCGCGCTGTCTATCCGCTCTTGCAGGTCGGGAGCCGCTTCACGCAGGTCGCATACGCGCAACACATCCAGCGCCGTACCGCCGTTCTCACCCTCTATCGCCTCCACGCTCGTCTCCAACGCGCGGCGGATGTCCTCTGCATGCGCCAACAGATACTGCTCTTCCTCCAACGCTTTCAACTCATCCTCGTCCTCCAAACGCGCCTCTTCCAGCATGCGGTAGCGATACTGCACATAGTCCGCGTCCGCCTTGCTTTTCTTCGCTACGGCTTCCAATTCATGCAGCGCTTTCTCCGTCGCGCGATAGGCTTCGTACCGAGCACGATACGCCTCCCGCTCCGCCTCGTTCTTCGCCAGTGCGTCCACTATATCACGCTGAAAATCATCGTTCTCCAAAAGCAGATTAGCGTGCTGCGAGTGGATATCTATCAGTCGTGCGGACAGGGATTTGAGTTCCGCCAAAGTAACCACGCTGTCGTCTACAAAGGAGCGCGACTTCCCGTTGGCATACAACTCCCGCCGAATAATTATCGTGTCATCAATATCTCCCTCCCTTGTCTCGGGGCCCCCGCAAGCACCGCGCAGTGGGGTGAGTGTAGGGAGGGCTGGAGTGGGTCCTTTAAATTCTGCCTCAATGATACATTTCTCCTCGCCGTCTGTGATGGCTTTGCTGTCCGCGCGGGCACCCATCACCAGTGCCAAAGCACCTAATATGATACTCTTTCCCGCGCCGGTCTCACCCGTTAAAACAGAAAACCCGCCCTCGAAATCGATGTCCAAGTGCGAGATAAGCGCGTAATGTTCTATGTGCAGATGTCGAAGCATGTATGAATTTTACAATTTTACAATTTTACAATTTGACTATCTACTTTAACTTGACAATTTGACAATTTACAATTGTACCATAGACCATGCTGTGCAATAATTGTGAAATAGTAATTTGTCAAATTGTCAAATGCTTATTGCAGTTTGTCGTATAGGTTTTGCCGCGTCGGGTCCACATCCATCAGCACCTCATACACGCTCTTTTTCTCCTCCGTTGTCCCCTGCTGAAAGATATTCACCAACTCATCCGCTTTGGCATCAAGGAAGGTGTTTATCACATAGGTTGCGGGGCGCGCACGGTTCGCATCCCGTAGCACACTTATCCCGCTCGCAATACGCGCCCGCCCGTTGGTAACGTTCGCCTGCATCTCATCTAATCCGAGGCGGTGGTAGGTGTAGAAATACTCGCGGTATTTACGAAAAGCCTCGTCCATCAGGTTGTTCACCAGCGCATAGCGATTGCGGTTGCTCTCAAAGGCTTTCCAACCCGTCTGCTCCGTGCCCTCCATGCTCGCCGACTGGCAAGCACTGACGATGTCTTCGCACTGCTGGAAATAGGGCGTACCCCCAAGCCGAGAGAAACTGTCCATGTCGTAACCGATGATGAGGTAGCAGTAGTATGCCAACATCGCCGTCAGATTCGTGCTGAAGGTGTTCTGCTGATACTCTATGCGGTCGTATTCCTGATAGGTGAAGTTAAAATGCTGGTCTTGAAAGTTGATGAGCGGCGTGGTGTACGACGCACCATACACCGGACGGCGGCTCTGCAACTGCATGGTGCAGGTGTATAGGTTCTCTTCCACGCTCGTTACGATAATCTGCATGCTGCACTCTATCTTCTCTTTCTCCGAGAAGGTCATGTTCGTCCAGCGGTTTTGGTTCATGTATTCTTCGATGCTCGTCTTCAGCGTCTCAAACACCTGTTTGTTGCTCCCCTGTATCTTGTCCGAGTTGATACTCACATTGCACCGCAACTCCTGACCCCACGCGGGCGAGAGAACCGCGCATGCCATACACAGTAGCCATACAATTACTCTCTTACTCATGGCAAATCGCTTGTATGTTCCCCGTCTGCGGGTCAAAGTAAATCTTCGGAAGCGTGTTTCCCGTGAACAAACTCTTCATCAGCGGCACCGCTACGCCGAACTGTGCCACCTGCAGTGTCCCTTCCACCAGCGTCGCACCGTCATACGAAATGCTGTACAGACCCGTACCCGGCAGGTTGTAACACAGAGCCGACAGCGCGGGAGCGTCTTTCTCGCTACGCTTCGTCTGCACAGCGGGAGCCAACACCTGCTTGCGAGCGATGAAATGAAGCATTATCGGCAGTGCCGAAGCGTCTTCCTCTGCCGTTACACCATTCTCCGGAGAGAAGTAAAGCAGTGCATGCTCTTCGCTCTTCGTCGGTACATACCGCACCCGTTTCTCCACTGTCTTACGGCTCCGTTTACCCGTGAACAGTTGCACCAACTCTTTCTCTTGACGGCTCAGCGCCTTCAGCGCCACTTCCAGACCCTTGCCGTCCGCGGGAGCGTTCTCTATCTCGCCGCTTAACAGATACATGCGAGCCTCGCGAATACGATATATCTGCTTCGCCACCGCCTCTGCCTGCTGCGCAAGACCGGGAGCACGCAGTTGCTCTTCCGTGAATGGCAATGTCTCCGGCTGCGCCACTCTCGGCGATACCTCTAACACCTCTTCCGAGCGTTCCTCGGCGGGACATACACCCACATTATACCCGTACAGCACACCGTTCTCACGAAGGCTCAGCAACTGCATACGAACGCCATCGCGAGCACTCACTTTCACCGCACGGCTCAGGTCTGCTTCGCTGTGGCTCTCCACGCGAACGCCTACTATCTCTGCTTTCTGACTGTTCACGCTTATCACATCCTGCGCACCCAAGTACTTCTCTGCGTAACGGCTGTAAGGTCCTGCCTCTTCGCTATCCACGGTGTAGGTCAGCGTGATATCCACCACGGTCTGAGGCATGTAATAGACCAAGGCAGACTCCTGTTCTTGCACCACTTGTCCCCGCAGGCACATTGTCCCCGCAAGGCAACATACAATAACAAAAATTTTCTTTTTCATATCCGGTTTCATATAGTTCAAAATCCGCTTGCAAAGTTACCGCTTTTTTGGCACATATGCAAATCTTTTTCTCAAAAAAATACGCTTCTTTTCCCCTCAATTTTTTCGCGGGTCTATCGCGGGTCTATCGCGGGTCTCCCGCGGGTCTCCCGCAGGTCCCCCCCTTCCACACGCTCCATGCCGCTTCGGCTTGTCGCACCAGCATACCCAGCCCGTTGCGTGTCCGTGCGCCTTGCAGCCGACCTCGCCGCAGGAACTCCGTCTCTGCGGGGTTGTAGATACAGTCGTATAGGAAATGCCCGCTGCCTATCCACTGATAGGGTATCGGCGCACACGCCTCCTTGCGGGCACCCATCCCCAACGGCGTGCAGTTCACTATCAGCCTATGCGTAGCCATTATCTCCTCATTTAATGCCTCGTACCCCACTGCCTCAGACCCCGCAAACACCGCTTCTGAGGCCCGCTCCGTCGGCTGCCTGCTCACCATCGTATAGTGCACGCGCAACTGCCTCAGCGCGTACGCCACCGCCTTGGCCGCACCGCCCGTACCTAACACCAATGCCCGCACACTGTCAATTGCCAAACTGTCAAATCCCATCAGGTCTTCTCGAAAACCAATGCAGTCTGTGTTGTACCCCATCCAATGCTCCCCTTCGCGTTTCACCACATTCACTGCCCCCACGGCAACGGCGGTCTCGTCCAGTGCGTCCATATACGGTATCACTGCCTCTTTGTACGGGCTTGTTACATTGAACCCATTTAGCGCCCGCACGGCTGCTATCGTCGCTTTGTCCTCTGCCGACGCTATCTCGTACAGTCGATAATCCGCCTTTATTCCTTCACGAGCGAACTTCTCGCCGAAGTACTTCGCCGAGAAACTATGTCCCAATGGGTATCCTATCAATCCGAGTTGCATTTTATTCAGTGTTGAGAGTTGAAAGGTGAGTGTTTAGAGTTCCATCTGCTCTCAATCCTTCCCAATCTCTGCAAGGGCGTAGCCCGCAGCAAGGAGTTGATACTTTTTCAGGGTATGGGCTCTCATAATCCCATCTACCCCGGAGCAGTGGCATGTTAATTGTTAATTGTTAATTCTTAATTCATAATTTCCTCTCCACCACCAGTTTGCGATGTTTTATCACCCCCACATACTCTTCGCTTTCAAACCGTTTCCCTCCTTCGCCGCGTTGCAGTGCGTCGTATATCTTGTCTATCTCGGGAAACCGATATGCCCGTAATTCTTCGTATAGCCGGCATATCCCCGCTTCGCGGCTCTCTCGCCCTTCTAACATATCCACATACCCCTGCATGCGCCGCGCTGTCTCTGCGAGGTTCTCTATCTCTGCTTTGCGGCACTGCGCCAACTGCGCGCGGATGGCGTTGCGGGGAATAGAGGTATCCGTGTTTGTCGAGTCTTCCACCCATCCCATGTGCCGTTTCGTGCGCAGGTAGTACTCTATGTAATCCCGTGTCGTGCAGAGCAGCGGACGCACTACGGGAATCCCGTTGTCGCTGTATGGGTTAGCGGCTTTCGGTCGCATGCCGCATAAGCCCCGCAGCCCCGTACCGCGCAGCAGGTTCTGCAACACCGTCTCTGCTTGGTCGTTCTGATGGTGCGCCACGGCTATCGCCTCGCAGCCCTCCGCCGCGGCGACCTCGCCGAACCAGCGGTAGCGAAGCGCACGCGCTGCCATCTCTATACCCATCTGCTCCGCTTTGGCATACGCCTCCGTGTCGAAGTCCTGCACCAGCAGCCGAACGCCTTGTGAGTCGCACAATGTCCGCACGAATGCTTCATCCCGCATACTCTCCTCCCCTCGCAGGTGGAAGTTACAATGTGCCGCCACGCAAGCGTAGCCCGCCCGCAGCAGCACATCCAGCAGCGCCACGCTATCCGCGCCGCCGCTCAAGCATACCAGCACACGAGCCCCCTCACTGAGTAGGCCTTCCTGCCGGATATATCCCCGCACTCTCCTAAGCATAATTCTGTCTCACTTTGTTCGGTAATAAGTAATTCGCGCTTCGCGCTGTAATAAGTAATATCTCGCTATGCCTATTACTTATTACTTATTACCTATTCTCATATCTCCACAAGTCCGTTGGCGATGGCATAGATAGTCAGTCCTGCGGTGGAGTGGATGTTTAGTTTGGCAGCGATGTTCTTGCGGTGGGTGATAACGGTGTGGGTGGAGAGGCACAGTGCGTCTGCTATCTCTTTGTTGCTCAGCCCTTTGGCGACCTGCACCAGCACTTCTCTTTCTCGTTCTGAGAGCACGTTGTCTGCGCATCCCTGCCCGTTGTGTTCCATTGCCAGCGCGGGCATCAGAATCTCCTCTTCTATCGCGCAGTGGGTAATGAAGTCCTTCTCCGTGTCGTACAGGTCGTTCATCACAGCGATGAGAGCATAGGTCTGCTTCACGTCCGTTGTGTCGGAGGGGTAGTACTTGATGATGAGGTCTTTCAATTCGGACAGTTTACTCGTGACCGGGGGCTCGTCTCCCTGCTTGTGGCTCGCCCATTTTCCGCGATCTTCGTTCTCCACGTGGGTGCGTATCTCCTGCACGAACTGGTCGAACGATTGCAGAATCAGTATCGGTATGCGGCTGGCTGTCTCCGATGGATAGACGGCTTCTATCAGCGCACGCCTAAGGCGTGGCAACTGAAAGTCCACGAAATAGGCGTGCGCGTTCTTCAGGTAGGTTCGCAGCGTCTCCACATTTACTTTCTCAATGTCCACGTCCGCCTGTTGCAACTTATGGTTCACCACGGCGAGGAAGGTCAGACAATGCACACCGTGCGCCGCGCACACCTCTTCTATCGTTTGTTCGCCAACGCCCATAGGCAAGCCGAACCGACTGATAATCATTATCGCGTCGTGTTCTTGCGCCATCAATTGGCACATCTTATGAGACTTTGTGTATAGCATAGCATTGCGTATTTAGAGACGTAAGCGGTTTGTTCCATTAGCCTCAAACCAACTTCTTATACCGTATCCGTTTGGGCTCCAGTGCGTCCTCGCCGAGGCGCATTTTCTTGTTTGCCTCGTAGTCGGAGTAAGAGCCTTCGAACCAGAATACCTTCGAGTCGCCCTCGTAGGCGAGGATATGGGTGCATATACGGTCGAGGAACCATCGGTCGTGGCTGATTACCACGGCGCAGCCTGCGAAGTTCTCCAATCCCTCTTCCAGCGCCCGCAGCGTGTTCACATCGATGTCGTTGGTCGGCTCATCCAGCAGCAGCACATTCGCCTCCGACTTCAGCGTCAGCGCCAGGTGCAGACGGTTTCGCTCGCCGCCCGACAGCACCCCGCATTTCTTCTCTTGGTCTGCGCCGGTGAAGTTAAAGCGGCTCAGGTATGCCCGTGCGTTTATCTCTCTGCCGCCCACGCGGATGTACTCCGTGCCGTTGCTGATGGTCTCATACACGGTCTTCTCGGGGTCGATGTTCGAGTGCACTTGGTCCACATACCCCACTTTCACCGTCTCGCCTACCTCGAAATGCCCTTTGTCTGCCGTCTCCATGCCCATTATCATGCGGAAGAGCGTCGTCTTTCCCGCGCCGTTCGGACCTATCACGCCCACGATACCGTTGGGTGGAAGCATGAAATCCAAGTCCTCGAACAGCACGCGGTCGCCATAGGCTTTCGCCACGCCCTCGGCGTTTATCACTTTGTTGCCCAAGCGCGGCCCGTTGGGGATGAATATCTCCAGTTTCTCTTCGCGTTCGCGTTGCTCTTCGTTGAGCATGCGGTCGTAGGCAGCCAGTCGGGCTTTGCCTTTCGCCTGCCGCGCTTTGGGCGCCATGCGCACCCATTCCAACTCGCGCTCCAGTGTCTTGCGGCGCTTGCTCGCCTGCTTCTCCTCCATCGCCATGCGCGTGGTCTTCTGCTCCAGCCAAGATGAGTAGTTGCCCTTCCAAGGGATACCCTCGCCGCGGTCGAGTTCGAGTATCCAGCCTGCCACATGGTCGAGGAAATAGCGGTCGTGCGTGATACAAATCACCGTGCCTGCGTACTGTTGCAGGTGCTGCTCCAGCCAGTCGATACTCTCCGCATCTAGGTGGTTGGTCGGCGCGTCCAGCAGCAGGATATCCGGCTGCTGCAGCAGCAGTCGGCAGAGCGCCACGCGGCGCCGCTCGCCGCCTGACAGCGTCTGCACATTTGCGTCGTCGGGGGGACAACGCAGCGCGTCCATTGCGCGGTCGAGTTTCTGGTCGATGTTCCATGCGTCTGCGCTGTCCAACTTATCCTGCAACTCCGCCTGCCGCGCCAGCAGCGTGTCGAAGTCGGCGTCCGGCTCTGCGAAGGCAGCGTTTATCTCGTCGTACTCGCGCAGCATGTCCATCACGGGCTGCACGCCCTCTTGCACTATCTCGCGAACGGTCTTCGTCGGGTCCAGTTTCGGGTCTTGCTCCAGATAGCCCACCGAGTAGCCCGGCGAGAACACCACTTCGCCCTCGTAGTTCGTCTCCACGCCTGCGATAATCTTCATCAGCGTGGACTTACCCGAGCCGTTCAGACCGATGATGCCTATCTTTGCACCATAGAAAAAACTCAGGTAGATGTTGTTCAGTACTTTTTTCTGCGGCGCAAAACTCTTGCTCACGCCCACCATGGAAAAGATAATCTTCTTGTCGTCTGCCATAAGGGATAATGGATAAAGGATGATGGATAAAGGATAAAGGATAAAGGATGAAGGATAAAGGATAAAGGATAAAGGATGAAGGACATATTACCTTCGCCTATGAGTTTTCAAGGAGGTGCGGTCGGAAGTGTTATCCCGACAAGTCGGGAGCCGCACCCTCAGATGAAAGATAAAAGACTTATTACATGTGTTTTCAGAGTCGAGACTATTTAGTCTTTCATCCTTTATCCTTTATCCTTCATCCAAAGAAATCGGTTGCAAAGGTACAAAAAAAAGCCCACATACGCAAATAAAATTTGCACATATCAAAAAAAAGCACTAACTTTGCACGCTTTTTGGTGAATCAAATTATATACACTTATCCCCCACAATGCCTGTCTCCCTCCCTCCGTAGGGAGGGGCGGGGTGGGTCCTCTAATTCATAAATCATAATGGCATTAACCGAGCAAGAACAAGTGCGCAGGCAGAGCCTGCAGACGATGAGGGACTTGGGTATCAACCCCTATCCCGCAGATGAGTATGTGGTAACGGGCTATTCCACGGATATCAAGACTGCTTTCCAAGACGAGGATGAGACCGCCCTGTGGCACACGGGTTCTCCCGTGCGTATCGCCGGACGACTCATGTCCCGCCGTATCATGGGCAAGGCGTCGTTCATCGAGTTGCAAGACTCGAAAGGGCGTATCCAAGTCTATGTCAGCCGAGATGACATACAGGCACCCGTGCCCGAAGGCGAGCAGCCCGCCACCGTTGAGCAGCAGATGTACAACCTCGTCTTCAAGAAACTGCTCGACATTGGCGACTTCATCGGTATCGAGGGCTTCGTCTTCCGCACGCAGATGGGCGAAATCTCCGTACATGCGAAGCAACTGACCGTGCTCGCCAAGAGCCTGCGACCATTGCCTATCGTGAAGTACAAAGACGGCGTGGCGTACGACGGCTTCAACGACCCCGAGCAACGCTACCGCCAGCGCTATGTGGACCTCGTCGTCAACGAGGGAGTGAAAGAGGTCTTCCTCAAGCGCGCCACCATCATACGCACCATGCGCCGAGTGTTTGATGAGGCGGGCTATACCGAGGTGGAGACACCTATCCTGCAACAGATAGCGGGCGGGGCGTCTGCACGGCCCTTCATCACGCACCATAACGCGCTCGATGTGGATATGTACCTGCGTATCGCCACCGAGTTGTACCTCAAGCGACTCATCGTCGGCGGCTTCGAGGGCGTCTATGAGATAGGGCGTAACTTCCGCAACGAGGGCAT
>JALFGC010000010.1 GCA_022777485.1 Bacteroidales bacterium
CTCTTTGGGCAAAATATACTTTGCCAATACATAATATGGGTCATTTGTTTTCATAATGCAAAGGTACTATTTTTATACAATATGACCAAATCTATACGAACTTTTTTCTCCTAATCAACACAGGATTTTACCAGTGAGCCACCGGTGAGCCTCACCCCCGAGTAAAGAGTTAACGATTAGTTAACGATTAGTTAGTGATTAGTTAGTGATTGTCGGGTGATTCTTGGGTGATTGTCGGACAATTCAGCCGACGATTTCCTTACCATAAAGAGAGGGGATAACAAAACAAGGCTGCCTAACCGACATAGTCAGGCAACCTTGTTTCTTTTTGGAGGCTTTGCAGCACGCAACGCTTAACTCAGCGTGAACACATTATCAAACAGAGCCAAATAACCTATTACATACAAAAGGTGCGAGTTCGCACTATATCGGTTGGATTCAGTCTCTTTTCCCCAATTAAGAACATACAGAGCAATGGACACCTCCATGACTATAGCATATTCTACATACTTTGAGGTAGAAAAGACAGGACAAAAGAAAAGCCCCGTAAATAGCAGCGCACAAAGGATAGCGCTTACTGTGAGGTGCCATGCATGGCGGGAATGGCGCTTCATATAGAAGACTTCCCATAGATGACATCCTATTATCAGTGCACTGCAAGCATAGATAGCCCCTAATTGATAAGGAACCAAAAAATGGACATAATGACTCAAAGATAAACATACCACAATCTGAATCCAAGACACCCATACTTGTGGTGTATTTAAGTCCAATCCTCCTTTTAATTCTTTCATAAATAATTTTTCCTTTCGTTCTTTAATTGTGAAACATGTTGATACCTGGTCTGATGAATGGCGCCTTATCAAAACCGAGTGCAAAAGTACTGCTTTTATACGACATACGCAAGGAAAGAGCGTGCACAAATACACATACGCAATCTGCTGATATTCAGCAGAAAGAGACTTTCGGTGCGTACACAAATGCAAAATCAGCCTGTCGGCAGCAGGCTTTCTTAGGCAGAAATCGCCAAGGAATGGAGGTAATGAGCCAGATTAGCCGAGGTCGTGTGCAGTTTCTGAGCAATTCGCTGCTTGTAGGTACGAATACCCTTCGGAGAATAGTGCACCCACTCTGCAATCTCCGTCAGCGTGGCATTCGGATAAAGAAGATAGTAGGTACAAAAGACTATCTCTTGCTCGCTCAGAGCATTCGTCTGCTCTAACTTGCTCATCAGGTGAAACAACTGCGGACTGACGGTCTCGCGAAGAACAGCGTATCGGTGCCAAGCCTTGCTGGGCACGGGATAAAGCGTGGTCAAGTGCAAGATATTATGCTCCAGTTCCGTTGCACGGTCCTCTTGCAGATTGACAATCTGCTCTTCTTGATGCGCCAACAGCGTCTCTTTCTCCTGGATATGTGCCCTGTGTTGGCGGGTAGAAAGGGAGAAAAACACCAAGACAAACAGACATACCATCCCGATAAAACTCACAACCACTTTCCAAACGGCAAAAGGGTCCGGCTGCGCCAAGTAGGTCTCCACCAAGAAAGCAGCGCGAATCAGTTCCGCGTTCGTGCTCCACTCTGCCGCTGCCTGCAAACGACTCATCGCTGTACGCAACGACTGACGAAACCGAGACGCGCCTACTACCATCTGGTCTGCTTCGATATAGCAGGCAGCCGCCTCTTCATAGCGCTCTTGTTGCTCGTAGTTTCTACCTAACTGATAGGTTAGCAAGGCGATACGAGGACCATACATTGCGTGGAGAGGGAGTTGTTGATAGCGCTGCAAAGCGTCGCTCAGGCGAGCCGTATCGGCATACACAGAATCATACCCCGCCTGCCGCACCTCATAGAACACCGCGTCCGCCCCGCTAAACACACTGCAACTACTCACCGCACACAAGAAAAAAGAGACGATACACGCGGCAAGCAACAGACGACATGCCGACGGAAAAGCACGCACACGCATTGCAGAACAAAGACTATTCTTCCGAGAAGTGGACGAGCACATGGCGGTAAGAATTGAATATCTTTGACTTGGAGACGAAGCCGAGGTAGCGTCGGTCTTGGTCCACCACGGGCAGGTTCCATGCGCCGGTATCCTCAAAGACTTCCATCACCTTGTCCATGGGCATGTCGTGCGTCAGTATGGCTTCGGGTGAGGTCATGAGTTGCTGCACCGTGAAGCGCTTGTACAATCGGGGTTGGAACATGATGTTACGCACCTCATCGAGCAAGAGTACGCCACGGAGGTGCCCCTCATGGTCTATCACAGGGAAGATATTGCGGTGGCTCTCGGCAATGACCTTCACCAGTTCGCCCAGCGTCATCTCGGGGAAGACGGTGATGAGGTCGGTCTCCAGCACATTGTCCATCTTCAAGAGTGTGAGCACATTGCGGTCTTTGTTGTGGGTAAGCAGTTCGCCTTTCTGCGCGAGACGCATGGCATAGAGGCTGTGAGGCTCGAATATCTTGATGGTGAGGTAAGAGATTACAGACACCACCATGAGCGGCATGAAGAGGTGGTAGCCGCCTGTGAGTTCGGCAATGAGGAAGATACCCGTGAGGGGCGCGTGCATAACGCCTGCCATCAGTCCCGACATGCCCACGAGTGCGAAGTTCGACTCAGGCACAAGGACACCGATGGTGTTGAGCATGCGTGCGGTAACGAAGCCCGTGAGGGCACCCATGAAGAGCGAGGGCGCGAAGATACCACCCACGCCACCACCGCCGTTGGTAGCCACCGAAGCCACTATCTTAAAGAGGATGATGAGCGTGAAGTAGCCTATGATAACCCATGTGGAAGTACCGAGAAGTTGGAAAGGACTGTTATCAATCGCCGAGAGCGAGTCTCCGTTAATCAACTGTGTGATAACGCCATAGCCTTCGCCATAGAGCGGGGGAAAGAGGAAGATGAGGATACTAAGGGTAACGCCGCCAATGAGTATCTTGAGCCAGAAGTTACCTACTTTGTGCTTCATCCATTGCTCCATGCGGTTCATGCCCCGCGTGAAGTACAGCGATACCAGTCCGCAGACCACGCCCAACAATAGATACCACGGAATGCGTGCCACACTGAAAGGCTCGTAGGTGGAGAGGGGGAACATCGGGTCGAGCCCCGTCGCCATATAGGAGATAGCCGTGGCGGTAACGGAAGAGATGAGCAAGGGTGCCACCGATGCCATGGTCAGGTCCATCATCAGCACCTCAAGGGTGAAGACGAGTCCTGCGATGGGGGCTTTGAAGATACCACCGATGGCTCCTGCCGCGCCGCAAGCAATCATCAACATCATCGTCTTCTGCTCCAAGCGGAATAGTTTGGCAAGGTTGGAGCCTATAGCCGCCCCCGTGAGCACAATAGGCGCCTCAGCACCGACCGAGCCACCGAAGCCGATGGTCAGCCCCGAGCCGATGATAGACGACCACATGTTGTGCGCCTTGATGATAGACTTGCGCTGTGAGATGGCATAGAGTATCTTGGTGATACCGTGCGAGATATCGTCCTTGACCACATAGCGGACAAAGAGGGCTGCCAGCGTGATACCAATCATCGGACTGATGAGATACCAAAAAGTATGCTCACCGGCTATGAGTTTGGTCTCTATCAGCCATTGTATCAAATGGATGAACTGCTTGAGGATATTTGCCGCAAGGGCGGCAAAGCAGCCGACAAAGAAACTCAAGAGGAGCACCAATTGCTTCTCGCTAATATGGCGCTCCCTCCAGTCTATTATTTTATCGTAAAAAGAAAGCATTCTATATGGAAGCCTCTACGAGGCTGTACATAAGCGCTATGCGCTGTAAAAAACTGCGTGTACGAAAGCGCTACGCGCTGTAAAGAAAGTAAATGTAAAGAACTGCGTGTGAAGTACTCGAAGCGAAACGGAGTTAAATACACATAGTTAGTTACACGAAGTTTCCAACACGGAGTTTGCTACACGAAGTTCCTTACACGGAGCGAAGCGAAGTTATACCCTTAATCCTTTATCCTCTCAAGTATTTCTTCTTCGGACGGGTTGCGAGCGATGATGGTACCTTCCTTATTGATTAGCAGGGTAGTAGGAATATACATCACGCCGTATTGGTCGCTCGGGCTGTTGTGTGTGATGGTGTCGCGTACCTGTCGCCACGGTAGTTGCTCTTCGTCCAGTGCTTTGCGCCATGCGGCCTCCTCTTGGTCCACGCTGACGCCGAGAATCTGCAGTTTGCCGGCGGGCTGCGCATGGTAGATATCTTTGAGTACGGGTAGCAGCCTGCGGCAAGGTCCGCACCACGAAGCCCAGAAATCTACCAACACATACTCCGTCTTTCCCACCAACTCGCCCAACGAGAGCAGTGCGCCGTCGGGTTGCGGCAGTTGGAAATCGATGAAGGTGCAGCCTGCTTGGGTGTTCTTGATAGCCAAGAAGCGGGCATGCTTCTGCGCCAAACGCTCGTTTTGGAACATACTCTCAGGCATAGCGTTGAACGCCTGCTCTATCTGCTCATCGGAGAGAATGCCGTACATATCAAGGAAGATAGAGTCGCTATACTCTTCGCCGAGGTGTGCCATGAGGAAGTCGAATCCTGTCGGGACAAATGCTTCGATGACAGAGTCTTTGCCCTCGCGGGTGGTTTGTGCCTCGTACTGCGCCATCAGTTCGTCAGTCAGGGCTTCGTACTGTTGCTTGAGCGTGGGCTTATGGCAGGATGCCAACAAGCACAGGGCTGCTACTAAGAAAATGGACTTTTTCATACGGGTAAGATTATTCACATTGTTCGAGTACGAGAGCGGTGCGGGCGGGGAGGTAGAGTCGAAGCCAGCCTTTGTGTTGGTCGGCATACAGCGGGTCAGCAATAGTGAAATGCTCCACGCTGTCGTCGTTTTGCGCAAAGCCTGCGAACTCCTTCGCGTCGGTATCGAGTACTACGCGGTATTTGCCTTCGGGGGCAAGGAAACCATAGTCGGTGAAGGACTTCTGCCCATTCCAGTTGAAGACAAAGATAAGTTTGCCGCGGCGGTAAGCCACCACTTGGTCGCCCTCGTTGTCCCAGAGGTTATATACCCACGGCAGATGGGTGCCGCACTCGTCTTTCTCGTAGTGTAGTTTGCTGCGAAGCAGGTGTATCATCTGCTCATCGAAGCGGTTGAGGTCGGCATAGAAGTAGTTGGGGTTGTCCACCAAGTCCCATTGGCGACGGGCATACTTACAACTCCATCCGTTCCCTTCGCGGGGGAAGTCAATCCACTCGGGATGTCCGAACTCGTTGCCCATGAAGTTGAGGTATCCTCCGTTGATGGTAGAGGCGGTAACGAGGCGAATCATCTTGTGGAGGGCGATACCACGGTCCACCATATAAGTAGAGTGTCCGTGCTCGAAGTGCCAATACATATCAGCGTCAATGAGTCGGAAGATGATAGTCTTGTCTCCGACGAGTGCTTGGTCGTGGCTCTCGGCATAAGAGATCGTCTTCTCGTCTTGGCGTCGGTTGGTCATCTCGTAGAGGATATGCCCTGCCTTCCAGTCTTCGTCGCGCACTTCCTTGATGTACTTAATCCAGAAGTCGGGTATGCCCATGGCGAGGCGATAGTCAAAGCCCATGCCGCCATCCTTGATGGGACAAGCGAGTCCTGGCATGCCGGACATCTCCTCGGCAATAGTAATCGCCTTGGTTTTTACTTGGTGAATGAGTTTGTTCGCCAAGGTGAGGTACATGATAGCGTCGCCGTCTTGGTTCATATTGTAGTATGAACCATATCCGTTGAAGTCCTCGCCCAAGCCGTGGCTGAGGTAAATCATAGAGGTAACGCCGTCGAAGCGGAAGCCGTCGAAGTCGTATTCGTCGAGCCAATACTTGCAGTTGGAGAGCAGGAAATGGAGCACTTGGGGCTTTCCGTAGTTGAAGCAGAGGCTGTCCCACGCGGGGTGCTCGCGGCGAGCGCCGTCGTGGAAGTACTGATAGCCCGTGCCGTCGAAGCGTCCGAGTCCCTCCAATTCGTTCTTCACGGCGTGGGAATGCACCAAGTCCATGATGACTGCTAAGCCTCTGCCATGGGCGTCGTCGATGAGGGCCTTGAGTTGCTCGGGTGTGCCAAAGCGGCTGGAAGCCGCAAAGAAGTTGCTGACATGGTAGCCAAAGGAGCCATAGTAGGGGTGCTCTTGGATTGCCATGATTTGTATGCAGTTGTAGCCTAATTCTGCTACGCGGGGGAGGACATTGAGTCGGAACTCCTCGTAGGTAGATACCTTCTCCTCCGCGGAGGACATACCGATATGGCACTCATATATATATAGTGCTTCGTCCTTCTTGGCTTTTACTATCTTGCCTTTGTGCTTCCACTCGTAGGCAGTCTTGGGCTCCCATACTTGGCAGGAGAAGATTTTGGTTTCCTCGTCTTGTACTACGCGGTTGGCATAGGAGGGGATACGCTCTCCGGCGCCTCCGTTCCACTCCACGAGCAGTTTGTAGAGTTGTCCGTGCTTGAGTGCGCGCGCAGGGAGGTTGATTTCCCAGTTGCCGTTATCGATAGGCTGCAAGCGATATGCCTCGTCTTTCTGCCATCCGTTCATGTCGCCGATGATGTAGATGGCGGTAGCGTTGGGTGCCCACTCGCGTAAGGTCCACCCTTTCTTTGTGCGGTGCAGACCGAAATACAAATATCCGTCCGCCCAGTCGGCTAATGGGGTGCCGTTGGTAATTTCTTGCTCCTTGCGGAGTGCATAATCATAACGCCCTTGGATAGCCGCTGCATACGGCTGCAAGTAAGGGTCAGACTGAATGAGTTTCAATGTTGGTTTCATATATTGGGTTGGTTGTTGTTTTGCAGTTACATTGCTTCTTAATTTGGCGACAAAGATACTGCTTTTTTTTGAAACGCGCAAACAAAATCCGCTATTTTGCATAGTCAAGTTAGCAAAACACAGAAAAATGTGTTATTTAGCATATTTTTTCGCCAAAACATTTGGAGGGTTCGCAAAAAAGCAGTACTTTTGCACCGTGTTTTTCATGGTATTAGATTTTAAGGTTAAGTAAAGATTGGGTTGTCGTGATGACAATCCTTCTTTTTTGTGTGTAACGGCTACCTATATGCATAGGTAGTCTTTTTGTATCGTGTTGCTAAATGGCGGCGCGTAGGGTGATGCGGATACCATTACGCTGCCAGGGTCCGAGTTTGGTGCCATCGGGGGCGTTAAGGTGCGTCAAGCGGCGGACATACTCTATGCGCAGAATCTTGAAAATGTTCTCTATACCCGCCGTGATTTCCATATAAGGCATATATCCGTATTTGTATGTACCGTCTTCGCGCAAGCCATCTTGGAAGTTAGTGCGACACTTGTAGAACTTGTCTTCCGTGGAATAGGAATAGGGGAGGTCGTATAGCCCGTCGGTAAGGTCGGGGTTGTTGCGGTCTCCGAGGTAGCCTGCGAGCATATGGAAGGAGACTACCTCGCGGAGTTTGAGCAGTTTCAATCCCGGGATACGATTGAAGAGCCAGCCCTTCATGTAGTAGGTCATGTGGATGGACGCATACCTATCCATCATAAACTCAGCGGGTTGCATGAGAGAGAAGGACTTAGGGTCCATGAGTATGGACTGGTTGGAGACCGGTACGAAGAGGCGCGTGTAGGGCACTTTCTTTCCCGCTATGTAGCCTGCGTCCACGGTGATGTCAAGGTGTCCGAAGGCAGAAAGCCAGAAGCGTTTCTCCGCGGAGACTTGTATGCGGTCGTACCAATAGCGGTCTTCGAAGATATAGCCGAGTTCGTTGGTGAGTCGGAAGACGGGAGCGTCTTTCCAAAGGTTGAAGGGCGACTCGATACCCTGTCGGTCGTTGTAGATAAAGCCTCCCGGCGAGTATCGTAGTTGTGTGGTCCACAACACCTCGTGGTAGTAGGGGCGTTCTATGTAGGAGCCGTCTGCAAGGCGTTTGTTGTATTGCAGCAGTAGTGGCGAGCGCCCGTAGCGCGGTGCTTGCCAGAGGGTGTCTTTGCCACGGATAATGCCCGACGAGCCGTTGGGCTGGTTGTTCATTGCGTCCACGAAGGTGATGACGGAGAGTTGGTTTGCCCACTCTTTCTCGTAGCGAAGTCGCACCTTGGCGACATACTGCATGGGCTTGGGCTTGTAACTGAACTTCACGGACATCAGGATATGGTCGCGGTCGATGACGCGGTAGGTTTGCCCGAGTTCTTCAAGGTCGTAGGAGAGGTGGAAAGAGAGGTTATGGCGGAGGGACTCGTAGGGATGGTATTTCTTGTTGTGGAAGGAATGGACGATGTTGATTCCTCCTTTCACGCGTTTATCATCGAAGCCGTAGGCTATGTACTCGCTGGTGAACCATCGCGGGTTCTGATTGGCAGTGGTCATGCCGCCGATACGGAGTCGGACACCTTCCTGCTCGTTGTAACTGATGGTGTTGAAGATAGGTCCGAAGTCCCACTTGCTGGAGTCGCGTTTGGCGGTGGTGGGTATGAACTCTTGGATGAGGTCTTGCACGGTATGTACGATGGTTCGGAACGAGCGGACTTTCATCAGTTCGGTCTCGAGACTATCGACAATGGTCTCTTTGTAGGCAAGGGGTCTCGGTCGGAGTGTGTCCCAATCGCGCCCGGGGATACGGTCAGCACCCGCGAGCATTACCTCGTTGCCTGCCATGTAGAAGAGGGAGTCGGGGATGGGTGTGTTGAGCGTGTACTTGGAAAAATGTCGGGTTTGGCGGGCATATATATTGTGTTTCGACTTTTTCGTAATGCCAAATCGTGCATGTGTGTTGACTTCCTCGGATGCCCACTTTCCGTTGGGGAGGCGTTGGAAAGTCTCGCTGATACTCATGTGTGTGAGCCAGTTGACATTGCTCTTTGGAGGTATGTTGAGGTGGTATCGTTTGAGAGCGTAGGTAGAGTCCGCCACGATGTACAAGTGCCCCGTGAAGCCGAAACTCTCGCTGTTCACGGGCACGAAAGCGAGGTCAATGCATGGCTCTCCTTCGATGAGGAGGGTGTCCATGATGTAGTAGTGGTAGAAGGAGACGGCCAGCGAAGAGGAGAGTGGGCTCACGAAGCGATTGAGCATGATGTTGATGTCGTTGGCGAATATGTTGACGGGTTGGAAGATAGCCTGTATGTTTTGACTAATGCCTCCGTTGTCCAACAGTTGGTCAAGTCCGTTCCATCGCTTTGCCTTCACCACTTTGCGCTCTTTGGTGGGGTTGAATTGGGTATATTCGTCGGCGAGTTGCTCGCGGATACTGATGGTGAGGATAGGCGTCTCAATGGCTTTTGCCCGTTGCTCATCGCGTCGGAGTACGGTGCTGTCGATACGGATGATGGTGGTGTCCTCGCCGATACGGAGGGTGTCTATCTGTACCTTTCCGCTATCGATACGGAGGACTCCGTCTTCGAGGTGCATGGTATCGACGAAGTTTTCTAAGAAGCGGAACTCGCGCCAGAACTTGTTCTTGTTGAGGTTGTAGTCGAAGGGCTCGACCGCCATGACGAGTTTTTCGTAACTCTCTTTTCGGTAGGTGGCACCGGAGCCGAAGCGGTTCTTGTCCTTTTGTGCAATCACATTTTGGATGAGTTCGACGGCGGGGTTGCCTTTGCGTCGGTAGTGCTCGCGCTTCTTTTTGGGTTTTACCACCACATCTTCAAGGGCATAGACTTCGGGCTGCAAAGGTACGAAGAGTTCGGTCTCGCGGTTGGGTTTGACCGTGAGGGTCTTGGTTTTGTATCCGACCATTCGGAACTCGAGGGTGGTGAGTCCTTGCTCGTTTTGTATGGTGAAATTGCCGTTGAGGTCGCTGGTAGTTCCGATGGTGGTGCCTGTGAAGACTATTTGGACGAAGGGGAGGGTCTCGCCGGAGTTGGCGTCGACCACGCTGCCGGCTACGCGCGTTACACCTGCCCGCAGCCCGAGGGGGAGCAGGACAAGCGCCAACAACACAATATATTTAAGGGTAGGCTTGATATTCGGCAAGGTGTGTTTCTGATAGGATTCGCCTTTGTTTCTGTCAAAAGGCGTGCAAAGGTACACCTTTTTTTCGGAATATGCAAATTATTGTTACATAAAATCCATTTTGCCACTTGTTATGGGTAAGGTTGTGGTCGGGCGGGGGGTAGTGATTTGGTTCGAAAATGTACTATTATTAAGATTCGTCTTTTCGCGGTGGTCTTGATGGCTGCGCATATGTGTTAAAAAAAGGTAAATCTTTCAGTTTGTGCGAGAAATCTTTGTTTATATGAAAAATAAGTCGTACCTTTGTGGCGCTTTTTGCGTGCGTAGTGTTCTTCGCACGATGAGGCGACCTATTTTTAAATCCAAACAAACCATTTACAAACATCAAAAAGAAAAGAATCATGAAAAAGTTACCTTCTCTTTTCGCAGTGTTGTGTCTCGCAGTAAGTGCGTTCGCACAGCCGAAGTTGGTGGACGGTGTGCCTGCACCGAAGTCCAATGTGTTCTTAACTCCTTCTACAACGAATGCGCTCAATCAGCGTGTGATGGAGCGTATGAACGCAGAAAAGGAGGAGAGAGAGGTGTCTATGCGTCCTGCTGCCGTGCAAGCCGAAGGGGATACAATACACTTGGAAGCGCATACCTGTACCATTTGGAACCCCGAAGCAGAGCCTAATAAATGGGGTTTGGGCGCATGGAGCGGCAATTACAAGTTCGACTTGACATGGATTTCGGAGACAATGACGGGCGTGTTCGACAAAGAGGACCTTGCCGCAGGTATTTATGTGAACTATATTTGGCAATACGACGAGGGCGCGAACAAAGTGCTGACGAAGTACACCTTCGAAGAGATAGAGTTGGTGGTGGCATACGAGTCGCTCTCGGGCTTGATTCAGCAGTTGAATATCGACGCGAAGATTAAGGCGGTGGACAAGCAAGGGAATGTGGCTTACTTTACTATTCACGCCGACCGCGAGGATGTGTTTGCTCGGGATACGGTGCAGTTGGAAGTGCCCAACGCAGGTGTGTATGAGATATTAGGCGACAGTGCGTTTGTTATGCAAGGCGAGACAGCAGACGGCACGCTGGTGTCGGTGTCGCTGTTGAGTACGAACTTCTCGGGAGAGGGCTACTACCTGTCGTATTTCAACCGTCCGATGACGTTTGTGGAATACCGCAAGGACGGGGACACTGTTCGTTATGAGGCGATCAAAGACGACCAAGGCTTGGCAGCCGATGTGGACAACGCCGACGCAGTGCAGGTAGGGAAGGTGTTTGACCTCGACGCACGCTTCTTGGCAGCGGATACGGTATTGTATATGGTGAAGATGCACCACGAGTTGCCGGCGCCGAAAGACACGGTGGAGATAGCGATTAACAACATGCTGATAGACGACTCGAACGCAGCAGACGGCGGCGGTTACTATGTGGACGGCTACACGGACGATTACCATGTGGAGTTGCTGACACGCACCATCTCCGGCACACACGAATCGCCGAACATGGCAGCGTCTATCCAGCGCCTGACCTACGATAACCAAGCAAACCTGATGGAGATGTGGGGCAAGGTAAAATACACCACCAAGGGAGACTCTACCACGGTCTATGCAGAGGTGATTGCTAACGACCATGTGCTCTATCAGATAAGTATGTGCTCGCGCATGGACGCCGTTTCAGATACGATTGTAAAAGTAATGCCCGGACACTGCACAGTGAGAACCGACCAGATGGGCGGCTGGCAGTTCTATCAGGAGACCGACTCGTTTGCCGTATCCACGGTGTTCTACGCCGACGACCTGAGCGAGGCAGACTACTACGCACGCAACGGGGATATCTTGACGACGGCGACCTTCTTCTACCGCAAGGGTGCAGGTCAGACATGGATAGAGGAGCGTCTTGCCGATGTGAACTGCCATGTGCGACCGAACGCAACCAAGGATACCGTCTTCTTCGTCGCAGAGATGACAACCTATGTGGGCAGGATGTACGAGGTACACATGGCTTACTACAAGGCAGAACCGAAAGACACGGTGGATGTAACGATAAACAAGTGCAAGTTCTCGGACGGGCGCGAGACCAACAGCTCGTGGACACTGTTCGGCATGTCGGAAGATGAGCGGTACTTCGTGATGATTTCTCCTCGCGGCGATTCCATAGAGGGACGGTGGGAGAAAGACTTTATGTTCACCCGCTTCGACTTCGACATCAACTACCAAGCCTTCTATATCTTCACCGAGGGGGAGGATGGTAAGTTGCAGCAGGCATCGGTTGACTTCGTGGACGGTTGGTTGGAGAGCCGTTTGGCGAACGACACCATCTTCGCAGAGGCAGAGTTCCTGTGCACGGACGATAACTACTATCGCTTCCACTTGGCTGTTGACACACGTTATCGTCTTGCGTACGACTGCGATGACAAGGCAGACGCACTCGACTTCGAGTACACAGAGGCAGACCGCTGCTATGTGTCGGATGTGGCACACACGAGCAACAACATGCTCTACTGGGTAGGCAACAGTTTCCACGAAGGCGATAAGGTCGGCTTGCTGACGCAGGTGGTGTTCTACTCGGACGAGAAAGACCCCGACATCACTATCCCCGAGGGCGTTTATCCGATTAACTATTCCGAAGAGTCGGGTACGGTGCTTGCGTCCTATGGCGTGCAGACCGACGGTGCTTATCCTTCGTTGGCAGCATGGTTCGAGGACACGATGATAAAAAACGGTGTGGTGAAAGACCTGCTGCAACCGCTCTATTTCTTCACGCAGGGGCAGGTAACCGTAAAGAAATTAGACGGCAAGCGTATAAGCATAGAGGTAGAGGCGATGAACTCGTATGATGTGCCCATTCATATCACCTACGAAGGTGCGCCCGTAACGGCTATCGAAGAGACTGCGGCAGACGAACAACTGCGCGGGATGGCTACCAAAATGCTTCGTGACGGTGTGCTCTACATCCAACGCGGCGAGACGCTCTACAATGTGCTGGGGGCAAGGGCGGAATAAGAACGCCATCAGCGAATGAAACAAGAAAGAGGCTATCCGAATGGGTAGTCTCTTTCTTTATGACAATTTCTCGGGCAACAAGTCTATTTCCTATAAAAAAGCAAGCCCTAAATCTCCTTTTTGACAGATTGGGATGCAAAACCAATTTCCACTTTCATTATGGTATATGTAGGAGAAATAGTGACAAATTTGGGTTGTTTTACATAGATTTCTCATTAAAAACATAGAAAAACACACATTTTGCAAAGATTTTTTTCAAAAAAATTTGCATATGTCAAAAATAAGCAGTACTTTTGCAACCGTTTCTCAAATCCCCGATAATCGGGATGCAAGCAAACGCACCCCTGTTTTCCGCAAGGTGCCCCATTTGGATTGCTCTTTCGGATTGCCCCCAACGGGCAACGAAATCATAACAATCAAAAACTAACTTTATTATTAACTAAACACATTTAGGTATGAAAAGATTATCTACTTTGGTGTTGGCAGCGTTGGTAGCAGGTGCTACCTATGCATTGCCGTTGAAAGTAGCCGAGACCCCGACCTCTTTGCGGGGCGAGAAAGCGGCTGCAAGTTTGGTGGCTGCACCTTCTGCATCGACCATGGTGCAAGGTGCTAAGGCAACTGTGGCAAAGAAGCCCGCTGCGAACAGCCAACTGCGTGCTGAGGCATGGCAGAAAGCACATGCTCTGGACCGCAACATCCTGACTGAGACGGCAAAGCGCGCGCTGAAGCCTGCTGCTGACGGCGAGACGGCTGACACCGTATTCATCACGCCTCTTGAGTTGAAACTGCCGGAGTACTATGCAGAGACCGGCGACTGGTTCCTCGGATTCTATGATGTAACGCGCGACTACATCGTGAAACTCGACTGGGTAAACAACGATCCCACTAACCCTTATGGCACATTCACCATCGAAGACTTGGATCTCGACTACTCGTACATCATTGATAATGTGTACGGTGATTATGTGAATTACGAGAAGTGCGACTTCACTGTAGCGCAGAAGACCGTCAGCAAGAACCTGTCGG
>JALFGC010000038.1 GCA_022777485.1 Bacteroidales bacterium
TGAGGTTGTGCATAGGGCAAAAAATCCTCTTTTTCACCGAAAAAGCAAAAAATCTCCCTCCATTCTTTGTTTATTTCAGAAAAAATGTGTACCTTTGCGCCCTATTGCGTGCCATTGTGCATGACACTAACGGAAACATTATGAAACTACTGATAGTTATCGTCCTTCTTGCCGCTGCTTTCGTCTTGTTGTCGGTGCGTGTTATTTTGAAGCGCAACGGTCGTTTTTCCAGCCAGCATATCTCGCAGAGCAAGACTATGCGTGAGCGTGGTATTCATTGCGCCACCTCCCAGGACCGTGAGGCTCGCCGCAAGGCTCCCACGCGCTTAGACCCCAAGCAACTTTAAGCATAATCATTAAACAAACAATATCATCATGAACAAAATTCAAATTACCATTGACGCAATTCTTGCAGCCGCTGTGGTTGCGCTGTTTGTCATTTTCTTTACGGTGAAGCCCTCTTGCGGGCAGCAGACCGACGCCGAGGCGGCTCCGGTAGCCGAGGGGAATATGCCTGTGGCATACCTCAACCTCGACTCTGTCTTGACCTACTACACCTTCGCTATTGAAGCCAGCGACAAACTGATGTCGAAGCAGGAAGACGCCCGCCTGAAACTCAACTCGAAAGCCCGTACCCTGCAAAGCGAGATGGCTGATTTTGAGAATAAATTGCGCAACGGCGCTTTCATGAGCCGCGAGCGTGCAGAGCAGAAGCAGCAACAACTCTTGCAAAAGCAGCAAGACCTGCAAGACCTTGAGGCAAAACTTACCAACGACATCATGCTTGAAAACCAGCAACTCAATATGCAGTTGGCGGACACGCTCAATAGTTTCCTGCGTGAGTTCAATGCCGATGGTCGCTACCACATGATTTTTGCCAACACCGGCAAGGATAACATCCTGCAAGCAGCCGACTCCTACGACATCACCGCCGAGGTCATTGAGGCACTCAATGCTCGCTACGCTTCGAAAAAGAAGTAATTCAAGGAGGTGCGGTCTCCAACAACTCCCCCGCCCCGCGCTCGGGGAGGGGGTTAGGGGGCGGGGACAAAATAGAGATTCGGTAATCAAGGAGGTGCGGTCTCCAGGCCGCACCATATACAAATAGCAGACGATAATTAGGTTATTATTAGGTTATTATTGGGTGATTACCGAGTGATTAATGGGTGATTCGTAGGTATTTACACGAAGTTCCTTACACGAAGTTCCTTACACAAAGTTCCTTACACAAAGTTCCTTACACGAAGTTGAAAGTATGCGAAAAGCGATATGGGCAATAGGTTTAGTGTGCTGTGCCGTTTTTGCAACGCAGACGGTGCGCGCCCAAGCCGTACCCGTCTCGCTGGAATACACGGAGGTGTACGATTTCATCGACGAACTCATCACCGATGGCTATATCGTCCACCAAACGGCAGTACGCCCTTACACCCGCACCCAAATTGCCAACATGTTGCTTGAGGCATCAAGGAGGTGCGGTCTCCAGGCCGCACCAAGAGAAGGTAATCTATCAAGGAGGTGCGGTCTCCAACAACTCCCCCGCCCCGCGCTCGGGGAGGGGGCAGGGGGCGGGGAATCTGACTCCACCGCCATCTCCCCGATAAAACCACTCAACGCCCGCCAGCGCAAAGCCCTCCACTACTACCTCGATGTCTTTGCCCTCGAGCGCGACACCATGGTCAGCCGCTATGTGCAATACACTGACCATCAGACCTTTTCGCTCTCGCTCGCCAATCCGCAGTTCTCTTACATGTCGCGGAAGAAGATGTTCAAGTTCACGCTTGAGCCTATCTTGGGCATGGACATCTATGGCGCCAAGAAAGGCGCTATCCTCAAACGATGGTACGGCGCCGAACTGCGCATGGACATCGCCCGACACCTCTCTATATGGGGCTCGCTCCGCGACATATCGTGGAACGGAACCGCCTTATTATCAGACAACTACTACACCAACGAATACGCCAAGATAGACGGCGCCCAACTGACCAAGCCCCTCTTCCTGAACAACCTCGCCGGTGTGCAGTACAAAGAGGCGAATTACGGCGGCGACTTCTCCGACTCACGCGGCGGTATCGCCCTCTATTCTTGGTGGGGGCGCATTGCTTTGGAGCGCGAGAACATCCGTTGGGGCGATTCCTACCACTGCTCGAACATCCTCTCCGGACGCAATCCTGCCGTGCCCATGCTCTCCCTGCAACTCACGCCCTGCCCGTGGTTTCAGTTCGACTATTTCCACGCGTGGCTAATCTCCAATGTCTTAGACTCCACGAACTACTATATCGAGCATATTTCCGAAGGAGTGGACAGAAAGCAGTACCGCCCCCACAATAAGTTTATGGCGGCGAATATGTTCACCTTCACGCCTATCAAGTACCTCTCTTTCTCCTTTGGCAACTCCATTGTCTATGCCGAGCCGAATGTGCAGGCGCTCTATTTCATTCCCATTGCTTTCTTCAAGTCGCTCGACCACCTGATGACCAAAGGCACCGCCACGCAGAATCAGAACTCGCAGGCGTTTGCCTCCATCTCCGTCCGCCCGTGGGACCACATACAGTTGTACGGCTCTTTCTTCCTCGATGAGTTCAAACTCTCGCGCTTGAAGAAGTCCTCTGCGGCAAAGAATCCCGTCTCCTACCTCGTGGGCTTCAACTGGAGCGGCTGGCCGCTCAAGGGGCTCTCCCTCCGCGGCGAGTTCATGCGCTCTTATATCGCTTGCTACACCCAGTCCGTTGATGTGCTTGACTACACCAGCAACACCTACCAGATGGGGCATTACATGGGCGACAACGCGCAGACTATCCACCTTGAGGTAGCCTACCGCCCTGTCCGCGGACTGCGCCTTGCCCTGTCTTACACCAACGACACCAAGTACAACGCCTATTCCTACCTCCGCCGCGGCATTATCGAAGCCATCTCGCAGAAGCCCTTCGACAAGGCTATTTACCGCAACGATGAGATAGCCTTCAACGGCATCTACGAGGTACATCCCTCGATGTACCTGCGCCTCTCGCTGCTCTACAACAACGCCCGCGCCTTTGATAATCTTGAATCCGATGTGGAAGGCGAATACCTCGCTACGGCGGAAGCCTATCTGAATACTTTCGCTCCGGTCTATTTCCAAGGCAAGAATTTCATTGCCCAAATAGGTTTCTCCTTTGGTTTTTAGGATGAGTCTGTCTCCCGAGAAAAGTCAAGGGGCAGATATAATGAAAAAAGAGGAGATCGCTTTCGCGTTCCCCTCTTGAATGTTTACACATCGGAATAAAATCCTTATTGTGTATGTCTTGAAATCTTGCGCCTGCAAAGGTACAACTTTTTTTTCAAATACGCAAATGAATACTAAATGTTTATGTTACAAATGTTATAAATGTTACATGTAATTATTGTGAAAACATAACATGTAATTGTCGTGTAATTATTCATATAATTTTGCTATGAAATAATTAATGGTTAATTATACGATAATTATATGTTAGGACGTAACATGTAACATAGTAACATTTGTAACATTGCAATTTAGTAATCTACTACCATAAAGTCCTAATAAAGACCTAAAAAAGACCTAAGTGGTTCAAAAACAGGGTACTTTTCGCAAAAAGTACCCCCTCTTTTTCGTTAAAAAGTATTAAATTTTGGGGGGTTATGGGGGTTATTCTAATTATTATATATATATATATAATAATTTAATATGTGGGGGGTGGGGTTACTCATTTTCTATGTTACAAATGTGGCAAATGTTACAAATGTTATCCAAGTGCATTTTGGATTATTTTAGTCCGAAGATTGGACTATTTTAATACATTCTTTCCCACGCAAAACTAAGCACGAGAAAAAAAGGCTGCCTAACCTTCAGAAGGGGTTAGACAGCCTTGAAAAAATTAACGAATAATTACACGGCAATTATATGTTAAAAGAAAGACCGAGAATGAGATGTTCTTAGTAGTCGGTGTTCTGGGGGTCGAAGTTGGTCCAGCCTTTGGTCCAGTCGTTGTTGCCGTCGAAGGCTCCTACATACGCCACGGGCTCAAAGCCGTTGAGTGCGCTGGCGGTGAAGGCAGCGGCGTTGAGCAGCGGGCTACCCGACTGCGGCATGTAGTTGGACAAGTTGAGCAGTGCCTCTGCGGCAGTGGCTTGGCGGTTGCCGCTCTGCGCGAGGAAGAACTCGTGGGAGAAAGAGTAGGGCTTGGAGGGGTCGAAAGTCTTTGCATCGTAGTCGAGCGCGCAACTGTCTTTGTACAGTTTGTTCATGTCGGAGCCGAGGATGTCAGCGTCCACAATCCATGTGTTCTGCACTTGGAGCAGTCCGTCCTTCGCTGCTTGCCATGAGTTGCCCTTCTCGTTGTCCACGATGATACCGATAGGCCATCCCGCGAAGACAGAGTTGAAGCAGCAGAGGCGCGTGTTGCGGCGCAGGTGCATACCTGCTTGGAACTTACCGAGCGAGGAGCCGTTGTTGGGGAAGAAGTCGCCACCGTTGATATAGTCGGCATCGTTCTGGAACTGTGCGTCGGCTTTCGGACCGATGAAGGTCATGTTGGAGAAGACGCAGGTGGTGTAAGGCGAGACGGAGGCACCGTCGGCGCAGTTGTCCGACTCGAAGCCGTTGGATTGGCTGACATCGGCAAGGCGGGAGTTGCGCACGGAGAGACCGAACTGCACATGCCCGGAGAAGCCGTTGTCGGTGTCGAAATCATCGTCCCATCCGTGGTAAGCGACGAGGTATTGGCAGTTGACAGCGCCGCCGAACCACTCGAAGGAGTCGTCGTTGGAGTAGGACACCTGCACGTGGTCAATCTGCGTGCTGCTACCTACGGAGCCGAGGGTGATACCGTTGATTTCCTTGTCGGTCTGGAAGGGGTATCCTGCGAACTCCACGCGGACATAACTCAGTGCGCCGGAGCAGTCGGCGTTGTCGTTGCCGCCGTGCTTGGAGCGCGGACCGCCCTCAATCTGCTGCTCGGTCTGGTTGTTGTTGGCGCGTCCGCAGAGGATGAGACCTCCCCAGTCGCCCGGGCGGCGTTGCCCCTTGGGTTGCTCGGAGGTGAAGACGATAGGTTCGCTTGCCGTACCCTTGGCGTAGAGTTTACCGCCACGCTCTACGATGAGCGACGCCTTGGTGTCTTTGTCGCCGAGGATGACGGTACCCGGCTCGATGGTGAGCGTAGCGCCGTCAGCGATATATACCCATCCGCGGAGGAGGTATTTGCCTTTCTTGAGCGTCTGCGTGCCGGTGAAGACAAACTCGTCGTCGCCGTTGCCGATGGTGTCGCCGAAGAGCAGGTTGTCCGCTGCGCGCAGACCGCCGTCTTCCGACCAGTTGCGGTTGGTCTCATTGGTGGGTTCTTGGGTGGGTTGGCATGCTACGAGGGTAGCACCTGCGATGGCTACGATTGCCATCAGGTTGAAAAGATTTCTTTTCATTGTTGATTGTTGTTTTTGGTTAGTTATAAACTTCGTGTTGGAAACTTCGTGTAAGAAACTTCGTGTAAGAAACTTCGTGTAATGAACTCCGCTTCGCTCCGTGTACAGCCCCAAAGGGGCTTCTTTACAGCCTCGAAGAGGCTTTCGTACGCAGTTCTTTACATTTATTTCTTACAGCCTCGGAGAGGCTTTCCTACGCCGTCTCCAACAGCGTGTATGTGCTTAGAATTGATATTGCAGGGTGAGGGTGAAGTTCCTGCCCGGGCGGAAGGAGCGGGTGGTCTCTTTCACCTCTTGGGTCTTGCCTTCGGGGAGCGAATAAGTACCTATCTGCTGATAGACCACCGCTTCACCTATCACATCCTTCGCCGCAAAGCGGATGGAAAGGCTCGAGGGCTTGCGCGGGGCGTTAGTCTCTCCCCCTTGCGGGGTCCCCGAAAAATCTTTGATTTTTGGGGTGCTCTTGTAGGGGGAGTTGGAGGGGGTCCTCTCCATCGTCCATGTGTATCCGATATTCAGGTCGAGGGCGTTGCGGGGCATCTCGTAGGAGTCGGGTATATTGATGACATCGCTGCCGCCTGTGAGTCCCACGCTGCGCCCTACGCCAATCAGTCGCTTACCGATGCGATTGTACAGGACGGCGCAAGAGATGCCGTGTTGGTCGTTGAAGTCGTGGGCGTAGAAGAGCCCCGTGTTGATGAGGTAGGGTGACTGTCCCTGCATGGGGCGCGTCAGTTCGCGTGAGCCTTCGGGGAAGAGCACGCGGCTACGGATAAGGGCACCGTTGAAGGAGAACTGGAAGCCGCGCATGCCCATGAAACTGAGGTCTTTGCGTAGGTCTATCTCTGCGCCGTAACTGAAAGCGCGGTCGGCGTTCTGGTAGGAATATGTCAGGTCGGTGCCGCCCGTTACGGTGTAGGTCCACTCGATAGGATTGCGGAAATGCTTGTAGAACAAGGCGATAGAGATGACCTCGCTTTTGTCGGATGGGTAGAACTCATAGCGCAGGTCTGCGTTTTGGATACGGCATGCCTGCAGGTCCACATTCCCCTGCACATTGCTCGCCAACTCGAAGTCGTAATAGACCGATGGCGACACCTCGCGGAACTCGGGGCGGTTGATAGACATGCCGTAGGAGGCGCGGAGTTGGTGGTGGGCATTCACGCGGTAGGTGGCGTTGAGCGAAGGGAAGAAGTCGGAAGTGGGATAGTGTGTGGCGAGGGGAGAGTACTCGCGGTCGCGGGTGTTGCGCACTAAGGTCATGCGGGCATACTCGTAGCGCACACCGGCATACACATCCACGGGACCGAAAGGCATGTTGATACCCACATAGCCCGCGCAGAGGATGTTCTGCCCCTCGTAGTTGTTGCGCCATTTCACCTGCTCCAGCAGGTAGAGTTTGTCCTCGCCGTAGTTGGCGTCGGTCATGAGTTCGGTGGGGATGTCGAGTTGGCGGAAGTTGGCGGGCAGGGTGTTGTTGCTCTGGTTCCAGTTGTAGTAGAACATGCGCGTGCGGTAGTCGCGTGTGCGGTATTCGGCGTATGCACCGCCTTTCCATGTAGGCTTGAACCAGCCCCATTCCACCTGCTGCTCGTAGCCAATGGCGATGGATGCGATGTGCTCGTAGAGGTAGGTGAACTCGCGGGAGATGTCGTTGCTGGAAGATAGTTGCAGCAGTCCCACCTCCAAGGCGTCGTTGATGAGGTAGCGGCGTCGGTCGGGCTGGTTGCGGTTGCTGTACGCATAGCCTATGTCCCAATGCAGTTTGCCCTTTTGTCCTGCTACCTCGTGCTTGCCCGACAACTGCGCGGAGTAGGTCAGGCGCGACTGGTAGGAATACTCCGCCTGCCGCTCCTCGTCGTTCTGCGCGGAGATGCCCACACGGTCGGTGTAGCGCTCGCGGTCAAGGTAGTTGAGGATGTTCTTCAATTCTATTCGGTCTTTGCCTTCGCGGCGGGAGTAGGAGAGGTTGAGCATGGCGCCGGCACGGTTGTGGATGGTCTGCTGGTCGTCGGTCGAATGGCGCAGGTAAGTACTCTGCTGCTTCTCTTCGTCGTAGGCACCGAAGAGGTTGTTGAGCATGTCGCGGTAGTGCTTGTAGGAGCGGCTGTAGTTGGCAGCGACCAAGAGAGAAAAGGTCTGGTTTTGCGGTAGCCGCCAACTCTCGCTGCCGTTCATGGCGAGCGATAGGTCGCTCACGGGCGTGATTTGCTTCACGCGCCAGTCGTTGTTCAGCCCGTTGCCGGTCAGCGACACGCTGTTGGCTATCCCCTCGAATCCGCTCAGCGTCTTGCCCATGATGTCAGTGCCTTTGTAGGGCGCGGAGGCGGTGGTGAGGAAAGGCTGGCAATGGGTCTGGTCGTTCATCGCACCGGCAAGGCTGACCGACCAACTGCTATAGTCCGGCACATCGCGCGTGGTGATGAGTACCATGCCGCCGGAGAAGTCGGCGGGATACTCGGGGGTAGGAGACTTCACGATGACCATGTTGTCCAACTGCGACGAAGGCAGCAGGTCGAAGGAGAACGCGCGCGAGTCGGCTTCGCTGCTCGGCACGGCGGCACCGTTGAGCCACACTTGGTTGTAGCGCTGCGACAGACCTCTCACCATCACGAACTTATCATCTATCAGCGAGATGCCCGGCACGCGCCGAATCACCTCGGCGGCGTCTTTGTCTTGCGACCGCTTGATTTGTTCGCTACTGATACCTTCCTGAATTGTCAGCGCTTGCTTGGTGGCTTGCAGCACCGCCATGTCGCTGTTCGTGCGACGCTTGGCGACTACGGCAACCTCCTCCAGCACCTCGGTGTCCTCGTGCATGTATATATATAAGGTGTCGGCAGCCGTATGTCCCATCACTACCAACTGACTTCTATAACCTACATAACTGATACTGAGCGTGTCTCCGCTCCGGACAGGGATACGAAAGACGCCGTCCCAGTCGCAGGTGGTACCCGTAGTTCTGCCTTTGACCAAAACGGCGGCGCCCAGCAGAGGTTCTTGGTTCTTGGCATCCATCACGATGCCCACGCGCTCACGCGCACTCCCTGTGTCCTGCTGCGCATTCAACAATCCTGCCCAACTAACAATGCAGAAAATCAAAACAAAACAATCTTTTCGCATAGTACCTTTTTACAGCATTGCTTTTGAAATCCGCTGCAAAAGTACCCGAAATCCGTTAAGTACTTATGAAGCGGATGTTAAGATTTTGTTAAATTGTATCGGAAAAGGGAAAACGGCTACGGTTCCTTCGATGTAACTATAAAATTAACTTTTTTCGTCCAAGTACTTGCATATGTGAAAAATTGTTAGTACCTTTGTGGCGAAATGAGAAAACTATGTTAGAGAAACTACAAAAGATAGTGCGTTTTTATTGGGATGGTTTCCGCGGGATGACTTGGGGAAAGCAATTATGGATACTCATCATCATCAAACTTATCATTATCTTCGGTTTGCTGCGACTGTTCTTTTTCCACCCCGTCGCGCCGACGATAAACCTATAAACTTCGTGTAATGAACTTCGTGTAATATCACTGACCACTAATCACTGACCACTAATCACTTACCACTAATCACAGACCACTAAACAAAAACACAATCAATACCATGGATGTACTATTTCTCTCGCGCTTGCAGTTTGCGCTTACTGCCTGTTACCACTGGCTTTTCGTTCCCCTCACGCTCGGCTTGGGCGTGGTGATGTCTGTCATGGAGACCATTTATGTCGTCAAAGGCGATGAGGCTTGGCGGCGCATTGCCCGTTTCTGGCAGAAACTGTTCGGTATCAACTTTGCCGTTGGCGTTGCTACGGGTATCATCCTTGAGTTTGAGTTCGGCACAAACTGGTCGAACTACTCTTGGTTCGTAGGCGACATCTTCGGAGCACCGCTTGCCATTGAGGGGATTCTCGCATTCTTCATGGAAGCCACTTTCATTGCCATCATGTTCTTCGGTTGGGAGAAAGTGAGCAAGCGGACGCACCTTGCCGCTACATGGCTCACTGCGCTGGGGACGATGATTTCTGCTTGGTGGATTCTGGTGGCTAACGCATGGATGCAACACCCCGTGGGCATGGACTTCAATACCGACACCGTTCGCAACGAGATGATGGACTTCTTCGCGGTGGCTTTTCAGCCCGCGGCGGTTATTAAGTTCACCCACTCGGTTGCCTCCGGTTGGATGACGGGCGCGATGTTCGTGGTAGCCGTTTCGGCGTGGTTCCTATGGAAAAAACGCAACGAGGAGATGGCGAAGAAATCCATCCTCGTTGCTTCCATAGTGGGACTTGTCGGCACGCTGCTATGTATGTTCGCCGGCGATAAACATGGGGTGGATATAGCGAAACACCAACCGATGAAGTTGGCAGCCGCCGAAGGGCTGATGCAGGGCTCCAACGAAGCGCCTTTCTCTATCGTGCCGGGTATTGAGGTGCCGCACATGCTCTCTTTCCTCGCTACCCACGATTGGAACGGCTATGTATGGGGCGTGGAAGACCTGAAGCAGGTGGGCGAAGAGCAGATAGCAGAAGGGAAGGTAGCGCTGGAGGCATTCCGCACTTACCGCGAGCATAGAGACACCAACGACTCTATCGCGCAACAAGCCCTTGCCACCTTCCAACAACACAAGGCGTATTTCGGCTATGGCTACCTTGACTCGACCGAAGAACTGGTGCCCAATGTGCCACTCTGCTACTGGTGTTTCCGACTGATGATAGGCTGTGGCTGCTTGGTGGCACTATGCTTTGTGCTTGCCCTTTTCTTCGGCTACAAAGGTTGGTTGCCGCGCTATCGTTGGTTCTTGCTGCTGTGCATGCTCTGTCTGCCCGCGGTGTATGTGGCAGGGCAATGCGGCTGGATATTCACCGAGGTGGGTAGGCAGCCGTGGGCGATACAGGGACTGTTGCCGGTGAAGGCAGCGCTGTCCTCGGTGAGCGCAGGCAGCGTGCTGACGACGGTTATTCTCTTCGCCACGCTCTTCACCGCGCTCCTCATTGCCGAAGTGCGTATCATGCTAAAAGCCATTCAACAACACAAAGACGAAGATTTAGTGGTCAGTGATTAGTGGTCAGTGATATTGAACAAATAATTTTCATTAAATAGCAAATGTATAAAACAATATTTGAGCAATATTTGAAAATATTTGTTGAAATAAAAAACATCAAATCGTAAATCGTAAATTCGTAATTCGTAAATCCTATGACCTACTTATTTTTGCAACAATACTGGTGGCTGCTGGTCAGCCTGTTGGGCGCATTATTCGTAATGTTGACCTTTGTACAAGGAGCAAATGCCCTGATTTTCACGCTCGGTAAAACCGAGACCGAGCGCCAACTGATAGTGAACAGCACAGGACGCAAGTGGGAACTCACATTTACCACGCTGGTAACCTTCGGTGGCGCGTTCTTTGCCTCTTTCCCGCTCTTCTATTCCACTTCGTTTGGCGGCGCCTATTGGGTGTGGATGCTGATATTGCTTTCGTTTGTGCTGCAAGCGGTAGCGTATGAGTTCCAATCGAAGCCCGGCAACCTCTTTGGCACGAATGTCTATCGTGTCTTCTTGCTTATCAACGGCATTGTAGGACCGCTGTTGGTGGGCATTGCGGTAAGTACCTTCTTCCACGGTGCGGAGTTCGTGGTAACGAAAGATGTGATGGGAGTAGGTGGCACTATCTCGCAATGGGCTTCCCCTTGGGGCGGTCTGGAAGCGGTGGCTAATCCATGGAATGTATTGCTGGGTATCACGGTTGCGCTCCTCTCTGTCTTGTTAGGCTTGCTCTATATCCTGCGCAACATCGCCGATGAGACGCTTGCGGCGCGGGCACGCAAGTTCCTATGGGTGGTGGCGCCTTTGTTTGTTGTGCTTTTCTTGCTCTATGTAGGACATTTGCTCATGGCAAACGGTTGGGCGGTGGCAGAAGATGGGGGTATTAGCATAGAGGAGTATAAATACCTGCATAACCTGCTGCAGATGCCGGTGGTGGCTGCCCTCTTCCTGATAGGTGTGATAGGGGTGCTGGCAGGTATCGTGGTGGCTCTCTTTGCGCAACGCACTTGGGGTTTCTGGCTGGCTGCTCCGGGCGCGGTACTGACCGTGATGGCGCTACTGCTGCTGGCAGGCTGGAACGGCACTTGCTACTATCCGTCGCTTGCCGACACCGCCTCGTCGCTGCATATCGGCAATAGTTGCTCGGGCGAGTTCACGCTGCGAACAATGTTCTATGTCAGCCTTATCATTCCATTCGTGGTAGCCTACATCGCTTGGGCTTGGCACACCATGGACAAGAAAGCCATCACCAAAGAGGAACTCACCCAAACGGAGGATAAGTACTGATTTTGAATTAAGAATTAAGAATTAAGAATTAAGTGTCATATATCAACACATCGTTGACACTTTTTCGTTTCCTTAGAAACAAAAACTATTTATACTTTTTAAGATACACTGACCCCCATGGGGGTCGCCGCCGCTAAGGACGAGTATGTATCACATGATCGTTGACATATTGGTATTTGCATATTAGCAAAGCGGCATCACGAACTCTACCGATTGGACTACTTGATTATCCTGTCTGAGCAGCAGTCTATGCTCATTCACCAGCAAGACCGCCTCCACAT
>JALFGC010000053.1 GCA_022777485.1 Bacteroidales bacterium
CACACACTCTACCAAAAATCTACCATCGAAATCGGCGACTATGTCTCGGTGGGGCACAATGTAACCATCCACGGCGCCCATATCCGCGACTATGCCCTCATCGGCATGGGCGCCACCCTGCTGGACGATGTGGAGGTGGGCGAAGGCGCCATCGTAGCGGCTGGTGCGCTCGTGCTCAAAGGAACGAAGGTAGGCGCCTACGAGGTCTGGGGTGGAGTGCCGGCGAAGTTCATCAAGAAAGCCGACCCCGAGCAGACCAACGAAATCAACCGCAAAATCGCACATAACTACGCAATGTACGCTTCGTGGTACCAAGAGTAGTCCAAGCGTGATACACTTTCAGATGTGCCGGCGCGTCAACGCCGGCACATCTGTGTTTTTCCGGCTTAAAAACATGTTGTGCAACATAAAACACACTTTTTTCTTGCAGAAACGAAAAAAATATAGTATCTTTGCGGCTGTTTTAGTCTTTGTGCCATGCAAAGTGCCAAAACTTCATTACATTTGGTTAACCTGAATACAAAAAAACACAAATTATGGCAAAAGTGTATCAAGCAAACGAGATCAAGAATATCGCCATGTTGGGCGGTAGCGGATCCGGAAAGACGACTCTCATGGAGTCGATGTTATTTGAGTCGGGTGTGATTAAGCGTCGCGGATCGATAGAGACGCAATCGACGGTCTGCGACTATTTCCCCGTAGAAAAAGAGTACGGCTACTCGGTGTTCTCCACCGTCTGCAACGTGGAGTTCATGGGTAAGAAACTGAATATCATCGATTGCGCAGGTAGTGATGACTTCTGCGGCGGTACCGTTGCCGCTTTGCAGATGGTGGGTTCCGCGCTGGTGGTGCTTTCCGCCAACGAGGGCGTTACCGTAGGTACGCAAAACAATTTCCGCCTTGTGGAGAATGCACACAAACCATTGGCATTCGTTGTGAACAAGTGCGACCATGAGTATGCAGATTTCGAAAAGGTGCTCCACGAGTTGCGCGAGACGTTCGGCAACCGCTGCACCGTGATGCAATATCCTATCAATGCCGGCACGGGCTTCAATGCCGTTATCGACGTGCTGAAAGGCAAGATGCTCGTTTGGGGTCTCGACGGCGGTGCACCAGAGGAGAAAGATATTCCCGCTGCTGAGCAAGCCAAGGTGGAGGAGATGCGCCAAGCCCTCCAAGAGCAGGCGGCTGAGGCAGACGAGACCCTGCTCGACAAGTTCTTGGAAGAAGGGCTCAACGACGAGGAAATCATGCAGGGATTGAAGTCGGTATATGCACAAGGCTCGATGTACCCTGTCATCTGCTGTAGCGCAGCCAAAGACATGGGTATCCGCCGCTTGATGGACTTCCTCAATGTGATGGCACCCGCGCCGCGCCAGTTCGAGTACAAGACCGTGGACGGCAAGTCGGTGCGCCCTGTGGATGATGCCCCCACCAGCCTTTATGTCTTCAAGACTTCCGTTGAACCGCATGTAGGTGAGGTCAGTTACTTCCGCGTGATGCAAGGTGTAGTTCGCCCGGGCGACGACCTGCAAAACATGGAGCGCGGCAGCAAGGAGCGTATCTCCCAACTCTTTATGGTGGACGGCAGCATGCGTACCCCCGTGGAGGAAGTGCACGCCGGAGATATCGCCGCTACCGTCAAACTGAAAGACACACGCACCGGCAATACCCTCAACGCCAAAGACTGCGACTACCAATACGCACCTATCGTCTATCCCCAGCCGCGCTATCGTCGCGCTATCCGTCCTGCTAACGAGGCAGACAACGAGAAACTCGCTGCACTGCTCACACGCATGCACGAGGAAGACCCCACATGGATTGTAGAGCAGTCGAAAGAACTCCGTCAGACTATCGTCTGGGGACAAGGCGAGTTCCACCTCCGTACCCTCAAATGGCGTCTTGAGAACAACGATAAGATGTCTGTTGAGTTCGACGAGCCGAAGATTCCGTACCGCGAGACCATCACTAAGGCGGCTCGCGCTGACTATCGCCATAAGAAACAGTCCGGTGGCTCGGGTCAGTTCGGCGAGGTGCACCTTATCGTAGAGCCCTACGAAGAGGGCATGCCCGTCAAAGACTCCTACAAGTTCGGCAACCAAGAGTACAAGGTGTCCGTCAAAGACACGCAGGAAATCACGCTTGAGTGGGGCGGTAAGTTGGTGCTCATCAACTCCATCGTGGGTGGTGCCATCGACGCTCGCTTCATCCCCGCTATCCTGAAAGGTGTGATGGACCGCATGGAGCAGGGACCGCTCACGGGCTCCTACGCACGCGATGTGCGCGTCATTGTTTATGATGGCAAAATGCACCCCGTTGACTCCAACGAAATCTCCTTCCGTCTCGCCGGTCGAAACGCCTTTGCCGAGGCATTCCGCAACGCCAACCCGAAGGTGCTGGAGCCTATCTACGATGTTGAGGTGCTCGTGCCCACGGAAATCATGGGTGATGTGATGAGCGATATCAACGGTCGCCGCGGCATGGTGCTCGGCATGGAGAGCGAGAAGCAGTTCACGCGCCTCAAAGCCCTCGTGCCCCTCAAGGAGTTGTCTAACTACTCCACCACGCTCTCGTCCCTCACCGGCGGACGCGCTACCTTCACCATGGCGTTCAAGTCCTACGAACTCGTGCCCGCAGATGTGCAAGACCAACTCTTGAAGGCATACGCAGCGGCGCACGCTGACGAAGACTAATACGCCGACGAAAGGAAGTTTTTGCTATATTTTGCAAACTTTATCTTACAAAAAGCAGAAAAATGTGCTAAAAAACATATTTTTCTGCTTTTTTATTTGGAGGTTTCAAAAAAAAGCAGTACTTTTGCACCGTGTTTTTCATGGTATTAGATTTAAGGTTAATTAAAAGATTGGGTTGTCGTGATGACAATCCTTCTTTTTTTTGGCACTAAATGTGCCTTCAAACTCCCCAAAGCAACCTCCAACGGGACGATATGCCCTAACGCGGGGGTTTGCCCTTGCGAACGCGAACGCCCCTACTATTCTCCGAATAAATCCTCCTTTTCTCTGCGAGGGCATAGCCCGAGCAAGGTTTTTTATCCCCCTCCACTCACGAGATACATGGGTTTTGTACGGCAGGAGCCATCCCCCAAAAACGAGGGGCTAGTCTCCGACTCTTCTTCCTCTTCTTTGAAGACGACTACACGAATACACCCTCTCCCCAGCCCCAAAATATACGATTGTTAAGATTTCCCTTGTTGCCATTTGTCGTGTATTTTTCGCGGGTCTCCCGCGGGTCTCCCGCGGGTCGAAAGCAACCCAAACCCACCCCGAAAATGTACAATTATTAAGATTTCCCCCTCCCACAATAACTTCTTCCTCACGAACAACAAAAGCCGCCTAACATCTGTTAGACGGCTTTCTTATTGTTTGTGAATCAGTCAGTTATCGCACTATCAAATCTACATGCTCGCTCTTCAACCGCACGCGCAGCCACTCCTCCATCTTCTCCCTATCTGCCTGCTGCAACCGTTTCTTCGGCTGCAGTTGCAGACTTACTATCGTTACCGGCTGCAGCACGCTGCTGCTGTCTGTGCTCACCAGCAGTTCCCCCTCCGCCAGCGTTACCTGCGCCACCTGCGGGTACTGCGCTTTTATCTCCTCCGTCAGTTGCTGCGTCGGCAGCGTCGGGCGTTTCTGTACCTGCTGAATCGTTACCTCTGCCGCGGCCAACTGCGTGCGTAACTCCGTGATTTGCTGTTGATAAGCCGCTATCTGCTCCTCCTTCGAGGCGAATAAATCACGCACCAACTGGTCTTGCCTCAGGTCACTGTCGTCGCGCGTCAGCGCGTTCTCGTGAAGTACTATCGCCGTCGAGTCGAAACCCGCCTTCAACGCGCTGGCATAGAACAACTTACGGTCGGCATCTGTCAGCGCCTCACCGGCGAGGAAGAACTCTATCGTCCCCTGCGAGGGCTTCACCTCAGTCTGATAGACATAACTCGTTCCGATGGTCTTGTTCGAGGCAATGAACGCTTTGGCGTGGCTCGCAAACTGGTTCTCACGCACCACTGAGATGGCGCTCATCACGCTCGGCACTACCAACACGACCACCACCAAGGCAATAGACCATGCTCGGCGCTTCGCGTTTGTGGACTGCTCTTCCACCACGGGGTAGTGCAGGTACTTCACGGTTAGGAATGTCGCCAGTGCGATGAGTATGCCGTTGATGAGGAAGAGGTACAGCGCACCGAAAGCGTAGTGCCAGTTCCAGATGGCAATACCGTAGCCCACCGTGCAGAGCGGCGGCATGAGGGCGGTAGCGATAGCCACACCGGACATCACAGTACCCCGCTCCTTCCTACTCGTCTCCATAATCCCCGCGAAACCGCCAAACAAAGCGATGAACACATCGTAGATGGTCGGATTGGTGCGGGCAAGCAACTCCGTCGGGTTGTCCATATCCAGCGGAGAAACAAGGAAATACAGCGTGGAGGCGATAATACTGATGCCCACCATCACCGCCAAGTTCTTCAACGCGTCCTTCACCAGCGTCATGTCGTTCGTACCCAAACCCATGCCAAATCCGATGATAGGACCCATCAGCGGTGAAATCAACATCGCACCGATTATCACGGGGATAGAGTTCACATTCAACCCCACCGACGCAATGATAATCGCGAAGAAGAGGATGAACACATTCGGACCCCGGAAGTGAATATTCTCCCGAATACTCGTCGCTGCAGCCTGCACATCCATCGCATCGCCCAGCGACACCAATTGCTTCAGATAACTCAGTATCTTGTTCTTGTTCCAATCCATATTGACTCGTGAATGTTTTGTTGCGGATAGTTTTCCGTCTTGCGCTGCAAAATTACTGCTTTTTTTTCAATTGCACAAATTTTGTACCAAAAAAACAAACAGTCAGCGACTCCCAAACCATGCAGAGCGGTGGCGCAGTCCAAATTTTTCTCTCACAATGCTAAAAAATTTGCATATATCAGAAAAAAGCAGTATCTTTGCAGGCTGAAAACAATGTATCTGCTATGAACTCTTTTTTAGAATTGTGTCAAAATAGACGGTCGTACCGCAAATACACGGCGCAGCCGGTGGAGCGGGAGCAATTGGACTATATCGTGCAGTGTGCGCTGATGGCACCTGCGGGCAAGCGTCTGAACCCGTGGCACTTCACGGTGGTAACCGATGAGTCGGTAATTAGGCAGTTTGCAGGCTGTCGCACCTACGGTAGCGGTATGTTTCAGACGGCGACAGCCGCCATCGTGGTGTCGCTGGACACCTCGGTGTGCGACACATGGCAAGCAGACGGCGCTATTGCCGCCGCGCATATCCTGCTTGCGGCAGCCGACCTCGGATTGGGCGCATGCTGGTGTCAAGTGTATCAGCGAGAAGGGGCGGAAGAATTGGTGAAGAAAGCGCTAAAAGAGTCCGGAGCCAAGAACCAAGAGCCAAGCCCCAAGCCCCAAGAACAAGGACTTGCGTTAGACGACAAGACCATCCTGTGTATCATCTCGCTCGGTTACAAAGACGAAGAGCGCAAGCCCTACGACCTGAGCAAGTTGCAGTATGAAAAAGTAGATTTTGTAGGATAAAAGACCGCTCACTTGGGATAAAGGATTAAGGACACAGGATTAAAGACTAAATAGTTTTGACTCTGAAACTCAACAGACGAAGATAATACGTCTTTTATCCTTCATCCTGTATCCTTAATCCTCAACAGACAAAGGTAATAAGTCCTTCATCCTTAATCCTTCATCCTTAATCCAAAAGAAAATATGAAACCAATCATAGCAATTACCGCCGGCGACATTAACGGCGTGGGATATGAGGTAATCCTCAAGACCTTACGCGACCCGCATATCACGGAGATATGCCGCCCTATCGTGTACGGCAATGCCAAAGTAGCCAAACAGCATGCGCAGACCTTAGGCGAGGAGTACACCAACATACAGTTCAACATCATCCAAGATGCGGGGCAATCGCGCGATGGGCGACTGAACCTCATTACCTGCTATCCCGACACCACGCCCGTGCAGTTGGGAGTAAGCACGCCGGAGGCGGGGCAAGCCTCGTTTGCCGCCCTCGAGCGCGCTTGCGCAGACCTGAAAGCAGGCAAGGTGCACGCCCTCGTTACTGCCCCCATCAACAAAGAGAATATCCAATCGGATAGTTTTCATTTCTCGGGGCACACAGAGTATCTGACGGCGGCGTTTGCCGAAGAAGGGAAACAGAGCCTGATGATGATGGTCAGCGAGACGATGCGCGTAGCGCTGGTATGCAACCATGTGGCTATCGCCGACATTCCCGCGCAGATAACCGAGGAGCATATCTTGCAGAAACTGACCTTGCTCAACGATACTTTGCAGCGCGATTTCTCCGTGCGCAAGCCGCGTATCGCCGTGCTGGCGCTCAACCCCCACGCGGGCGACAAAGGGCTGATAGGAGAGCAAGAGCAGACCATCATCCGCCCGACGATAGAGAAAGCATGCGAGCAGGGGATATGGGCATTCGGTCCCTATTCGGCAGACGGCTTCTTCGGCAGCGGACACTTCACCCATTTCGATGCCGTGTTGGCGATGTACCACGACCAAGGACTAATCCCCTTCAAGACCCTCGATATGAGCGGCGTGAACTTCACCGCGGGCTTGCCCATCGTGCGCACCTCGCCCGATCACGGCACTGCCTACGACCTCGCGGGCAAGAACCAAGCCAACCACCTGAGTTTTGCCCATGCGCTCTATGCTGCAATAGACATCCTGCATACGCGGAAACAGAATGCCGAACTAACCCAAGACCCTTTGCCCTTCACCCCGCGTGAGGACAGAGAAGACCGCCGCCCCAGACGCGAGTTTATGGACTTCAAAACAACAGTATGATATACGGACAGAAAGACTGCTAACGCTAAAAGATGAAAGACCGCTCACTGCGTTCGCTGAAAGACCGAGTTACTTTCGTCTATTCAAAACTAATTTGTCTTTCATCCTTTATCCTTAATCCTTCATCTTATATGACAGCAAAAGAAATACGTCAATCCTTTTTGGATTTTATGGCATCGAAGGGACACCAGGTAGTACCCTCTGCGCCGATGGTAATCAAAGATGACCCCACGCTGATGTTCACCAACGCGGGTATGAACCCGTGGAAGGGAATCATCTTAGGCAATGACCCTATTAAGTACCCGCGTGTGGCTGACTCGCAGAAGTGTCTTCGCGTGAGCGGTAAGCACAACGACTTGGAGGAGGTGGGGCACGATACCTACCACCACACGATGTTCGAGATGCTCGGCAACTGGTCGTTTGGCGACTACTTCAAAGAGGGCGCTATTGACTTCGCGTGGGAGTATATCGTAGATGTGCTTCATATCGACCCCAAAGACCTGTATGTAACCGTCTTCGAGGGTGCCCCCGACGAGGGACTGGCACGCGATGAGGAGGCAGCGGCTATCTGGGCAAAGCACCTGCCCGCTGACCATATCCTCAATGGCAACAAACATGATAACTTCTGGGAGATGGGCGACACCGGACCTTGCGGACCCTGCTCGGAGATACACGTGGACAGCCGCAACGAAGCGGAGAAACAAGCAGTGCCCGGGCGCGAGTTGGTCAACAAAGACCACCCGCAGGTGATAGAGATATGGAACCTTGTCTTCATGCAGTACAACCGCAAGGCAGACGGCTCCTTAGAGGGGCTGCCAAAGAAGGTGATTGACACCGGCATGGGCTTCGAGCGCTTGGTGCGCACCCTGCAAGGCAAGCAGAGCAACTACGACACCGATGTTTTCCAACCGATGCTCCGTCGTATCGGCGAGATATGCGGCTACGAGTACGGCAAAGAGGAGAAAACCGACATCGCCATGCGCGTGGTGGCAGACCATATCCGCACCATCGCTTTCGCCATCACCGACGGGCAACTGCCGAGCAACGAAAAAGCCGGCTATGTGATTCGCCGTATCCTGCGACGCGCAGTGCGTTATGCCTACACCTTCTTGAACCAACGCGAGGCGTTCTTGTATCAATTAGTGCCGCAACTGATAGACGACATGGGCGATGCCTACCCCGAACTCAAAGCGCAGGAGAAGCAGATCATCCCCGTCATCAAGAGCGAGGAAGAGGCATTCCTCCGCACATTGGAGAAAGGTATCTCCCTGCTGGACAAATTGATGAAGGAAGCCAAAGGCAAGGAGATTTCCGGTACGGATGTCTTCACGCTGAAAGACACCTACGGTTTCCCGCTCGACCTGACCGAACTCATCTTGCGCGAGAATGGCTTCACCACCAACGAAGAGGAGTACAACCGCGCGCTGGAGCACCAGAAAGAGATGGGGCGCAGCGCCAACAAGCAAGACTTAGGCGACTGGACGGTGTTGCGCGAGGGCGAGCCGGAGTTTGTGGGCTACGATGAATTGGAGGTGGAGACGCAAATCCTGCGCTACCGTCAGGTGAGCCAGAAAGGCAAGACCTTCTTCCAAGTGGTGCTCTCCAAGACCCCGTTCTATGCGGAGATGGGTGGTGAGATAGGCGACACTGGTACGCTGGGCAATGTGCGTATCCTCGATACCAAGCGCGAGAACAACCTCGCCGTGCATATCTGCTCCGAGTTGCCCGCCGACCCAGCAGCTACGCTGACCGCAAAGGTGGACGATGCGCGCCGTCAAGCCATCGCTTGCAACCACACCTGCACCCATATCCTCCACTATGCGCTGCGGCAAGTATTAGGCAACCACGTGGAGCAGAAAGGTAGCCTCGTAACCGCCGACTCGCTGCGTTTCGACTTCTCGCATTATCAGAAAGTTACCCCCGAGGAGTTGCGCCAAGTGGAGCAGTTGGCTAACCAACTGATTCGCAACGACTTCCGCCTTGAGGAGTCGCGCCATACGCCGATAGCCGAGGCGAAAGCGATGGGGGCAATGGCGCTCTTCGGCGAGAAATACGGCGACGATGTGCGCGTGATTAAGTATGGTCCTTCGGTGGAGTTGTGCGGTGGTTGCCACGTCAGTTCCACGGGGCGTATAGGCTCCGTGCGCATCGTGATGGAGACGAGCATCGCCGCAGGTATCCGCCGTATAGAGGCGGTTACGGCTGCCAAAGCCGATGAGTTGTACTATGCTCAAGTGGATGTGATGACGGGGCTTCGCGCGCTATTCAACAACGCGCCCGACCTTACTTCTGCCATCACCAAAGCCATCAAGGAGAATGCGCAGTTGAAGAAAGACGTGGAGGCTTTCATGGTGGAGAAACTGGAACTCTACCGTGACAAACTGATTGCACGGGCGGAGGATTACCACAATATCAAACTTGTGCGTATCACGGGCGATGTGGAGCCGGGTATGATTCGCGGCGTGCTGCCGTTGCTCAAAGGACACTTTGCCGATGTAAAGTTTGCCCTTGTCGGTGCCACGCAGTGGGAAGGCAAACCGATGATCTCCGTCTTCCTCTCGCAGCCGCTGGTGGAGGCAGGACACAATGCCGGGCAGATGATCAAATCAGCCGCCAAGCATATCCAAGGTGGCGGCGGCGGACAACCGCAGATGGCTACCGCCGGCGGACGCAACGCCGAAGGCCTGCAAGAAGCCATGGAAGAAATGCTGGCAGCACTGGGGTAAAGATATCAGACCGTTGCACTAAAAAGATGAAAGATATAAAGACTAAATAGTTTATTGGATGAAGGATGAAGGACACAGGATTAAAGACAAAATAGTTTCGACTCTGAAACTCAACAGACGAAGGTAATACGTCTTTTATCCTTAATCCTGTATCCTTAATCCTCAACAGACGAAGGTAATTTGTCTTTTATCCTTTATCTTTTAGCGAGCGAAGCGAGCGGTCATTAATCATTAGCGTATGCGTACATGGACAGGGCGTTTGCCGAGTAAATATCGTTCAGCGGTGCGTTTCACCGTGGTGGGAGCCATTGGGACGGCGATGCAGTATGGCATCTACTATGTCTTCTTGGCTTTGTTCGAGCGTTATTGCCCTAACCTGCACGGATATGTAACGCTGGCATTCACGATAGGCTTCTGCGTGGAGATGGTGAGCAACTACCTGCTCACGAGTTTCTACACCTTCCGCGCCAAGCCCTGCTTGAAGAACGCAGGCGGTTTCTTGGTGGGACGCGCAGTGAACTACGTGGTGCAAGTCGCCTTCCTCCACCTATTGCTACTCTGCACCATGCCCGAGGAATGGGCAGGCATAGCCGCCATCGTCCTCGCCGGAATAGTCAACTACTTCGTCCTAATGCCATTCTTCAAGACCAAAGACCGCGCTTCTTATCCTGACAAGTCGGGAACGCGCTGAAAGACCGCTACGCTGAAAGACTGATTTACAAACGACTATACAGAACTATTTAGTCCTTTATCCTGTATCCTTCATCCTTTATCCTAATATGCTCTATCGCGCAAACATACTATTCACTCCTACTCCCGAGGCGTTCTGCGTCTTGGAGCGGGGGTATATCGTTGTGGCGGACGATGGAACAATAGAAGGAGTGTTCGATGCCCTGCCCGAGCAGTATGCAGGCGCGGAGGTGCGGGACTTTGGGGATGCCTTGCTGATCCCTGCGATGAACGACCTGCATGTGCATGCGCCGCAGTATCGCAACATGGGTATCGCGATGGATATGGAGTTGCTGCCGTGGCTCAACACCTACACTTTCCCTGAGGAAGAGCGGTATGCCGACCTTGCTTATGCCGATTATATGTATCGCCGTTTTGTGCACGACCTATGGTTGCACGGCACGATGCGGGCTGCGGTCTTTGCCACTATCCACGCGGATGCGACCTGCCTGCTGGCGGACTTGTTCGCCGAGGCGGGGATGGGCGCGTATATCGGACTGGTAGGCATGGATAGAAACTGCCCCGAGTCGTTGGCGAACAGCCCCGAGACGGCTATCCGAGACATGGAGCGTTTGGCAGCACATGTGAAAGGCTACGAGCGCGTGAAACCCATTGTTACCCCGCGGTTCGTGCCCGCATGCACGCCGGTGATGTTGCAGGTATTGGGCGATTTCGCGGCAACGCACCATCTGCCCGTGCAGTCGCACCTGAGCGAGAACCGGTCGGAGATTGCATGGGTTCGGGAGTTGGAGCCTAAGGCGAATTGCTACGGCGATGCGTATTGTCGCTATGGCTTGTTCGGACAAACACCCACGCTGATGGCGCACTGCTGCTACACGGAGGGAGAGGAGTTGCGGCTGATGCGAGAGAACGGAGTGTATGCGGTGCATTGCCCTACCTCCAACTGCAACCTCGGCTCCGGCATTGCGCCTGTGCGACGGTTCCTGCAAGAGGGCGTGCCCGTCGCTCTGGGGTCGGACATCTCGGGCGGACATCATCTGTCGCTGTTCCGCGTGATGCAGTACGCGGTGGAGATGAGCAAGTTGCGCTATGCTCAGACGCAAGGCAAGGAGTCCTTCCTCAAACTCTCGGAGGCGTTCTACCTCGCAACAAAAGGCGGCGGCAGCTTCTTCGGCAAAGTAGGCTCGTTCGAGAAAGGTTATGCCTTCGATGCATTGGTGATAGATGATGCGAATGGACCCTCTAAATCTCCTTTGAAGGGAGACGTAGATATTCCGCCCTACGACCTAAAACAGCGCTTAGAGCGGTTTGTTTATTTGGGCGATGATAGGCAGATAATGCATCGGTTCTGTCAGGGGAAAGAGATTTTATTTTAATTATAATTATGAGGGCCTGTGCTCAGAGCAGTCTGAATAATCTGAGTAATCAGAATCATCCGAGCCCTCCGAGCAATCGTAGAATCGTAAATTGTCTAATCATAAATATAATTTAATGCTATGACACAAGAAGAATTACAACAAGTGATGACCGTTGCCCAAGGTTGGTTGGACGGTAAATACGATGCCGAGACCAAGGCACAAGTGAAAGCAATGATGGAAGCCGAGGACAAGACAGAACTCGTGGATAGTTTCTACCGAACATTGGAGTTCGGTACGGGCGGTCTGCGCGGTATCATGGGTCCGGGTACGAATCGTATGAACAAGTACATCGTAGCGCAGGCTACGCAGGGCTATGCCAACTACCTGCTGAAAGTGCAGGCAGAGAACGGCTTCAAGAACGTGCAGAACGGTCAAGTAGCCGTTGTGGTAGGGCATGACTGCCGCAACAACGGTCGCCTCTTTGCCGAGACCGTAGCGGATATTTTCTCCGCCAACGGTATCAAGGTGTATCTGTTTGAGAGTCTGCGTCCTACGCCGGAGGTTAGTTTTGCCATTCGCGAGTTGAAATGCCAAGGTGGTGTGAACGTAACGGCGAGCCACAACCCGCGCGAGTACAACGGTTACAAGGCGTATTGGGAGGATGGTTCGCAAGTGCTACAGCCGCATGACCAAGGTATCATCGACGAGGTGAACAAGGTAACGATGGACGATGTGAAATGGACGGCGAACAAAGACCTGATTGAGATTATCGGTGGCGAGATGGACTACACCTATATGGAGGCTGTGAAGACCTGTATGGTGGACCAAGATGTGATTCTGCGCCAGAAAGACCTGAACATCGTCTATACGCCGTTGCATGGTGCAGGTCGTCAGATTGTGCCAATGTGCCTGCGTTCGTGGGGTTTCCAGAATATCCACGTGGTGCCCGAGCAGATGGTGATTGACGGCAACTTCCCGACGGTGGTGAGCCCGAATCCCGAGAACGCAGAGGCGATGACGATGGGCATGAACTTGGGAACGAAACTGAATGCCGACCTTGTGATTGCCAGCGACCCCGATGCAGACCGTTTGGCTATCGTTTGCCGAGATGAGAATGGCGAATGGACGATTATCAACGGAAATCAGACCTGCATGATGTTCGCTTACTACAACATCAAGGCAATGAAGCGTTTGGGCAAGATGCGTCCGGAGAACTACCTCGTGAAGACCATCGTAACGAGTGAGATGTTGCGCAAGATTGCTGATAAAGAGGGCGTTACGCTGACGGACGAGTACACCGGCTTCAAGTGGATTGCGAACCGTATCCGTATGTGGGAAGGCACGCACAAGTACATCGGTGGCGGCGAGGAGAGTTTCGGCTGGCTTGGCTATGACAAGGTGCGCGACAAATGTGCACCATCGGCTATCTGCCTCATCTGCGAGATTGCTGCGGCTGCGAAAGACCAAGGCATGACGCTCTACGAATATCTCCTTAATATATATAAGGAGTTCGGCTTCCAGCGTGAGACGACAGTCAACGTAGTTCGCCCGGGCAAGGCTGGGGCTGAGGAGATTCAGCAGATGATGGCTAACTTCCGCCAGAACCCGCCCGCAGAACTCGATGGCGACAAGGTGGTGTGCGTGAAGGATTACAAGACGCTGGTTCAGAAAGACTTGGTGAACGGCGAGTGGAAAGAGAGCCCGCTGACGATGGCACTGAACGCTACAAGTAATGTGCTGCAGTTCTTCACCGAGGGAGGTTTGAAGGTCAGCGTACGCCCATCAGGCACGGAGCCGAAGATTAAGTTCTATTTCGAGATTCCTGCTGCCATGCCGACCACCGCAGACTACAAGGCTGCTACCGCGGCTGCGGAGGCACGTATTCCTGCCCTGAAGAAGTCGCTGGGACTGTAAATCAGGGTGTTAACCCCGTTATGATAACAGCAGAGATTGTGTTTTAACAGTCTCTGCTGTTTGTTTGGAGTGTTGGAGCTTGCATTGTATGGGTGGAAACGACCTGCGGACGACCTGCGGACGACCCGCGAGAGACCCGCGATAATGTTCCGATAGAGGCGGGATATTTTTTTGTCTCACAAATATGGGGATAGACTTGCGTATTTGAAAAAAAAGCAGTACCTTTGCAGCCGATTACGGACTTATCGGAATAAACACAATACAGAATCTTTATTTTACGAATCGATGAAGAACTTTGTTGAAGAATTGCGTTGGCGCGGCATGTTGCAGGACATCATGCCTGGTACGGAAGAGCAGTTAATGAAGGAAGTAACCGCCGCCTATGTGGGTATTGACCCCACCGCGGACAGTCTGCATATCGGGCACCTTTGTGGAATCATGATGTTGCGGCACCTGCAGCGTTGCGGGCACAAGCCTATCGCGCTCATCGGAGGTGCAACGGGCATGATAGGAGACCCGAGCGGTAAGTCGGCAGAGCGTAACTTGCTGGACGAACCCACACTGAGACATAACCAAGAGTGCATACAACGCCAATTGGAGAGGTTTCTTGACTTCCATTCCGACGCACCCAATGCCGCGGAATTGGTCAATAACTATGATTGGATGAAGGACTACACCTTCCTTGACTTCACACGAAATGTGGGTAAACTCATCACCGTCAACTATATGATGGCGAAAGACTCCGTGAAGAAGCGATTCAACGGCGAGTTCTCACAGGGTATGTCCTTCACCGAGTTCACCTACCAGTTGCTGCAAGGTTACGACTATGTTTACTTGAATAAGCACAAGAACTGCAAACTGCAGATGGGCGGTTCCGACCAATGGGGGAACATCACGACGGGGACAGAACTCATCAAGAAGATGGGCGGTGGTGAGGCGTTTGCGCTGACCTGCCCACTCATTACGAAAGCCGACGGAGGCAAGTTCGGCAAGACGGAGAGCGGCAACATTTGGCTCGACCGCAAGTACACCTCACCGTATAAGTTCTACCAGTTCTGGCTCAATGTGGGCGACGAGGACGCGAAGCGATATATCAAGATATTCACCTCGTTAGAGAAGGATGAGATAGACGCGCTCATCGCCGAGCACGAACAGGCCCCACACCTGCGCACTCTGCAGAAACGACTGGCGAGGGAGGTTACCATCATGGTGCACTCCGAGGCGGACTACAATGCTGCGGTGGAGGCGAGCAACATTCTCTTCGGCAATGCAACCCACGAGACGCTGGCGCGTCTTGATGAGGAGACCTTCCTGCAAGTGTTCGAGGGTGTGGAGCAATATACCGTCAGCCGCGCGGAACTCGAAGCAGGTATCCCGCCGCTGGACTTGCTCGCGGAGAAGACCCATATCTTCCCCAGCAAAGGCGAAGCACGCAAGACGATTCAGGCAAATGGTTTCTCGATGAACAAAGAGAAACTCACCGACTCACAGACCCCCATCACCTCTGCAGCACTGCTCAATGGCAAGTACATCCTCTTCCAAAAAGGCAAGAAGAACTACTACCTCGTGGTAGTAGAGTAAAAGAGTTTAATGACAGGCACACGCTTCGTATATTGTTTGCTGCTGTGCGCTCAGGTGTCTGCCGTATGCGCAAAAGCCCCTGTTGATTCGTTGTGCGTTGACCCTGTCGTGGTCATGCGTACGCAAACTCCCGAGTTATGGCAACGCTATCATAGCGGATGGCAGATGTCGGTAGCTGGAGATATCATGATGCCGTTGGGTACGGTTACTGCTTTGGCAGCAGGAATCCCGCTTCTACTTTGGGGCGATTGGCATAAAGAAGGACTGTCAGATTTTGGGAGAGGGTTGATAGGTCTTGGTGTCGCCGCTGTCGCGGCTTCCATACCGCTTGTGGTGGTCGGTAAGCAACAGAGCGAACATGCTTATCAGGAATTTATGTTCGATTGTTCTCCGCTCTATATGGAGGATATCCCCGATGCAAAATGCAATGCTACAGCAGACGAGTCGTTTGCCGTAGCGTTGCATTTGCAAACCTCCGCTAATGGAATAGGATTGGCGTTGCATTTCTAATCAACGACAAGTCTTTAATGGTTTATTAGCAGCAATTAACAGAGAAACGAATGAGCGCGAAAATCGCGCAAAGAGTGGGTTATTTGCTCCCTTGCATCTCTACGAGACGGCGATAGTAGCCGTCTTTTTTTATTAACTCTTCGTGCTTTCCGGTCTCTACTATTCTTCCTTCGTGCATGACGCATATGATGTCGGCGTGGCGGATGGTGCTCAGTCGGTGCGCCACGACCAGTGTGGTGCGGTCTTTCATCAGGTGCTCCAACGCCTCTTGCACCTGCTTCTCGCTCTCTGTGTCGAGGGCGGAGGTTGCCTCGTCCAGAATCAGGATGGGCGGGTTCTTCAGGATGGCGCGGGCAATGGAAATACGCTGACGCTGACCGCCCGAGAGCCGCGAACCTCGGTCGCCGATGTTGGTCTGGTAGCCCTCGGGAGTAGCCATGATGAACTCATGGGCATTGGCAATGCGAGCCGCTTCTTCCACCGCCTCCTGCCACGATTTGCCGTTGGGGGCGGGCTGAGAAAGGTCCACGCCGAATGTGATGTTGTTGTAGAAGGTGTCGTTGAAGAGGATTGCCTCTTGGTTCACATTGCCCATCAGTGCCCTGAGGTCGTGTGAGCATACCTCGCGTATGTCCGTACCGTCAATAGTAATGGCTCCTGCTGTTGGGTCGTAGAAGCGCGGTAGCAGGTCTGCGAGTGTAGTCTTGCCGGAGCCCGATTGTCCCACCAACGCCACCATTTGTCCCTTGCGAATGGTGAGATTGATATCTTGCAGCACGGGCACATCCTGCCGATAAGCGAAGCGTACATCCTTATAGACAATGCGCTCGCGGAAGGTCTGCAATGCCTTCGGTTGCAGCGGCTCTTGGATGTTCGAGGGCGTGTTGAGGATTTTATCAATACGCTCGAGCGACGCCATGCCCTTGCGTACACCATAACCCGCACGGCTCAGGTCCTTGGCAGGGTTGATGATGGAATAGAAAATGACGAGGTAGTAGATAAAGGTGGCGGCGTCTATACTGCTGTGGTCGCTGAGGATAAGCACACCGCCAAACCATAGAATGACGGCTATCAGCATCGTGCCCAAGAACTCTGAGACGGGGTGGGCGAGGTAGTAACGGCGGTTAATACGGTTGAAGGTGCAGCGTGTGTCGTTGATGAGGTGGGCAAAGCGCGTCCGCAGTTTGTCTTCCGCGTTGAATGCTTTCACCACGCGCAGTCCTCCCAGCGTCTCCTCTATCTGCGTCAGGATTTCTGCGTTCTGCTCCTGACCATGCTGCGAGGCACGCTTGAGCGAGCGCCCCACGCTACCTATCAGCCATCCCGCCACGGGCAGTAGCAATAGAACGAACAGCGTCAGTTCCCACGAGATGCAGAAAAGTGTGATGATATAAATCGTGAGCATGATGGGGTCTTTGAAAAGCACATCCAATGCCGCCATGATACTTGCCTCTACCTCGTTCACATCGTTGGTCATGCGTGACATCACATCGCCTTTGCGCTCCTCGGTGAAGTAGCCGATGGGGAGGCTCACAATTTTGTCGTAGAGCATTTGCCTAAGGTCGCGCAACACGCCCGTGCGGATGGGCACCATGCAGTAGTTTGCCATCCACGCGGTGAAGCATTTCAGCCCCGTCATCAGCACGAGGAAGACACCCAATAGTGCCAACACCGCCCCGCCGCTATGGGTCTGCGATAGTTGCTCCATATAGAAATAGAGATTGCCTTTGAGGGCATCTAAGGTGGCGTTCAGCCCGCTCACTGTCGCAAGGTCGGTATAGACCGCGCTCGCCTCGCTCAGCCCGAACAGTAGTTGCAGCACGGGAATGATGGCGGCGAAAGAGAATAGGGATAAGACGGTGGAAAGCAGGTTAAAGAGTATGTTAAGCGCCATCTGCCCTTTGTAGGGCGGCACAAATCGGCGTATCAATCGCAGGAAATTCATAGGTTTTGTTTCATGTAATTCAATATCTCTTGGTCAAAGTCTTTGTTCTTGTCGCCGCGGAGTTGCACCTCTATCGGCAGCGTGTATAGGCGGTTGCCCAATTGTTCGGGGATGGATGTCTCCTCGAGCCTTTGATAGTCTTTTTCGGTGGTGAGAATGGTGTCATAGCATTGTGCTTTGTACAGGATTTTTTTTATGTCCTTTTTTGAAAAGCGATGATGGTCTGGAAAAGCCATCAGGCAGGCGTTGGGGTGCTGCTTGCGGACATACTCCATCAGGTATTCCGGCTGCGCGATACCCGTCAATACCAGCACTTTCTTGCCTGCAACGGCTTGCGCGTCAGCATACTTCACCTGTGAGAAAAACAGATGTTGGTATGTAGGCAGGTGCAGACGGTTGTCTATTACGCGGAAGTCAATCGGTTGTGCGTTGGGCGGGCATTGGGTTACGATAATGCTGTTGGCTTTCAGCGCGCGCGTCTTTAGGTCGCGCAGCCGTCCCCAAGGCAACAGGTGGTCGTCGATATAAAGTTGGTTGTAAGGCGTGAGCAGGATGTAGTAGCCGCATCGTATAGCGCGGTGTTGATAGGCATCGTCTAATATCACCACCTGCAACCCCTCTACCTGTTTCTTGAGCATGCGTATGCCCCGCACACGGTCTTCGCAGACCGCCACCGCCAGGTGTGGGAATTTGCTGTGTATCTGCATTGCCTCATCGCCGATGGTGGAGGCGGAGGCGTGCTCGTCTGCCAAGACGAACCCGTGTGTCTTGCGCTTGTAGCCGCGCGAGAGTACCCCTACCTTGTAGCGCGGCGAGAGCAGGCGAATCAGGTACTCCACATGAGGAGTCTTGCCCGTACCGCCCAAGGCAAGATTCCCCACGCAGATAGTGGGAATGTCCGCCTCATGAGAGGGTAACAGATGGTTGTCGTACAGCGTGTGGCGTATCGCCAACCCCAAGCCGTATAGCCAACTGATAGGGGCAAGAAGTGTTCGCATGGTCTTTTTTATATTGTTGATTTCGTAGTTTTCGTAATTTACGTAGATTTCGTAGTAAAGCACTTTACGAAAAATACGAAATCAACGCTAACTACGTGAAACAATTTTATTGAATGATGATTCTCTCTATCTGCATCATTCGCCGTGGTTCTTTGGCGAATGACCGCATTTCGCGTAGCAGTCGCTCTTCGGGTGAACTGCCATCCAATGCTTTCAATAGTTCCTCCATGGGGTCTTTCTTCTCGGGGTAGTACACGGTCTTGTACTGCTCCAAGCCCGCCAACTCCACGGCTTTAGCGATGGCGTCGTCGATGTTGCCCAAGCAGTCCACCAAGCCGATGCCTATCGCGTCCTTGCCTAACCACACGCGCCCTTCGCCAATCTTTTTGATGGCGTCTTGCGTGGTGTGTCTGCCCTCGGCACAGCGGCGAGTGAAGAGGTCGTAGCCGCGCTCAATCATCCGTTGCATCATCGCCTGCTCCTCGGGGTTCATACCTTTATAGACCATGTTCACCTCCAAATCGGAATGGGTATTGGTGCTGACGCCATCAATGTCCAACCCCACTTTATCGCGCAGTTTACCCCAGTTGGGCACCACGCCGAAGATACCGATAGAGCCCGTTAGCGTGGTAGGCTCAGCGTAGATATAATCGGCATTGCAGGAGATGTAGTAGCCGCCCGATGCCGCATAATCGCCCATCGAGACAACCACGGGCAATCCTTTCTCTTTCAGCAGTTGCACGCCATGCCAAATCTGCTCGCTGGCGTCCGCGCTGCCGCCCGGGCTATTCACGCGCAGCACCACGGCTTTCACATCGTTGTCCTTCTGTATCTTCTTCAGTTGCTTGAGCACCTGCTTATCCACGATTCCTTCGCCCGACTCGCTGTAGATATTACCTTCTAAATACACCACTGCCACCTTGTCTTTGGCTTTCGATGCTGTTCGCTCCACGTGCGCCAACTCTGAGGTGGTGTAGAGGGTGTAGTCCTTGGTGCCGGCATAGAGGCGCAGGATAGAGTCCACCGATTGGCGATAGATGAGCGTGTCTGCCAGTCCGCACGTGAGGTAGTCTTCTGCGGGTTGTAATCCCATATAGCGGTCGGCGTAGGCGTTCAGTTGCCGGTCGGTGAGGTTTCGGCTCAGTGCCACTGCGCCTACCATCTCCTCCCAAATCCCGCCGAGATACTGCTTCGTCTGCAAGCGGTCGGCATCCGACATCGAGGTGCGGAAATAGGGCTCTACTGCCGACTTGAAGGTGCCCACTTTCAGTATCTGCATCTCCACGCCTATCTTCTCGAATAGGCGCGTGTAGTACATCTTCTGTGCGGTGAGTCCGTTCCACGAGATAGCGCCGGTAGGGTTGAGGCAAACCTTATCCGCCACCGAGGCAAGGTAGTAGTTCATCTGCCCGTAGTTGCTTGCGTAGGCGATAATCCACTTGCCCGAGGTCTTGAAGTCGAGCAATGCATCGCGTATCGCCTTGGCGCTCGCAGGACCCATCGACAGGCTGCCGCCGTCAAGGTAGATACCCAAGATACGGTCATCGCTCTTTGCGAGGCGGATATTGCTCAGAATATCGTCTAATCCCACATTGGCATCGGGTGCGCTGTAGCCCGGCACTTCGCCTAATAGTGCGGCAAAGGGGTCTTCTTCTTGCCCTTGCTCTACCAAGGTGCCTTTCAACTGCAGTTGGTAGATTCCGTTGGCTTCCAACTTCGTGGCAGGCGTGGAGAGCAAGTCCCCCATGAAATAGCCCATCAACCCACATAAACCAACATACAATAGTACACATACGATGGCTGTCCATAGGCACCCGTGTTTACGGCGAGGTTGTCCCTCTGTTTGCTTAATCTTAATCATAACTTATTTGACTATTTGACTATTTACTATTTGACAATTACAAAGACGGCATGTACGCCCACAACGTCCTCTAAATTCTAAATTCTTAATTCTTAATTAGTTTGAAACTTTTCCTATGATATGGTGTGATGCCATATTGTGCGATGGCGGCGTAGTGTTCGCGGGTGGGGTAACCCATGTTCGTATCCCAGTGATACTGCGGGTATTCCGCGTGCAGACGTAGCATGTAATCATCTCGGTAGGTCTTTGCCAGCACACTTGCCGCGGCTATCGACAGGTACTTACCATCTCCTTTCACAATCGTCTGTGCGGGTACCTCCATCAAGCCCCCTTCGGGGATATACGGTTTCCATTTGTTGCCATCTACGATGATATGCTCAGGCTGCGGCTGCAACTGCGCCAAGGCGCGTCGCATAGCCAGCAAGGCGGCATTGAGGATGTTTATCTCATCTATCTCTTGCGGCGTTACTTCCGCCACTGCCCATGCTCTTGCTTCCTGCTCTATCACCTCTCGGAGGGCATATCGCTCGCGCGCCGTCATCTGCTTGGAGTCGTTCAGCCGCTCCAGTTCCGGCAGCCGCTCCGCCCGCTCGCTGTCCCATACCACCGCCGCGGCAAACACGCTGCCTGCCAGCGGACCCCTGCCCGCCTCATCGCAGCCGGCTTCCAACACATTCGGTATGTAGTAAGAGAGCAACATGGTTAATTATGAATTATGAAAAAATCGTTCGGAGCGTAGCGGAGATAAGAATTATGAATTATGAGTGCTCTGATTATTCCGATTATTCAGAATCTTCCGATTGGTGAGCAGGGGCAATTTACAAATCTACAAATTATCTATCTCCCCTCCGAAACTCTGCGAGTGTGATAGCAGTAGCAATCGCTACATTCAGACTCTCGGAGGTCTCTGCGTCGGCGGGGTAGGGCGGAATCAGTAGCGGGTGAGTGATGTGCTGCCGCACCGCCTCCGATATGCCATTGCCCTCGTTGCCCATGATAATCACACCCTGCTGCCGCTCGGCTATCGCCCCATTTTCGTAGAGGTTCCTGCCGTTGAGCAATGTACCATAGACAGGGAGAGTTGAGGGTTGAGAGTTGAGGGCTTTTATTTCCTCTAACCAAGACACCAAGTCCACATATTCTACCTGCACACGCGCCAAAGCCCCCATCGTCGCCTGCACCACCTTGGGGTTGTAGCAGTCGGCGGTGTCGTGCGAGCATACCAGACGGCGCACGCCAAACCAGTCGCAGGTGCGGATGATGGTCCCCAAGTTCCCGGGGTCCTGCACCCCATCCAGCGCCACTACCAAACCAAAAGATGTGCTATCTTCTACCTCTCGCTTCCGAAACACTCCAATCACTCCCTGCGGCGTGCGCAGCGACGACATTTGCGCTATCTCCTGTGCGGTGGCGTTCTCCCCTTCCACAAACAGCATCACCCGCTCAAAGGCTTTCGACAATTCCTCCACGCACTTGCGCCCTTCCGCCACAAACAAGCCCCGCTCATCGCGGAACTTCTTCTGCTGCAAACTGCGCACTAACTTGATATTTGCTTTCGAAACAGACATGTTTGGATAAAGGATGAAGGATAAAGGATTAAGGATTAAGGATGATGGATAAAGGATAAAAGACTTATTACATTCGTCTATGTGTTTTCAGAGTCGGCACTATTTAGTCTTTAATCTTTTATCTTTCAGCGTAGCGGTCCTTTATCTTTTTGGACTTATTACATTCGTCTATGCGTTTTCAGAGTCGGCACTATTTAGTCTTTTATCTTTTAGTGAGCGTAGCGAACGGTCTTTGCTCTTTTAGCGAGCGTAGCGAGCGGTCCCATTAGAACGGGTATCCAATCGCGAAATGCACCGTGCAGTCGTCTTTCCAATTCAGGTGGTGGCTCGCCGTGCGCCACTCCGTCCCTGCGTACTCTCCGTACATCCGCGTCGGGTCGTGCAACTTCACACCTAAGTCCAACCGCAGTACCAACAGACTGAAGTCCAACCGCAGTCCGAAGCCCCACGAAAGGGCTATCTGCTTATAGAACTCATCCCAGCGGAATACCCCGTATGGCTGCTGCTCGTAGTCGCGTATCGTCCAGATATTCCCTGCGTCGAGGAACGCCGCTAACTCAATGAAGTTCCACACCCGCCAGCGATACTCAATGTTCAAATCGAGCCGTATATCGCCCGCTTGCAGGTCATACACCATCGAGTTCCCCTGTCCGTGAAACCCTCCCGGTCCCAGCGTCCGCGCCTGCCATCCTCGCACGCTGTTCGCACCGCCCGAGAAATACCGTTTCTCGAAGGGGATAGTGCTCGCGTTCAGGTAGGGCACCGCCACGCCCAACCCCACATGGTACACCAACTGATGCTGCGGCGCCATTATGTGGTGAAAAACGAAGTTCACATCTCCTTTCGCATACTGTGCAAACGGTATATGCCACAGTGTGTATGCACCGTCATCATTCTGCTTGAAGGGGAACAGCCGTGCCATACCGTAGAGGAAATTGCCCGCCGTCTCCACCGAGTAGTTAAACTTGATATACGACCTATTGCTGTTCTTCCGCTGGTTGGTGAACTGCCCCGAGTAACTCCAGTCGAGGATGAAGTGGTCTTCGTAACTCGCTTTCAGCACCGAAGCGCGGTCGATGAAGTCGCTCTTGAACTGCTCCGACATCCACGGCAGGTAGATATAACTAATGTCTATCAGGTTGAATCGGTGTGTCCAGCGACTTTCCGGCTTGCGCGGGATGGTGTAGTATAGTCCCGCGTTGGCTATCGTCCGCGTGTATTCATCTGGGCGCTGCTGGTAGTTGTACGCGATGTTTATCTTTACCTGCGAGGGGAACGAAAGCCCTGCCTCCGCTTTCGCCTCTATTGCCCGACCGCCGTTCTGCCGCCATTCGTAACTTGCACGCGCGTTGAGCGACAACAACTCCGACCCGCGGAAGATGTTCCTGTTTTGGTAGCCTACGCCTGCGCCTATGCCCCAGTCGCCTGCCGAGTAAGTACCTTCCAATTCCGCCGACACGCTGTGCACCTTGCTCTTCGAGACCGTGATGTGGCAGTCTAACTCATCCTTTCCAATCGGGTCGAAACTTATATCCACATACTTCACCGCCCCGAGGTTGTTCAGCAGCGTATAGGTCCGCTCCACCCGCCATTCCGCGTACCGCTCTCCCTCTTTCAGTCGGCAGTTGCGCCGTAGCACGCTCTCGCGGATGAACGCACCGCCTTCGCAGTGGAAGAACACCCGACGAATGGTGAAGGGCGTGTAGAGCCGCTCCTCTACGCTATCCGGAAGTGCCTGCACATAGTCCGCCAATGCCAGTTCAACCTCCACCGTGTTGTCCCGATACGAACTGTCTGCCGTATAGACTAACATGGACTTGTCGAAGTAGAAATACCCCTTGTTGTGCATGCGGCTCGTGATTCGCTGCCGCTCTTCGTCCATCAGCGCGGCGTCAAACTGCATGCCTTTGTCCACCTTCCGTTGCTTCTGCATCGCTATCTCGCGCACCTCGGGGCGGTCGATGTCCACTGTATATTTCCGCACCGTGTACGGCGCATTCGCTACCACCATGTAGGTTAAGTCCATCTTCCTGTCTTTCACCTTCTGCACCGTATCCACCTCCACGCGGAAGTACCCTTTGTTCTGCATCGCTTGCGCCAACTGCTGCATCGAGACGGCGGTCAACTCCTCGTCGTATATCACAGGCGCCTCACCCACTTTGTGTGCATTCCGCGCGAAGAACTTGTTGGCTTTGCTCGTCGTGTCCGCAGGAGCCGTGTTGTACACGTGCAACTGCAGTTTCCAGAACCCGAATATCTCTGTGTTCTGCTTCTGCCTCAGGTACGATTTAAGGTCGCCCGCCAACGCATTTGCTTCCCCTTTCGTCAGCCCCTGCTCTTTTTGTGGCTGCACTTTCACCCGCGCTTTATCCAGCAGCAACGCGCCCTCCGGCACAAACTTTGTCGTTTTGCAGCCGGAGAAAAGGACGACCAATACCAATAATATGTAGAGTACCTTTCCTTTCATAACATTCCGCCCGCAAAGTTACCACTTTTTTTTGACATATGCAAGCCTTTCCCCTATTTCTCTAAAAAAAGCCTTCCCGCACCACCACTGCTCCTGCCCTCGCACAACCTAATCCTCCGCACCGCCCCCTCCTCTCACAACCTGATTCCCCCGCACCGCCCCTGCCCCGCAAAACCTTTGCTTATAGACATCTATCCTCTCCCTACGCCCTGCTTGTAAATGTTCCATATTTCGCATATGCCCACCTCTCGTTTCTTCTTCCTATGAGGGAATGCAACGCTCCCCGAGCCCGTCCTAAATTATCCTCAAGTTCTCCCTGAACCATCTCTGAAATCTCCCCGAGACTATACCATATCATTATCGCAACATTATCGCAACATTATCGGAACATTATCGGAACATAAGCGAACGCATTTCGAGTCTTTTTCGAGTCGACTTTGAACTTTTTCTGAACCTTTATCGAACCCCCTATGAGAGGATACACCGACAAAAAATACCTTATTCCGCACTGGAATAAGGTCTGAATAGAATTGTCCAAATTTCGCAAACTACCCATTAACGGCACCCCCGCCTCACCTACACTTCACCCTTCCCTAATCGGATGACTTCCTCCGCAATGCGGCGGGCGGAGTCGGGTTGGGCGAGGGTGAGGATATGCTCGCTCAGTGCGCTGAGGCGGGCGGGGGCTTGCAGGAGCGCGAGGGCAGTAGGGATGAGTTGCTGCTGTGCGTCTGCGTCCTTCACCAGCACTGCTGCGTCTTTCTTGACTAATGCCATGGCGTTATGCGTCTGGTGGTCTTCCGCCACATTAGGCGAAGGCACGAGGATGGCAGGCTTGCCCAGCAGGCACAACTCGCTGATGCTGCTTGCCCCCGCGCGGGAGATGACCAAGTCCGCTAACGCATACAGGTCGGGCATGTTGGTGAGGAAAGGAGTTACCACTATTGGACAATTTGACAATTGACAATTTGACAATTGACTCCGAATCTGTTCGTAGTAGGTCTTGCCGGTTTGCCAAATGACTTGGATGCCTTGGTCGAGCAGTTGCTGCACGCCGCCGAGCAGGGCTTGGTTGATGGTGCGTGCACCGAGGCTGCCGCCGATGATGAGCAGGGTGGGGCGTTCGAGCGAGAAAGCAACACCATACTCCTTTTGCAGGTAGGCGATGGCTTGCTCTTTGCTGCCGTGGACTAAGTCCTGTCGCACGGGGTTGCCCGTGAGCAGAATCTTCTCCGCAGGGAAGAAACGCTCCATCCCCTCGTATGCCACACAAATCTTCTGTGCATCGTCTTTGAGCAGTTTGTTGGTAACGCCGGCAAAGCCGTTCTGCTCTTGCAACAGGATGGGCACGCCCATCTTCGCTGCCACTTTCATAGCCGCGCCGCTGGCATAACCGCCCACGCCGATACCTACATCAGGGCGGAACTCGCGGACAATACGTCGCGCCTGCACCATGGAGCGCAACAAGTCCCACACTACGGAGATGTTCTTCCACGGCTGCTTGCGGTTGAAGCCACGCACGGGCAAGCCGATAATCTTATAGCCTGCCTGCGGTACGCGCTCCATCTCCATGCGACCTAAGGCGCCGACAAAGAGAATGTCAGCCTGCGGGTCAAGTTCGCGCAAGGCATTGGCAATACTTACTGCGGGGAAGATATGTCCACCTGTTCCTCCGCCAGAAATGAGGTACTTCATAAAACTTCGTGTATTTAACTTCGCTTCGCTTCGTGTATTTAACTTCGCTTCGCTCCGTGTAAGAAACTTCGCTTCGCTCCGTGTAAGAAACTTCGCTTCGCTCCGTGTAAGAAACTTCGCTTCGCTCCGTGTAAGAAACTTCGCTTCGCTTCGTGTAAAGAGACTTCGTGTAATTTAACTTCGTGTAAGAAACTTCGCTTCGCTCCGTGTACAGCCTCGAAGAGGCTTTCTTACATATACTTTCTTACAGCCCGACAGGGCTTCCTAACACGAAGTTCCTTACAGCGCGCAGCGCTTAACTGTTCCTTACACCGCGCAGCGCTTAACTGATTATTTCCGGCACATCCTCTGCGCTGGCGCGGGTGGTGCTGTCTTGGCGCTCGCGGAGGAGGCTCTGCTCGCGGCTGACGCACATCATAATGCCGAAGTAGATACTGGTGATGAGCACGCTGGTGCCACCTTTGCTAATCATCGGCAGCGGCTGCCCCGTAACGGGCATAATGCCAACTGCCACCAGCATGGACAAGAGCGCCTGCGTGGTAATCATCAGCGCCAAGCCCATGACCATGAGCATAGAGGCGGTGTCGCCAAAGCGCGTGCTGACATAGCAGGCTCGGAAGAGTATCCATAGGTATAGGACGATAAGCCCGATGGCACCTATGAGACCCCATTCTTCTACGAAGATAGCGAATATGTAGTCCATAAACGCCAGCGGCAGATAGTCGCGCTCTTTGCTGTTGCCGGGTAGCACACCGAAAGGAGAAGCACCTCCGCGGGCGATGGCTACGTTGGCATACACTTCCTGACGGTTGTCATCAGTAACCGTGTATTTGGTAGTCTTCGAATCTGCCTCATTAGGAAAGAGTTTCTTATCTATACGCTTCACCCATGTTACGGAGCGCTCGAATAGTTTGGGCGCCCTGTCTTGGCGCACGTATGCGAACTCCACCAATGTGTAGCCGGCCACGAGTACAACTACGGCTATGCCCACCGTGCTGAGGGTGTATTTCCAAGGAATGTTTGCAAGCACCCACATCAAGAACACGATACCGCAGATGAGTATGGTGGTGGAGAGGTTATGGACGAGGATGGGTAGCACGGTGAAGCCCGTGATGCCCAGCGTCCACCAGAAATACTTGCGTTTGGTCTCGGGAGTCTTGGCGCGGGAGAGCAGGTCGGAGACGACGATGATAAGCCCCAACTTCGCCAACTCAGAGGGTTGGAAGGTAATGCCTCCGAGGCGCATCCAGCGCGTGGCACCGTTGGCTGTGAAAGCCAGCGGGTTGCCCGGGATAAGCAGAGAATAGAGGCAAAGAATGGATGCACCGAGCAACAAGTACCCACCGAAACGAACAACATAGGTGGGCAACAACTGAATGCCGAAGGCTACGGCAATGCCCAATGCGATGAACAACATCTGTCCGCCGATGGGACCCAATACGGACCCCTTGGCATAGACCAAGGTGCTGGACGCGGAGAAAAGCGTGATGATAGCCAGTGCTACGAGTACCAAATACAGTACCCAGAAAGTGCGGTCAATATGTAGGTTAGTCAGTCGTTTCACGTTAATCATTTTATGTTAGTCGTTTCACGTCGTCATTTTATGTTGGTCAGTTCCTGTTTAACTCGTAGTGATAAACATGCAATGTCAACCCTCCCCAACATGTAATGCCCAACACGCAGTTTATAACTTACGGACGGCTTGCATGAATTGGTCGCCTCTGTCTTCGTAGGAGCGGAAGAGGTCGAAGGAAGCGCAGCATGGCGAGAGGAGGACGGTGTCGCCTTCGCGGGCAGCGCGGAAAGCACCCACAACGGCATCTTGGAGGTTGTCGGTGTCAATGATATTCAGCCCGAAAGAGCCGAAATGCTCCCGCAGTTTCTCGTTGTGGAGTCCCATAAAGACGAGGGTGTGGCATTTCTCTCGGACGAGTTGGTCTATCTCGGTGTAGTCGTTGCCTTTGTCTTTGCCGCCGAGGATAAGCACGGTGGGGGTGGTCATGGACTCCAGCGCGTACCAGCAGGAGTTGACATTCGTTGCCTTGGAGTCGTTGATGAAGCGCACACCGCGCACGGTAGCGACATACTGCAAGCGGTGCGCTACTCCGGCGAACTGTTGCAGGCTCTCGCGGATGACACTGTTCTTGATATGCAGGATTTGCGCGGCGAGCGAGGCAGCCATGGAGTTGAGTTGGTTGTGCTTACCTTGCAGGCTCAGTTGCTCCACAGGCACTTCCAAAGGCTCGGGGCAGGCATTGACGACGAGGTTGTTGTGGTCAATCCACGCGGCATTCACGCCGCCTACTCTGTCGGCAGACTCGTCGGGCGTTGCGAAGCCGAAGGGGTAGAGCGTTGCCCCCGGGCGCATCTTCTCTATCTCGCGGTCAAGCACCGGGTCCTCCGACCAATAGATGAAGGCGTCGTCCTGTGTCTGGTTTTGCGTAATGCGGAACTTTGCGTTCACATAGTTCTGAAAATCAAAGTCGTATCTATCGAGGTGGTCGGGGGTGATGTTCATCAAGATGGCGATGTTCGCGCGGAAGTCGTACATGTTATCCAACTGGAAAGAGGATAACTCGATGACATAGTAGTCGTGGTCTTCGTGCGCCACTTGCAGGGCGAGGGAGTTGCCGATGTTGCCTGCCAATCCCACGTTCAGCCCTGCGCGGTGGAGTATGTCGTAGATAAGCGAGGTGGTCGTGGTCTTGCCGTTGGAGCCTGTGATACAAATCATCTTGGCATGGGTGTAGCGCGCGGCGAACTCTATCTCGGAGATGATGGGTGTGCCTTGTGCCTGCAACTGCCGGATAAGCGGTGCAGTGAGAGGGATACCCGGGCTCTTCACTACCTCATCGGCATTGAGAATCTTCTCGGCAGTATGCCCGCCGTCTTCCCACGCGATGCCGTGCTGGTCGAGCATGGCGCGGTAGGGGAGTTTGATTTCTCCCATATCGCTAACGAACACCTCGTAGCCTTTCTCTTTGCCGAGAATCGCGGCACCCGTGCCCGACTCGCCGGCACCTAATACTACCAATCGCTTTAACATATAATTATCGTTTTACTTTTTAACATATAATTATCGTGTAATTATTCATTAATTCTGCTCTGTGGTGGGTTTAACATATAATTGTCGTGTAATTATTCATTAATTCTGCTCTGTGGTGGGTTTAACATATAATTGTCGTGTAATTATTCATTAATTCTGCTCTGTGGTGGGTTTAACATATAATTATCGTGTAATTATTCATTAATTCTGCTCTGTGGTGGGATTTAACATATAATTATCGTGTAATTATTCATTAATTCTGCTCTGTGGTGGGTTTAACATATAATTGTCGTGTAATTATTCATTAATTCTGCTCTGTGGTGGGATTTAACATATAATTATCGTGTAATTATTCATTAATTCTGCTCTGTGGTGGGATTTAACATATAATTATCGTGTAATTATTCATTAATTCTGCTCTGTGGTGGGATTTAACATATAATTGTCGTGTAATTATTCATTAATTCTCGTTATTGTACCTATTTGATAATTGCCTGAGGGTGGGACGGAAGAGGTGGTCGTAGTCGTGGTTAATGGGTTGCATGTGTTTGTTAATCAGGAAGCAGGTGTTGCTCTCCTTGTCAAATGCCCATCGCTCTCCTATTAGGCTTCGTTCGCCGAAGTTTATCAATAGACCAACCTGTTTCTGAGTTAGGCGCAGGTAGTTACATAGTTGCTCCCGATGTTCCGCCTTGATTTGCGCAACGGATTTTAATTCCACCACCACATCTTCCACCAACATATCTATGCGAAAGTGCTTATCTAATGTGAAATCTTTGTAGCGTATAGGCACCTCCTTTTCTCGTTCACATTGTATGCCTCTGAGTTGCAGTTCCTTCTCTAATGCCTCTTGGTAGATGGGCTCCACTAACCCCCAACCTAAGATACCATGCACCTCCATTGCCGCGCCGATAATATGATACGTGGTTTGCCGGTATTGAATTAAGTCTAACATAGGTACTATGCAAACAATTAATGAATAATTACACGATAATTATATGTTAAACGTTCTTTCCGGCAATTCATGTTAGAAAGCATTATCGTATCTTGAGGGTGAGGAGGGTGAGGGCGGCGAGGAGGAGGGTGGTAATCCAAAAGCGGAGGACGATTTTTGTCTCGTGGTGCAACTCGTTGCTGCCCTTGAAGCGAATGGTGCAGGTGGGGTCGTTTTTCAGCACTTGCTCCACGCTGGTGCGGAAGTGGTCGTGGAGCGGGGCTCGCTTCCAGACGCGGACATGCTTACCGCGGCGCTTTGCGAACTTATAGACCTGCGTTTGGAAGATGACGGACACGCTCTCCATGAGGAATACTCCGCATAGGATGGGGAGCAGTAACTCTTTGTGAATCAGTACGGCACAGACGCCGATGATACCGCCGATGGTGAGGCTGCCCGTGTCGCCCATGAAGATTTGTGCGGGGAAGCCGTTGTACCAGAGGAAGCCTACCAATGCGCCTACAAAGGAGGCGAGGAAAACAACCAACTCTTCGCTGCCCGGGATGTACATTACATCGAAATAGTCTGCCCAGACACAACTGCCGCTGATGTAGGCGAGTGCAATGAGCGCCGCACCGATGATGGCAGAATTGCCTGCGCACATGCCGTCCATGCCATCATTGAGGTTGGCACCGTTGCTCACGGCAGCGACCACGAGGACGGTTAGGAGCACGAAGAATATCCATCCTGCGCGGTACTTGTTCTCGCTACCAAGGAAGGAGAATAGGTCGGCGTAGTTGAAGTTATGGTGCTTGACGAAGGGGATGGTGGTCTGCGTGGACTTGACGGAAGGGGACTTCTCTACGATAGTGATGTTGTTCTCTGTGCGGGTAGAGACTTGCTCGTTCATGGTGGTTACGGGGCTGTATCGGAGGGTGAGCCCGACGATGAGTCCGAGCGCCACTTGTCCTGCTATCTTGACCCATCCGTTGAGCCCTTCTTTGTTGCGGCGGAAGGTTTTGATGTAGTCGTCGGCAAAGCCCAGTGCCCCAAGGATGAGGGTGGTGATGAGCATGAGCAGGAGGTAGATGTTGCTGAGGTTCCCGATGAGTACGACGGGCAGTAAGATACTGAAAATAATGACGATACCGCCCATAGTGGGTACTCCTTTCTTGGCTACATTGAAGGGGTCGGTCTTCTCGTCTCGCTGCACCTCGGTGATGTGTTTGCGCTTCATGAAAGCGATGAAGTACTTGCCGAAATAGATACTAATGAGCAGGGCAAGCACCGCCGCGACGATGGCGCGGAAGGAGATGTAGGTCATGAGGCGCGAGCCCGGGAAGTCGGGGAGCAGTTGGAATAGGGAGTAGAGCATGGGATTAAGGGACCCTCCCCGCCCCTCCCCTTAAAGGGAGGGAGTTTGGGTGCTGTGAGTTTTGAGGTTATTGTTATTTAGTTGTTGTCGGGATACGGGAAGGTTGGGGGGGGGGGCGGCTTTGACTCTCATCCTTTTGCCGTCTTTTTGCCGTAATTGACTGCTTGGAGATTCGTTAGAGTGTGTACTTCTTCACGATTTCGTGGTCGTCGAAATGGTGCTTGACGCCTTTGATGATTTGGTAGTCTTCGTGCCCTTTTCCTGCGATGAGGATTACATCATCCTGCTGCGCGAGTGTGCAAGCGGTGTGGATGGCGGTTTCGCGGTCTTCGATGATGAGGGTGCTGCGCAGTTCGTCCTCGGTGAGCCCCGCCGCCATGTCGCGTAGGATGTCCGCCGGCTCTTCGTCGCGGGGGTTGTCGGAGGTGAGGATGAGTTGTTCGGAGCCGTGTTTAGCGATGGCTGCCATCATGGGTCGCTTGCCTTTGTCTCGGTTGCCGCCACAGCCTACCACCGTGATGAGTTTGGCACCCTGTTTCTTGATTTCGTTGATGGTCTGGATGACATTCTCTACGGCGTCGGGTGTGTGTGCGTAATCGACGATGGCAGTCCAGCCTTTGGGGCTTCGGATGGTCTCGAAGCGTCCGTTGACGGCGTGGAGCGTGGAGAGGATTCGCAGCACCTCCGTCGGCTCGAAGCCGAGGCAGAGGGCGGCACCGTAGATACAGAGCAGGTTGGAGACATTGAAGCGTCCGACCAGCGGCACGAAGACCTCTTGGTTGTTGATATTCAGGAGCATACCCTCAAAGCCTTCTTCGAGAATCTGGGCATGGTAGTCTGCTACGGCGCGGGTGGAGTAGGTGTGGACGCGGGCGCGGGTGTTCTGGGTCATGACCAAGCCGTTCTTGTCGTCTCGGTTGGTTACGACGAATGCGTCGGCTTTGAGACTGTCGAAGAGGCGTTTCTTGGTGTCGCGGTAGTTGTCGAAGGTCTTGTGGTAGTCGATATGGTCGCGCGTGAGGTTGGTGAAGAGAGCGCCATCGTAGTCGAGCCCCGCGATACGCTCTTGGGCGATGGCGTGGCTGCTGACTTCCATGAAGGCGTATTGGCAGCCTGCGTCCAGCATGCGGCGCAGCAGTCGGTTGAGTTCGAGAGCATCTGGCGTGGTGTGCGTGGCGGGGACGGGCTCGTCATTAATGTAGTTGCAGACGGTGGAGAGCAGTCCTGCCTTGTATCCCATCGCGCGTACTAATTTATATAGGAGTGTTGCGATGGTGGTCTTGCCGTTGGTGCCTGTTACGCCGACGAGGGTGAGTTGCCGCGAGGGGTTTCCGTACCATGCGCCTGCGAGCAGCCCGAGGGCGCGGTCGGTGTTCTCGACCAAAATGTAGGTGGTGGTGCCTGCTTCCTGAGGCAGGTATGCCTCGTTGCTCAGCACGATGGCAGCGGCACCTTTCTCGACGCAGGAGGCAATGAATTGGTGCCCATCTACCGCCGTGCCTGCTTGAGCGACGAAGAGGTTGCCCGCCTCTACTTTGCGGGAATCGAATTGGATGGCGGTGATGTCTTTGTCGGTGTCCCCGAGTATACGCAGGGGGGAGATGGATGTTAGTAAGTCTTTGAGTATCATAGTGGTAATTGAGACCCTCTAAATCCCCCTTAAAGGGGGACTTTGGGTAAGTGCTTAGTTATTCTTTGATGGTTAGTTGCAGCGAGCCGTCTTTCTGTATTTCGTAGCAACCTTTGTATGCCATGGTCTTTTCGGCGATGGCTCGCACGGTGCGTCCGCAGTCGTATCCTGCGTCGTAGTTGGGCATTCGCGGGTCGTTAATCATGCAGATACAGGTGTATTGCGGGTCTTCCTCGGGGAAGTAGCCTACGAAAGTGATACGGTGGCGCGTGGTCTGGTAGCCATTGATGAAGAGTTGGGCGGTGCCCGTCTTGCCTGCTATATGTACGAGGTCGCTTTGTGCTTTTCGTCCAGCGACATACCCTTTCCATTTGCGTACGGAGGCAGTGCCGAGGTCGTTGTCCCATACTACATCGTGCAACGCGCCGCGAATGTCCTCCAAAGTGGATTGTGAGCAGATACTGCTCTTCACGACCTCTGTGCTGAATCGGCGCACGACATCGCCGTCCTGCTCTATCTGCGTGACGAGCATGGGTCGCACCATCTTGCCGTCGTTGGCGATGGCGTTGTAGAACATCACGATTTGCATGGGGCTCAACTCCACCGAGTATCCGTATGCCATCTTGCTGAGGGTAACTGTGTCTTTCGGCACATCAATGCGTGCGCGTTGAGCACCCGGGATTTCGCAATAGACGCTGTCCATCAGCCCGGTGCGCTTGATACGATTGACGAACTTCTTCGCACTGCCCTCGTAGGCTCGGGTGATAGTCTTCGCCATAGCAATGTTGCTCGATGCAGCGATGGCTTGGCGCATGGTGAGCACTGTGTCCATCTGGTGGGCGTCTATGTGCTTGGAACTGAGGTACTTCCATGTGCCTCGGCAAACGCTCACGGTGTCGTCGATATCCACTTTTCCGTCGTCAAGCGCCACCATCATTGCGATGGGCTTGAAAGTGGAGCCGGGTTCTACGCGGTTGACAGCATGGTTCTGCATTTCGTAGTAGTTGCCGTCCTCGGCACGGTCGAGGTTGGATATGGCTTTGATTTCTCCGGTGTGGACCTCCATGAGTATGCAGCAACCCCACTCGGCGTGGAATTGCTCCAAGGGCTTTCGCAGGGCTTTCTCCACGATGTCTTGCAGGTTTGCGTCGATGGTGGTGCGTATGTCGTAGCCGTCTTGCGCCTCTCGGATGGTTACATTCTCGGTTCTGCCGCCGATACGCTGGCGTGCACTCAGTCCCTCTTCGCCTTTCAACTCCTCTTCGAAAGCCATCTCCAGCCCTGCGTTGCCGTAACCGCCGTCGCCGTAGATACTGCCTATTGTGCGGCTTGCGAGCGAGCCGAAGGGCTTGATACGCTTGTGTTGCGCTTCGAAGATGATACCGCTCTTGTATTGCCCCAAACGGATGAGTTCTATCTCTTGCTCCAACTGTCGTTTCTGCAGGTAGTTAATGCGCTTGTTGCATAGTCGAAGTCGTCTTTCTCCTTTGTTGTATCCGCTGATAATCAGTCGTTTGTACTCTTCCGCTGTGCGCTCGCCCGTTACGCGACTCAAGCCGGCGGCGAGCGAGTCAATATGCGTCTTGAAGAGTTTGCCGTTCTTCACATGTAGTGCTTCGGCTTTGGTGTCCATGTAAACGAAATACTGGGGCATGCTACTGGCGAGCAGTGCTCCGTTGCAGTCGAGAATGTTGCCTCGCGTGGCGGGAATGGGGCGCAATACGGGTTCTTGCTTCTCTGCTATCTTGAGCCACTCGTCGCGCTCGAAGGTCTGGATATAGAATATCTTCCCCACCACCAAAGCAAAACCCACGACAATCACAATAAAGATTATCGCAAAGCGCAGGATGATATTTCGTTGTTCCTCGGACATTGGGGGATTGGACAATTTGGCAAATTAAAATTTTACAGTTTTACGGGCGGGGTGGTGTTCTCTTGTAGTCGGCTTCCCCGCTGCTCCAACTCGATGGCTACTTGCGATTGGCGAGTGGTCTTGACCAACTCCGCGCTGATAGTCATGTATTCGTATTTGGTATCGAGCATTTCTTTCTTCAGGTCGGTGAGCCGGTGCTGCTGCTTGGCTGCGCCATAACCCGCGAGGATATACAGGAAGACCAAAACCGCAATCAGCAGGAGCAAAGGGTACTGCTTCTTCATCTTCTCGCTGCGCAGTTTCTCCCCGTTTAGCCAACTCTGTATGTCCTTGATACTCATAGGGGTGTAATGGGTAAGTGGTAAATGTTATTTCTTTTCTCCAATGCGCAGTCTTGCGCTTCGGCTGCGGGGATTGCGCTCTACCTCTTCGGGTGTTGCTTGTCGCCCTTTCTCGATTACTCGGAAGGGTGTTAGGGCATTGCCGTAGAAATCCTTCTCGATAGTTCCTTCTATGTTTCCCGCCCGCAGGAAGTTCTTCACCATTCGGTCTTCCAGTGAGTGGTAGGTTAGTATGGCAAGCCGCCCGCCCGGTTTGATCAACTGCAAAGCGCCTTCCAACATTTCTCGGAGTGCTCCCATTTCGTCGTTTACCTCAATACGCAGTGCTTGAAAGAGTTGCGCAAGGTCTTTCTTTGGCACTTGACAAATCTCCGCAAACTGCTCAGTTGTGGCGATGGGGTTCGTGCTGCGTGCTTTCACTATTCGGCGTGCCACCTGCCTCGCATTCTTCATCTCGCCGAATATATATAGAACGCGCGCGAGGCTCTCTTCGTCGTAACTATTCACTATGTCTGCTGCGGTGCGTCCTGCCTGCTGGTTCATACGCATGTCGAGCGGTGCGTCAAAGCGGAAACTAAAACCTCGCTCGGGTGTGTCGAAGTGGTGGAAAGAGACACCCAAGTCTGCCAATACGCCGTCCAACTGCTCTATGCCGTAGTAATCCATGAAGTTCGTCAAGAAACGGAAGTTGCCATGCACTAACTGCCATTTGGCGCAAGGAGCGTTGTGTTTGAGCATGTTCTCGATGGCCTCTTTGTCTTGGTCGAAAGAGAATAGTTGCCCGTTCTCTCCTAATCGTTCGTATATTGCCCGCGAGTGCCCTCCTCCTCCGAGTGTAACATCCACATAGATACCCTCGGGGTTGGTAATCAGCCCTTGCAGCGTCTCTTCCAGCATTGCCGGTATGTGGTAAACGGAATCCATATTAGTGGTTAGTGGTTAGTGGTCAGTGGTTAGTGGTTAGTGGTTAGTGGTCAGTGGTTAGTGGTTTGGGTCATCTTTGCCCGAATGCGGGTAGCCAACTCTTTTTGCTCTATCTTTCTTGCCTCAAACTGGGTTGGAGCCCATAAGGCAAATCGGTCGAGCATTCCGACAAACAACACTTCTTGCTCTACGCCGACCATTTCGAGTACTCGCTTGGAGAGCAGTATTCTTCCCTGCGCGTCCATATCCATAAAATCTGCGTCAGCCATAAACTGCATTAGCAACATTTGGTCTTCGGAATCCCATTCGTTCAATGCCTCTCGCAGTGCCTCCACCTTTGCGTTCCAAACCTCTTCGGGGTAGAAGACGAGGCAGGCATTGTCGGTATCCCGCCGCATAACGATACGATTCGAACCGTTCTCTGCAAGGATTCGACGATAGACAGCGGGCACAAAAATACGCCCTTTCTCGTCGCATTTTCCTTCTATATGTCCGATAAATGTACTCATAACTATCAAATTCCGCTGCAAAGTTACAAAAAAAAACTGAAATTTCCCCACTTTTCCCCACAAAAAAATTATCCACATTGTTTTTAACAATGTATTAACAATCGCTTATATATTGTAACTTGCAGATATATAAGCGATTAGTAAACTTATTGACAAAATGGGGAAAAGTGGGGGAAAGTGTTTGGTATTACACTGTTTTGTTCGCGGGATGGTATTGGATAATGGCGTCTCGGAGGTCTTGAATATCGAGGTGGGTGTAGATTTCGGTGGTTGCGAGGTCTTCGTGTCCGAGCAGTTGCTGGATAATGCGCAAGTCGGCGCCATTTTGCAGCAGATGGGTGGCAAAGGAGTGGCGGAGTGTGTGCGGAGAGATATTTTTTGTGATACCTGCGGCTGTGCAGAGGCGCTTGATGATGGTGAAGACCATGGCGCGTGTGAGTTGCCTGCCGTAACGATTGAGGAAAGCGATGTCGGCAAACTCTGTTTTGATATCCCATTGTGCTCGGTCTGTGAGCCAATAGCCGAACCATTCGTCTGCTACGGGGGAGATGGGTACGAGGCGCTGCTTGCTTCCCTTGCCTTCGATGAGCATGTATCCTTCTTTGCGGTAGATGTTCGATAGTTTTAGATTCACCAGTTCGGACACTCGTAGCCCGCTTCCGTAGAGCATTTCTACGATAGCGCGGTTGCGGTGCCCTTCGTTGGAAGCGAGGTCGATGGCGGCAATCAAACGGTCAATCTCCTCAACGCTAAGGACTACGGGTAGGTGTGCCTCGCGCTTTGGCCCCTCCAATAACTCGGAAGGGTCGGCGTCTATGTAGTGGTGGTAGAGCAGGAAACGGTAGTAGGAGTGTACGCTTGCGATGAGTCTTGCTTGGGTGCGGGGGTTGGAGTTGCTGCGGAAAGTGTCGTATAGAAATGCTTGAAGGTCAGCAAGTTGCGCGTGGACGGGGTCTATTTGGTGTGCTTCGAAGTAGGAGAACAACTTCTGCAAGTCTAATTCGTAGGAGGCGATGGTGTTTACCGAGTAAGCGCGCTCCAGACGGAGGTAGGTGTGGTATTCGCGTTCGTAGTTCATAGGGCACGGTTGTTCTTTAATTGCCACCTTGCGACGGAATGTGCAGAGTAGGTATGCACTATGGGTTTGGCATAGGTGGAAGAGCGTGTAGAGTAGTAGAAAGTGCCCTGGAAATCAATACCTTGCTCGTTTGTCGGGCGCAAGACGAATGTGCCTGAGTCGAGTACCTGAATGCCTGCGATGGCGTTCTCAGAGATAGAGAGCAGGTATATTCCCGTGGGGTTTCCTTCGAAGTCCATTCCCGGAAGGAAAGTGCATGGAGCGGGTATGGAGTCGGAGCGGAAAACGAGGCTGTCGATACCTACTCGGAGCGCGATTTCTCCATTCTGTATCACCCATGGACTCCGGTTGGGGTCTATGAAGATATCGCTGATGTAGAGGTTGGTGCCTGTGCCTTCTATTTTGCCTTTGTCGTTGAGGTCAAGTCCCTCGGAGTAGAGGTCGAGTGCGAGAACATGCAGTGGGACGGAGTCGTATGCCAGCCCATAGTCTTCTGCATAGCAGGCGGTGAACTCGGAAGCGACCGTGGTGGGCTTGGCGGGTGTGGATTGGTGATGGCAGGCAACGCAAATGTATGCGATGGGGATGAGGATAGCGAGAGAGCGATGAGTCATAGAGAAAAAGGTCGGTATTGTTCGTGATTCGTTTGTGTTTTGCATTGCAAAAGTAGTGTTTTTATTTGAAATATGCAAATTTTTCGTTGCTATCACTGCTTTTTTTGTCTGTTGGCAGGTGTTTTTAGGGCTTTGGCGGGGTCTATACGAGGCTGCTGATAGTCTCGAGAATGATTCGTAAATCACCTATGAATTACCTATGAATCACTAACTAATCGTTAACTAATCACTAACTAATCACTAACTAATCATTAACTCTGTTCTCTATATGGTTGGTATGTTGAAAGCAGGGGGATTTTTGTTGGGGTGCGCTGTGCAATTTGTGTTTTTTCTCTCATTGTTGTTTTCTCTATTTGTGTTCTTCTTTCTCTTTGTGCTTTTCTCCCCAATAGATGCGGATGAAAGTGCGCACAGTAGTGGGTGAGACGGATAGTCGTTTCGCTATCTTTTGGTGCGATACCTTTTGTTTCAACCAGCGTTCAATGCGCTTTCGGTCTTTCCAGAGTTTGTACTTCTCAATAGGCAATCGATATCCGTTGTCTCGTCCGAGGTGTTTTCCTTCTTCGCGTTTGCGGGCGAGGGCTTCTCTGGTGCGCTGTGAGATGAGGTTTCGTTCGATTTCGGCAGAGAGCCCGAAAGCAAAGGCGAGGACTTTGGACTGTATGTCCTCGCCGAGGCGGTAGTTGTCTTTGACCGTCCAAACGCGGCATTCTTTGTTCATGCAAATGTTGAGTATCTCCATGATCATGAAGAGGTTACGCCCGAGTCGTGATAGTTCGGCGCAGATGATGAGGTCGTCTTTCTGCACCTGTTTGAGCAGTCTGCCGAGGGCTCGTTTGTTGTAGGCTTTGGTGCCGGAAATGGTCTCTTCAATCCAGCCGTCAATATGGATATTTTTCGTTTTGCAGAAGCGTGTGATTTCAAAACGCTGGTTTTCCACCGTCTGCTTGTCGGTGGAAACACGGATGTAGCCGTAGGTCATAGGTGTCATGTATCAAGACATCGTTGACACTTTTTCGTTTCCTTAGAAATGAAATCTATTTATACTTTTTAAGATACACTGACCCCCATGGGGGTCGCCGCCGCTAAGGGCGAGTATGTATCACATGATCGTTGACATATTGGTATTTGCATATTAGCAAAGCGGCATCACGAACTCTACCGATTGGACTACTTGATTATCCTGTCTGAGCAGCAGTCTATGCTCATTCACCAGCAAGACCGCCTCCACAT
>JALFGC010000062.1 GCA_022777485.1 Bacteroidales bacterium
TCATCACTTCCAAGGCGCAGACCACGCGCCATCGTATCATGGGTATCGTCAACGGCGACGACTTCCAGATGGTCTATTCCGACACCCCGGGCGTGCTCCAACCCAACTACCGCTTGCAGGAGCAGATGTTGGAGTTCTCTCGCTCCGCACTTGTGGACGCGGATGTCTTGCTCTATGTAACCGATGTGCAAGACAACCCTGACCGTAACGCTGATTTTCTTGACAAAGTGAAGAAGATGGCAGCGTCGCGCGCGCGTGTATTCCTTATAATAAACAAGATAGACCTCACCACGCAGGAGACCTTGGAGCAACTGGTAGCCTTTTGGCACAAACTGCTGCCCGAGGCAACCGTTTTCCCCATCTCGGCGCGCGAGAAGTTCGGCGTGGCGCAACTCTTCGACGCCATCCGCGACGCGCTGCCCGAGTGCCCGCCGTTCTTCCCCAAAGACCAACTGACCGACAAGCCCGCACGCTTCTTCGTGGATGAGATAATCCGTGAGAAAATCCTGCTCAACTACGATAAGGAAATCCCCTACAGCGTGGAGGTGGAGGTCGATTCCTTCCACGACGAGGAACCCTCCGAGCAGCACAAGAAAGGCATTATCCGCATAAGTGCCATCATCTATGTGGAGCGCGAGAGCCAAAAAGGCATTATCATCGGCAAGGCGGGCACGGCGCTGAAGCGCGTGGGCTCGCTGGCAAGGGCGGACATCGAGGAGTTCTTCCAAAAACCCGTCTTCCTGCAACTCTTCGTGAAGGTGGACAAAGACTGGCGCAGCAACCAAAACCGCCTGAAGCACTACGGATATGATTTGAAATAGAAACTTTAAACTACCCATAAAAGGAGGCTGTTGAAAGACGACCTCTTTTTCGTTTATATGTAATACTCTATTTTCTGTTAATTGCCGTGTAAAATACCGTTAATGCAATGGAAAACAATTAATGGCCAATTAACATCAATTAGCGGATTATTCTACAATTTTCTTGTCAGTCCCATCCTGCCATTTTGTCAGTCTCGTCTGCCAATTTACCGTATTTTGCTCTTTGGCACAATGTTTGATACTAAATAGGTGAATGTCTTGAAACAGGACTAAGGACACAAGATAAAAGACTTATTACCGTCATTTATGAATTTTCAAAGTCAAAACTAATTCGTCTTTCATCCTTCATCCTTTATCCTTCATCCAAACAAAGAATATTAACTAAAAAAGCATAAACAACTATGAGCAAGATTATTGGTATTGACTTAGGAACCACCAACAGCTGCGTAGCAGTGATGGAAGGTAATGAACCTATTGTAATTGCAAACTCCGAAGGCAAGCGTACTACTCCTTCTGTAGTAGGTTTTGTGGATGGCGGCGAGCGCAAAGTGGGCGACCCCGCGAAGCGTCAGGCTATCACCAACCCCACCAAGACCGTCTATTCTATCAAGCGTTTCATGGGTGAGACCTACGACCGCTTGAGCAACGAGATTGCGCGCGTGCCTTACAAAGTAGTGAAAGGCGACAACAACACCCCGCGTGTGGATATTGATGGTCGTCTCTACACCCCGCAGGAAATCTCTGCCATCATCCTTCAGAAGATGAAGAAGACCGCAGAAGACTACCTCGGTCAAGAGGTAACGGAAGCCGTTATCACCGTGCCTGCTTACTTCAACGACTCGCAGCGTCAGGCTACCAAGGAAGCCGGCGAGATTGCCGGACTGACCGTGCGCCGTATCGTCAACGAGCCTACCGCAGCCGCTTTGGCTTACGGCTTGGACAAGTCCAATAAGGACATGAAAATCGTGGTCTTCGACTGTGGTGGCGGTACCCACGATGTCAGCGTCTTGGAGTTGGGCGACGGAGTCTTTGAGGTGAAAGCAACCGACGGTGATACCCACCTCGGTGGTGATGACTTCGACCACCGTATCATCGACTGGCTCGTACAGGAGTTCAAGAACGAGAACGGCGGCGCAGACCTCTCGAAGGACCCCATGGCGATGCAGCGTCTGAAAGAGGCTGCCGAGAAGGCAAAAATCGAGTTGTCGAACACTACGACCACCGAAATCAACTTGCCCTATATCATGCCCGTGAACGGAGTGCCTGCCCACTTGGTAAAGACCCTGACCCGTGCGAAATTCGAGCAACTGATTGACGACCTCATCCAGCGTACCATTGCGCCTTGCCGCACTGCCTTGCAGAAAGCCGGCATGAGCACAAGTGATATCGACGAGGTAATCTTGGTAGGTGGCTCCACCCGTATCCCCGCTATCCAAGACGCTGTGCAGAAGTTCTTCGGCAAGACCCCGAACAAGGGCGTGAACCCCGACGAGGTAGTAGCCGTAGGTGCAGCCATCCAAGGTGGTGTGCTCACGGGAGATGTGAAGGATGTGCTCCTCTTGGATGTAACCCCGCTGAGCCTCGGTATTGAGACCATGGGCGGCGTGATGACCAAGATGATTGAGAGCAACACTACCATCCCTACCAAGAAGACCGAGACCTTCACCACTGCGGTGGACAATCAGCCTTCTGTGGAAATCAAGGTGCTGCAAGGTGAGCGTCCGATGGCAGCGCAGAACAAGCAAATCGGTATCTTCCACCTCGACGGTATCATGCCCGCACGCCGTGGCGAACCGCAGATTGAGGTTACCTTCGACATCGACGCCAACGGTATCCTGAATGTAACCGCCAAGGATAAAGCCACCGGCAAGGAGCAGAAGATTCGTATCGAGGCATCCAGCGGCTTGAGCGATGAAGAAATCAAGCGTATGAAAGCCGAGGCTGAGGCTAACGCCGAGGCAGACAAGCGCGAGAAAGAGCGTATCGACAAACTGAACCGCGCAGACGCTACTATCTTCCAGACCGAGAAGCAACTTGCCGAATTAGGCGACAAACTGCCTGCCGACAAGAAAGCGCCCATCGAGGAAGCCCTCAAGAACCTGAAAGAGGCTTACGAGAAGAAAGATGCCGACGCTTGCGAGGCAGCTAACCAAGTCCTCATGACCGCATTCCAGGCTGCCAGTGCAGAGATGTACAACGCGCAGAATGCAGGCGCGCAACAGGGCGCACAGAACGCGGACTTCTCCGGCGGATTCAACGGAAACGCAGGCAACAGTTCTGCCAACAACGGCAAGAACGACGGCGGCGCAGAGGATGTGGACTTCGAGGAAGTGAAGTAATCAGTACGCTAAAAGTTTTCAAAGAGACTGTCTAACCACTGGCGTTAGACAGTCTCTTTTCTTTCATAGTGAAGTTCGCAGTAGGCTTTGGCTTCGCGCACGCCCTTTCACATCCTCCCAAAACAATACAAAAATTAAGATTTCCCCGCACGCTCCTTCCCGTATGTTTTTCGCGGGTCTATCGCGGGTCTCTCGCGGGTCTCTCGCGGGTCGTCCGCGGGTAAACACCACCTCGAAAAGGTACGATTATTAAGATTTCCCCTCTTCTGCTGCACCCTTCTCTCTACAAACCAAAAGAGGCTGCCTAACTCTTGCGTTAGACAGCCTCTTTCCGTATGCTCAACCAAATCGGATTAGAAATCCAAATCCAGCGGAGCAAAGAGTTTGCCCTTCGAGGGCTTGATGAACTTGCCGTACTTCGCTTGCAGCGCCTTCTGGTTAATCAGTTTCGGGTCGCCCACAAGGATAATCGTCATCGGCTTGCCTTGGATATATTGCTGATAGAACGCCTTGATTTGGTCGAAAGTCAAGTTATCTATCGCTTCTTTGTTGTACAGAGCAGGGTCTTCGCTGTAGCCCATCTCGCGCCAATAGTCGTAGGTCTGCGTCTTGCCGCGGAAGGAGGGTTTGCTGATTTGCGCATTCTGGCGCAATGCTGCCTTCACCGCCTCGATACGCTCGGGGTACTCCGGCATCGAGTCTACAAGATTCATGAACACCTCGATAGCATCTGCTGCCTTGTCGCTCTGCGTACCGATATAGCCCATGAAGCAGGAGTTTCTGCCCGGGCGAGCGCCCTCCGACATGATACCATACGCACTATAAGCCATGGAGCGTTTCTCGCGAATCTCATCCAATACCAATCCCGTAAAGCCGCTGGAGAAGTACTGGTTGAAGGCTTGGAAGAGCACATCCTGCTCCTTGTCGTAGGGCACGCCCTCGAAATAGAAGTAGATGGTCGCCTGCTGTACATTGCTATTCGGCAAGAAGTAGATTTGACGCTTATCGTATGCCTTGCGGTCGCGGAATACAGGCGAGGTGGAAGGTTTCACGCCCTCTTGCAGAGGCAGGTTGCCGGTCAAGACGGTCTTCACTTCTTCCACGGGCTTCTGACCGCAGTAGTAGATATCCAGCGCGTAGCGCGTAGCCGACAAGAACTCGGTTTTCAGTTTTGCCTCATCGAGGTAATAGATATCCATAAACGGCACTACATCAATATAATCCGACTGCTCGCCATAGAGCACATACTCTTTGAGTGCTGCCGACTGCACACCGTCAATCTTCGACAGCATGAAACGGCTCGACAACTCGCTACCCTTCACTGCCTCAAACTGCTTCTGCTCGAACTTCGGGAAGAGCATCTGACGCTGTACCAACTGGCAGATTTCTGCTAAGTTCGCCTCGTCGCCGTAGATGCTTACGTAGAAGTAACTTCTATCTACGCCATATCCGCAGCGACCGCCCAACTCTGCCAACTGGCGGCGGAACTCCTGCGGAGTAACGCCCGGCATGATACCCGACATGTTCATCAACTCAGCCACGGGCTCCAGCATCGGCTTCTTGCCCGAACCTACGCCGTAGCGCAGCGTCAGCGAGAAGATATCGTTCTTCGGGTTGGCACCGTAGTGCAGGGTTACATTCTCGTCAATCGGCGTAACCGTTACATCGTTCATGTCCATGAACGTCTGCTTTACAGGGTCGCTCGGCAGTTGCTTGAACGCCTTGGCGTACTCTGTCTCCTGACCGTTAATCAGGTCGAGCGACTTAATCTTCGGCTTCGCCAGTTTGTTCTTCTTCGGCGTGCCTTCCTCGAAGGTCAGCGTCATGTGGCTCGCATCGAAGTACTTCTTTGCCACGCGCTGAATATCCTCCTTAGTGAGGGCTTGAATCTTATCGTTTTGCGTGAAGATATTATCCAACGGCATGCCGTAAATGAAGCAATAGAGCAACTCCATCATCTTCGACTCCGAGTCCTCAAACTCCAACTTGAAGTTCTGCGCATACTCTGCCTTCACGGTGTTAATCAACCAATCGGGTATGTCGCCGTTCTTCAGTTTATTCACCTCCGCCATCACGATTTTCTCCGTCGCATTGTTCGACTCGTATGCCTGTTGGTTAGCATCGTAGTAAGGCACTGCCTGCACGAGGATACGCCCTTGGTCGCGGCGTGCATCGAAGGAAGCACCGGCACCCGATACCTCACCGTCCATCGTGATACGGTCGAGCAGACCCGTGTTCGAGCCGTTGTTCAAGAGCGATACCACGAACTGCAACGCCAGCGCGTCGTCGTCGGTGATCTTCACACCATCGTATGCCCAGCAGATCTGCGGATAGTAACCAATCTTGTACTTGTAGTCGCCCGTCATCTCTGCCTTCGGATAACTCTTGCGCTCGGGCAGGTCTTTCGGCTGCAAACGTCCGAATGTCTCCGCTATCATCGGCTTCGTGCGCTCCGTGTCGAAGTCGCCCACGAGGATAAGCGCCATGTTGTTGGGCACATACCATGTGTTGTAGAAATCAATCAGTTTGCTCAGTCGCGGGTTCTTCAGGTGCTCGGGCAGACCAATCACATCGCGCTCGTAGGGGCTGCCGGCGTACAACTTGCCAAACAACTCCTGACGGATATGCGACTGCACATCGTCCTGGTACATGTTGTACTCCTCAAACACATTCTCCAACTCCGCTTGGAAAGTACGGAAGACGGGGTTAATCAGACGGTCGGAGAAGATAGTCAGCCACTTGTACATGTTCGATGCGGGGAACGAGTTGTGGTAGCAAGTCATGTCGTACGACGTGAAGGCGTTCACACCCGTGGCACCGATACCGTCCATCAGGATGAAGAAGTCCTCGCAGGTAGAGTACTTCGCTGCCTCAATTGACTCTTCGTTGATACGCGTGATGAAATACTGACGCTTAGCCTCGTCGGTCTCCACAGCGCAAGAATCGTACAGCGCAATGATGTTCTCGTAGTGCACTTTCTCTTTCTCCCAGTCCAAGGCACCGATACGGTCGGTTCCCTTGAAGAGCATGTGCTCCAAGTAGTGCGCCAAACCTGTGTATTCAGCAGGCTCATCAATAGAACCCGCGCGCACAGCCACATAGCCGGTTACGTCCGGCTGGTCGTGGTCTTCCCATAGCAATACGGTCAAACCATTGTCCAGTTTGTACTCCGTCAATCCCTCGCGAGACTGTCCGAATGCCAAACTAAAAGTGCTCAGCAAAGCCAAAGCAGATACAATTAGTTTCTTCATTTTTTCTCAAATTATATAATGTTAATTGTTAATTCTTAATTCATCCAATCTCCAGCAGCACCTTTCCGCATTGCCCCGACTCCATGATGTCGAAGCCCTTCTGGAAGTCGTCGAAGGCAAAGCGATGGGTAATCACAGGCGACAGGTCGAGTCCGCCGAGCAGCATCTGCTCCATCTGATACCATGTCTCCCACATCCGTCTGCCCGTTATGCCTTTGATAGTCAGCGCATTGAATATCACGTCCGACCAATTCACCTTCGTATCGTCGGGCAGGATACCCAACTGCGCAATGTTCGCGCCTTTGTACATGTGCGCAATCATATCGTTGAATGCCGCAGGCGCACCCGACATCTCCAATCCCACATCGAAGCCCTTGATACCCAGTTGCTTCATCGCGCCCTCCACGGTCTCGCCTTTCGAGCCGTCCACCGTCAGCGTCGCACCCATCTTCTTCGCTATCTCCAGCCGCAGCGGGTTCAGGTCGGTTACCACAATATGCTTCGCGCCGGCGTAGCGGCAGATGCCCGCAGCCATCGTACCAATCAGCCCCGCGCCCGTAATCAACACATCTTCACCCAACAACGGGAATGCCAATGCCGTGTGTGTCGCATTGCCAAACGGGTCCATTATCGCCGCAAAATCGTCGGGTATCTCGGGGCGCACATGCACGATATTCGTTTCGGGAATAGTTACATACTCCGCGAACGCGCCGTCTTTGCCGAAGATACCCACCGACAGGCTGTTCTCGCACACATGCCCCATCCCGCGGCGGCAGTTACGGCAGTGCCCGCACACGATATGCCCCTCTGCGGTTACGCGGTCGCCCACCTTCGTATTGCGCACACCCGCACCTATCTCCACAACCTCGCCCACGAACTCATGCCCCATCGTATAAGGTGGCGTGCAGTGGCTCTGCGACCACTTGTCCCACTTGTACATGTGCAGGTCTGTACCGCATATCGCGGCTTTCTTCACTTTGATTAACACATCGTTCACGCCTACTTCGGGCATCGGCACTTCTTCCATCCAAATGCCCCGCTCGGCATACCGTTTCACTAACGCTTTCATTGCAGTAATCAATATTTTGAAATTGCGCCGCAAAGTTACTACTATTTTTTGAAATATGCAAATTTAATTGACACTTTTTTCCAATAAGCCCTCTACGCACCCCAAGACGGCAGGAAACAAAGTGTCAAACCATCAATCAAATATCAGAATTGTCCGATTTCCCAATAGTCTCATCCCAGAAATCTCCCCGAAATCACACCATGAGGGTACCATTCCATCATCGGAACATTACCGTAACATTACCGTAACATTACCGTAACATATGCGAGACCATATAGCACCCCTACCGAGCCTTTCCCGACCCCCTGCCTGCTCGAAGTAAATTGTCCAAATTTCGCATAGACACCCCGTAACGAACAGCAACAGTACAAAAAAACTGCCTAACCAAATCGGTTAGACAGTCTCTCAAACTACTCGCTAACGCCCCTGCACCGAAGCGTCAGCACTTTAACAGCAGTCTCTTAACCTTTCAGCACGCCGAGGGCTTTGCCTACTTTGACGAACGCCTCTACGCCTTTGTCTAATTGTTCGCGAGTGTGTGCAGCGGAGAGTTGTACGCGGATACGCGCTTGCCCCTGTGGCACTACGGGGTAGTAGAAGCCCGTAACATAGATTCCCTCTTCCTGCAAGGCGGCAGCAAACTCTTGGCTCAGACGCGCATCATACAGCATTACGGCGCAGATTGCCGACTGCGTGGGCTTGATATCGAAGCCCGCCTCTTTCATGCGCGCCACGAAATAGTCGGTGTTAGCATGCAGGCGGTCTTGCAACTCGTTGCTGCGAGTCAGTATCTCGAAGGTCTTGATACCCGCGGCAGCAATCATCGGAGGAATGGAGTTGCTGAACAGGTACGGACGGCTGCGCTGACGCAGCAGGTCGATAATCTCCTTCTTGCCCGTGGTGAACCCGCCTACCGAGCCGCCGAATGCCTTGCCGAGCGTACCCGTGATAATCTCTATCTTCCCGCGCAGGTCATACTGTTCGGTTACGCCGTGCCCCGTCTTGCCGACCACACCCGCAGAGTGGCTCTCGTCCACCATCACAAGCGCGTTGTATTTCTGCGCCAGTTCGTAAATCTTATCCAGCGGGCACACATTGCCGTCCATGGAGAACACACCATCAGTGGCGATGATACGGAAGCGCTGCGCCTGCGCTTTCTTCAGTTGCTCCTCCAAATCAGCCATGTCGCCGTTGGCATAGCGGTAGCGCACTGCCTTGCAGAGACGCACGCCGTCGATGATAGACGCGTGGTTGAGGGCGTCGGAGATGATGGCGTCTTGGTCCGTCAACAGCGGCTCAAACAAACCACCGTTGGCATCAAAGCATGCCGCATAGAGAATAGTGTCCTCAGTGCCGAAGAAGTCCGAGATGGCTTGCTCTAACTGCTTGTGCGTGTCCTGCGTGCCGCAGATAAAGCGCACGGAGGCCATGCCGTAGCCGCGAGCGTCCATGCGCTCTTTCGCTGCCTGAATCAGTTCGGCATTGTCGGCAAGACCGAGGTAATTGTTCGCACAGAAGTTAATCACATCTTTGTTGCCTTCCACCTTGATAGCAGACGACTGAGGAGTGATAATCACGCGTTCGTTCTTGTACAGACCCGCGTCTTTGATGTCTTGCAATGTAGCCTGCAAGTGGGCTTGAAACTCAGAATACATGGTATGTAAATATTTAGTGATTAGTGGTCAGTGGTCAGTGGTCAGTGGTTGATTGTAGTTTGCCTATGCTTAGCAGCACCCCGATAGCAGCAGTGGAGAGCATGAGCAGCACATCGCGCAGGTCAATCACGCCGCGCGCAAGGCTGCGGTAGTGGTCTTGCAAGAGCACCCAATAGAGCACGAAGCAACCCAACGCGCCGAGGATGAAGCACACTATCTGACTGTAGCTGAGCGTGGCAGCCAATAAGCCGATACCGAGAAAGGCGGCGCTCAGCAGTATCAGTCCGATGAACGCTCCTGCAAACGCACCGGCATCGAGGTTGCCCATCGGCTCCGCCATATACGCCACGGCGAAATAATGCACTACGCAGGGCAGCAAAGCAATCAGCATGAGCAACCAAGCGGCGAAGAACTTGCCCGAGACTAATCGCCAAACAGGCACCCGCTTGCTACGCAGTAAGTCCCACATACCCGAGTTGCGCTCCTCGGCAAACAGCCGCATGGTCAGCGCGGGGCAGAGCAACATCAGCAGCCAAGGTGACAACTGAAACAAGCCATCCACCTGCGCATAGCCCGACTCCACGATATTCCACTCCCCGGGAATAACCCACAGAAAGAGGCTAATCGCCAGCAAGTAAAGCCCGATTACGATATACGCAATGGGCGTAGAGAAATAATATGCCAATTCCTTGCGAAACACAATAGTATATAGATTAGAGTACTTTATTTACTCTCCCCCTTTGTAGGGGGAGTGGGAGGGGGTCCTATTATTTCTCCGTCTTAGGGAATATCGCCCAGAAAGCAAGAGCAACAACCAGTGCAAAGCCTGCGAAGATATACCAACTCATCTGCCATCCCGACCAAGTGGCGATA
>JALFGC010000031.1 GCA_022777485.1 Bacteroidales bacterium
TTGATTTTGTTACGGCAAAGGATATGCAAATACTATGTCAAAGAACAATGATTATTGTAAAAATTTATTTATAAATCAACCCATAGTGTCAACGATGTCCTGATACAAAAGTGTCAACGATGTCTTGATACATGGCACATAATTCTTAATTAATCAGAGCATGCGCGCTCATGATTCATAATTCATAATTCATAATTCTCAATCGTCTCCACCGCCTTCTTCGTTATCTCATCGTCTCGCTCAAAGAGCGGGAAGAAACCCTCGTCGCCAAGGATATTGCGCACAATATACGCATTCACCAGCCTGAGAATCAGCGGCTTCGACTTCGCTATCTGCTGTTGATTGGGCTCCACACCCTTTTCTTTGCAGTACTGCACAAACTCCGGCAGCCAGTTCGCCGCCAGCAGGTGCTTCTCCAGCGACTGCCAGTCTTTGTAGCGGCTCAACTCCTTGCGGTGCGCGTCCGTGTATTGGTAGGCGAACTGATAGGTGTAGGCGCGGTTCACCACTTGGTTGAAATACGGGGAGTATAGCGTTGTGTCGCGCCCTACGAACACATCCGGCATGATTCCGCCCCCACCGTGCACCACGCGCCCTTTCTTCGTGCGATAAGTCGTAGTGTCTTGGTAGTGCACGCTGTCGGCATTGTAGAACTCGCCGTGCTCAAAGCGGTCAAGCAGTTCCATCTGATAGTCTTCTTGGTCGCCAAGCGTGTAGGGTTTCTGTATGCAGCGCCCCGAGGGGGTGTAGTAGCGCGCTACGGTCAGGCGTATCGCACTGCCGTCCGAGAACGGCATCTGCTGCTGTACTAAGCCCTTGCCAAACGAGCGGCGACCGATGATGACGGCGCGGTCGTTGTCCTGCATAGCACCCGAGAAAATCTCGCTCGCCGAAGCCGAGAAGTCGTCTATCAGCACAGCCAGAGGTACGTCTTGGAAACGCCCCGTGCCGTTGGCGCGAGCCTCATAACGGGGGTAAGCACGCCCCTCGGAATAGACGATCATATCGCCGTTGGCAAGGAACTCATTCGCCATGCGGATGGCTTGGTCCATATAGCCGCCGCTGTTCTCACGCAAATCCACGATATACGCCTCTGCCCCTTGCGAACGAAGCGTTGCCAGCGCAGAGATGAACTCATTGTAAGTCTTCTCGCCGAACTTATTAACGCGGACAAACCCAATCTTCTTTTGCCCCTCGATGATGAACTTCGCATCTACAGAGTTGACAGGTATGTCCCCGCGCGTGATGGTGAAATGGAGCAACTCGGGCTCACCGCTGCGCATTACGCCTATCTTCACCTTCGTCCCTTTTTCGCCGCGCAGCGTGTGCATTACCTTCTCATTGTTGATATGCTTGCCCACGAAGAGCGAGTCGTCCACGGTGATGAGTTTGTCGCCGGCTACCACGCCCACGCCCTCACTCGGACCACCGGCAATCACTGCCACGATACGCACCGTATCGTTCTGTATGTTGAACTGCACCCCGATACCGGAGAACGAAGCCGACAACTCGGAATTGACCATCTCAAGGTCTTTCTTCGGGATATACGCAGAGTGCGGGTCGAGTTTCTGTACCAACTCCACCATCACCTCGTCGGTGATACTGTCCATGTTCAGTTCGTCCACATAGGCGGACTCCATGAGTTGCAGCAACTGGTCCACCTTGCTGGCGGGCGCCTGATAAATCTGCCCGTTCTGAATGAAGAAACGCTGGGCATTCACTTTATTGCTCACTGCGTTCCCGATGAGAAACCCCACCAGCAACGCCACTACAGCAATAGTAGGAAACAAATACTTTTTTACATTCGGTTTCATAGTTGGATTACTTAGACTATTTGATTTTTCCGACCGCTACGCTAAACGACTGATTTACTATTCGATACTAAATCAGTCTTTCAGCGAGCAAAGCGAGCGGTCTTTTATCTTTCAGCGAACGCAGTGAGCGGTCTTTCAGCGCGTAGCGCGGTCATCAAGATACACCACCTCTATCCCCGCTTTTTTCAGTATCTCTATGCCGTCCATGATACGGTACTCTTCTCCATATACTACACGCTTGATACCGGCTTGGATAATCAGTTTCGAGCACTCCATGCAGGGGCTGGCGGTAACATACAGCGTGGCGCCCTCGCTGCTGTTGTTGCTCCGCGCCACCTTCGTGATAGCGTTTGCCTCCGCGTGCAACACATAGGGCAGCGACACGTTGTTCGCGTCCTCACAGCAGTTCTCAAAGCCGCTCGGGGTACCATTGTAGCCGTCAGAGATTATCATCTGGTCTTTCACCAGCAGTGCCCCCACCTTGCGGCGTTGGCAATAACTGTTCTCCGCCCATGTGCGCGCCATGCGCATATACAGATAATCGCGTTTCGTTTGTTTCTCAGGAGACATAGTGGAAATGTTTTTAGGTTCAACAGCGATACATTTTGGGGTCATTCGCCCAGCACTTCTTTGGCAAAAGCAGGGATGTCAATGCCATCGAAAGTGCCGCTGGTCATCATCAGGAGCGCGATGTCGCTCTTGCCTGCCACCTCCTTGCGCACCGCCTCGGCGAGCGATTGACTGTCCGTAAAGACGACTACATTTTTCGTGCCAAACGCACGTTGCACCTCCTCGGCGGTAATCGGTTGCAGCCTTTTATGCGCTATCACTTTCGGATTGAAATAGACAAACGCCGTGTCCGCTTCTGCCATACAGCCTTCGTACTGCGGCAGGAAATCCGCCATCAGCGAGGAGAAGGTATGCAATTCCATGCAGGCAACGAGGCGCTTCTCAGGATACCGCTCCCGCACGGCGTTCACCGTCGCACGCAGTTTGCTCGGCGAGTGGGCGAAGTCCTTGTATGCCACCGAACTGTCGGTCTCGCAAATCTTCTCCAAACGGTTGCTTGCACCTGTGAAGGTGCTGATGGTTCGGTAGAAATCGTCCGCAGCAATGCCAATCTGCTGACAAGCGAGGCAGGCGGCTTGCAGGTTCTGCATGTTGTGCTTGCCAAACACCTGCATTGGTACGTCTCCGCTATACGCCTCGTAGGGAATCGCCGTAATGTCGGGACGGGCGTGCTCGGCTATGTCGCGCAGGTTCTCATCGCC
>JALFGC010000030.1 GCA_022777485.1 Bacteroidales bacterium
TTCGATGTGAAGGTTACCCTCGAGCCCCTGCCCGGACTGAAAGTGCAACTGAACGGTACGCGCTACCAAGCGCAATCGACCTCTATCATCTACTCCTATGACCAACTGCAAGAGAACATGACGGGCTCGTTCAACATCACGCAGGTGGCTATCGGGACGGCGTTCAGCAAGATTGGCACGCAGGAGGAGAACTTCGCCAACGCCGCATATAGTCAGTTCATCGAGAATATCAATGTGCTGCAGGGGCGTGTGCAGGCGCAGTACGAGGGCGTGCGTTACCCTACCACGGGCTTTATGAAAGGCATGCTCCCGGGCGGGCAAGTGTATGACAAGAGCAAGGGCGCGGTGGCAAAGAACTCAGCCGATGTGCTCGTGCCTGCGTTCCTTGCTGCCTACACCGGCAAGGACGCCAACCGCGTGAGCCTCAACCCCATTCTGTCTATCCTCTCCGTACTGCCCAACTGGTCAGTTACCTACGACGGACTGGGCAAACTGCCGTGGATGCGCGATAACTTCCGCTCCATCACGCTCACCCATGCCTACACCTGTAAGTACGCCATCGGCTCCTTTGGCTCCTACTCCACATGGGTGCCGCTCGACGGGCAGGGCGACAACAAGCAGATAGGTTTCGTGCGCGATGTTACCACCGACATGCCTATTCCCTCGTCGGCTTACGACATCAGCAACGTGTCTATCACCGAGTCGTTCTCGCCGCTCATCGGACTGAACATGACGATGAAGAACTCGCTCTCGTGCAAGTTTGAGTACCGCAAGCAGCGTAACCTCGCGCTGAATGTAACCAGCGTGCAACTCACCGAGGGACACTCCGACGAGTTCGTCATCGGCGCAGGCTACACCGTGAAGAACCTCAACTTCATCACCAAGAAGAAAGGCGGCGGGCAGAAGAAAGTCAGCAACGACCTGAAACTGAATGTAGATGTGTCGTACAAAGATATCAAGACCCTGCTGCGCAAGGTGGAAGAAGGGTTGACGCAGGCTTCGAGCGGCAACAAAGTGTTCGCCCTGAAGATAAGTGCCGACTATGTGCTCTCGCAGAAAATCAACCTCCAACTCTTCTACGACCACCAGTCCACCATCCCCCTTATCTCCACCTCCTACCCCATCAAGGCGGACAATATCGGTATCAACATCAAACTCATGCTCACGCGATAGTGGAAACTGCGTGTAGGAAAGCCCCTTGCAGGGCTGTAAAAAGCACTACGCGCTGTAAAGAACTTCGTGTAAGAAAGCCTCTCTGAGGCTGTAAGAAAGTAAACATGAAAGGAAGAGCAGCAGGCTGTACACGAAGCGAAGCGGAGTTAAGTACACGGAGTTTCCTACACAGATTAAAATGTTCAAAGTAGGTATCATAGGACCGGAGAGTACGGGCAAGAGTAGCCTTGGACAGTATCTTGCCAAGCGTTATGGAGCAACTTATGTTCCCGAATACGCTCGCGACTATGTTGCCTCCCTGCATCGCCCCTACACCTACGACGATGTATGCCACATCGCCCGCAAGCAGATAGAGCAGATAAAGGAAGTGGGAAGTGGGAAGTGGGAAGCAAGCGATATAATCTTCTTCGATACCGAACTCATTGTTACCCGGGTGTGGTTCGATTATGTCTATGGGACGGCACCCGACTGGTTGCTGAGTGCTATGCCACAGTACAAGATGGACACCTACCTGCTCACCTACCCCGATATTCCGTGGATACCCGACCCCACGCGCGAGAACGGCAGCGATGAGATGCGCCTGCAACTCTTCCATCGCTACGAGCAGGAAATTCAAGCATTGGATGTGCCCTACTATATCATTCGACATACCGACGAATTGGAGTTTTCTGAATAATCCGAACACTCCGAATACTCCGATAACTCATTTAATCACAATATGAAACAACAAACCAAAAACGCTATCTTCGGCATCCTTTTTATCGCTATTTTATCTATCGCCGCATGGTTCATTGCGGAGATTCCTGCCGTGAAAGCCTTGTCTTTCTCGTCTCTCATCGTAGGTATCTTGCTCGGTATGGTCTATGCCAATTTACCCGAGCAAGCCCATGTGCCAGCTTCGTGGGGCGCAGGTATGAAAATCTGCTCGAAGACGCTGTTGCGCACGGGTATCGTACTCTATGGTTTCCGCTTGACCTTTCAAGACATTGTGGCGGTAGGACTTCCTGCAGTGGTGATAGATATCATCGTGGTAGCAGTAACCATCTTTTTGGGTATCTGGTTAGGCAAACTGCTGAATATGGACAAAGAGACCACCCTGCTGACCGCCACGGGTAGCGCTATCTGCGGTGCGGCAGCCGTCCTGGGGGCAGAGGCAGTGGTCAAGCCAGAGAGCCACAAGACGGCAGTGGCGGTCTCCACGGTGGTTATCTTCGGTACGATCGCGATGTTCCTCTATCCCATCGCCTACCGCGCCGGACTCATGGTCGGTTTGGATGAGCAGCAGGTAGGTATCTACACCGGTGCGACGCTGCACGAGGTGGCGCATGTGGTAGGTGCCGGCAACGCCATGGCGTCTGATACCATCGCCGCCACCGCCCTCATCGTCAAGATGGTGCGCGTCATCCTCCTCGTCTTCGTCCTCCTTATCCTATCGTGGGCGTTAGGCAGAAGCAAACAGACCACACAACGCTCAAAAATCACCATACCGTGGTTCGCATTCCTCTTCCTGCTGATGATAGGCGTGAACAGCCTGATGGTTGCCTACCTGCCTGCATCGTTCATGTCACCATTTGCCAAAACGATGAACATCATCTCCACCTTCCTGCTGACCATGGCGATGACGGCATTGGGCGCGGACACATCCTTCAAGAAGTTCAAGCAGGCAGGCGCCAAACCCTTTGCCCTTGCGGCATTGCTATGGGTATGGCTTATCATCGGCGGTTACCTGATGGCACGCTTTCTCGTGCCTCTTTTTTAATCGAAGCGAATAGGTAGATTCTCTCGCTGCCAAAGTCGTTACCTCCCTCTTACGCTTCAATCAAAGAGCGTCGTCTGTATAGGGGTGGCGGCTTTGGCTGCTTGCTTTTTCTGCGACGCAGTAGCGACCGGTTTCTTCTGTTTCAGGGGTGAAGTTAGTTTCTCCAACCTTGCGGCAGGAGGGGGCTGCGGATGACGAACTTGCTCTATCAGTTGACGCGTGGGGGCAGCGCAGTTCTTCAACACCCAGTCTATATAGTCGGGCTCAGCCTTCTGCACCTGCTCTATCGTCTTTCCTTTGTGTTTACCCTGTGCAAACACTTTCTTCCCATCGCGTATCGCCAAGAAGCCGTCCACGGAGATGAAGTCGAAGTCCGGTCGGCAGAACTCTTGTGGGTCTTCGGAGGTCTCCTGCTGCGCCTTGAAAACGGCTATCGTGGCGCGCACATCTGCCAACGAGTTGTGGGCATCGTCGAACTCCTTACCGTAGTAACGCCGATAGACATCAGTCAGGCGGCGTGAGGTGCGTGCCATCTCTATCAGGTAGGCATCGTAGAAACGGTAGGCATTATAATCTATCGTCAGCCCCTCGCGTTGCAGGTTGTAGTAGAGGATACGCGCATCGAAGCCGTTGCCGTTGTAGGAGAGGATGTCGCAGTCTTGCAGGAATGCCATCATCTGCAGATAGATGTCCTTGAGCAATACGCCCTCGCGCTCCAGTACCTCGCGGGTGATATGGTGCACCGCCTGCGCCTCGGGTGCTATCGTGTAAGCCCCCGAAGGCTTGATATACCAATCGTATGCCCCCACCTCCTCGAAAGTGTGAGCATCCACTTTCACGAGCGATAACTGGATAATCCAGTCGCTCTGCACATTGAGACCCGTCGTCTCGGTATCAAAACATACAAGATAAGGTTTCACGATAATTCTAAATTGTTAGAGCATGGGCTCTCATAATTCTTATCTCCGCTACGCTCCGAACGATTTTTTCATAATTGTCTTACTCCACATATAGCACCAGCCCTTTCAGATATTCGCCTTCGGGGTGATAGATATTGATGGGATGATCTTGGGGTTGATGGAGTTGGTGGAGGATACGCACTCGCCTCCCGACCTGCGCTGCCGCGGAGAAGACTGCCAAGCGGAACATCTCTTTGTCTATCGCCTGCGAGCAAGAGAAAGTGAAGAGGATACCGCCGTGGCGTATCTGCTCTATTGCCTTGGCGTTGATACGCTGGTAGCCGCGCAGGGCGTTTTTGATAGCGTCGCGGTGCTTGGCGAAAGCAGGCGGGTCAAGGATGATGAGGTCGTAAGGGTGTTCCCCCTTAGCGGACTTCGCCGCCTTGCATTTCTCTTCGAGGAAAGCAAACGCCTCCTCGGCATAGGCATGGTGGTTGGTGCAGTGGGGGAAGTTACGCGCCACATTGGCATTCACCAGTGCGATGGCTTTCTCAGACACATCCACCGAGTCCACCGTCCGCGCTCCACCGCGCAGGGCGTATAGCGAGAAACCGCCCGTGTAGCAGAACATGTTCAGCACATCCTTGCCGCGGGCATAGCGCTCCACGAGCGCACGGTTCTCGCGCTGGTCGATGAAGAAACCCGTCTTCTGCCCGCGGAGCCAGTCGATACGAAACTGCAAGCCGTTCTCCTGCGACCAAAACTCCTCATCAGCGCCTTCGCCCACAAGGTAACCCGTCTTCTCGCCCTCGATAGGTGCTTTGAAGGGGAGGGTGTCGTCGGACTTGTAATAGACGCGCATCACCTGCGGCACCTCGGCGACTATCGCTTCGGCTATCTCCTGCCGCATGAGGTGCATACCCACGGAATGCGCCTGCACCACTGCCGTATCGGCATACACATCCACTATCAGCCCAGGCAAGAAATCGCCCTCGCCGTGAACGAGGCGGAAGGTATTGTTCGCGGGCAGGTTGCCAACCGCCGAAGGGCGCACCAAGCCTATTGCCTCGCGCAAGCGGTAGGCTGCCGCCATGCGCTCACGCCAGAAATCCGCAGGCAGACTTCCTACGCCGAACGACAATATCCGCACGGCAATGCTGCCCACCTGATAATGTCCCACGCCCAGCACTTCGCCCTGCGCACTCTCCACGCGCACCACTTCGCCCTCGCGAGGCGCGTCAAGCGGATAATGCTTATCCAGCACTATCTTCGCTATCGCACCGGAGAACACCCAAGGGTGAAAACGCTTGACGGACTCCTCTTTCTTTGGTTTCAGTATAATCGTATTCATCTGTCTTCTTTTGGATTTGTTTCTTCTGTAACATCAGTTTTTGCCTCAATAGCAGTTAGGGTATCTCTGGCATTCAAAGAAGATACCACAGAATGCCTTTACCATCAGGTGCCAACAATTTCAAGCGGTTACAACTTGTAACCATTTCATTACCTTCTTTGAGCAATCTGTGTTTCAATACTTTCCAATAATTCCGCGCTGTCTGATAGTCAACACTATCAACTAAGATTCCCACCACATCAACCACAGAGAAATACCATTTCTCCTGCTCTTCGTCCCAAACGGTACGAACTTTGCTGTCTTGAAATAATTGTATAGATTGTTTTTGATTCATAAGTCCATACATATTGATAATTACTCCACCCCGTTGGTTATCTCGTGGTAGGCGTGGAGGGAGAGGTTGTCGCTGACATGCTTGATGGCGCGGAGGCGAGTGAAGCCCATGCCCGCGATGAAAGCCAGCTCCATGTCGAACACACAGTCGCGGTAGTCGGATTGGAGCACAAAATCGGTGTTGGTGTAGCAACGGGCTTGCAGCAGTCGTGCCGGTTCCCGCCCCTCTGCCGAATGATACAATGCCTCGGAGATTAGTTCTCCGCCCGTCTGCAAGCGCAACTCCGGCTCGGGATAGGTTACATTCGGGTGGTTGAGGCAGACATCGGTAACCTCTACCAGCGAACCTACCGAGAAGTTCGCGCTGCCGACGTAGCCTATATTCAGCAACTCGGTGTCGCGCGGCACATCGCGCAACGCCCGCAGCACATTCAGCGCGCCCACGCCCGTTATCAACACCTCATACTCTGCCAATTGACTCGCTATACCCAAGCGCGCACCCACTTCTTGAATTAACTTCCGCTCGCCTTCTTCGGCTAATAATAGTAGTTTTCGCATAATCTTTCTTTTTGCAGGTGCAAAGATAATACTTTTTTGGGAGAAATACAAGTTTTTTGCCCACAAAAGCACTTTTTTCTTCAAAAAATTTGCATATATCAAAAAAAAGCAGTACCTTTGCACCCGCTTTACGATAATGGTCGGTTGCCCGAGTGGTTAGGGACCGGTCTGCAAAACCGGGGACAGCGGTTCGAATCTGCTACCGACCTCCCAAAAACTCCGACACAAAGTCGGAGTTTTGTTTTATAGAAACGCCTAATTATTTATAGAAAAAATCATATCTCTTATGCCCAACGAGATTCTAAACGATATCACCCAACAAGACTACAAGTACGGCTTCACCACCGATGTAGAGACCGACATCCTCGCCCACGGCTTGAACGAGGAGGTCATCCGCACTATCTCCGCGAAGAAGCAGGAGCCGGCATGGCTATTGGACTTCCGCCTAAAAGCCTACCGCAAGTGGTGCACCATGCAGGTGCCGACATGGGCACACCTCAACATCCCGGAGATTGACTTCCAAGCCATCTCCTACTACGCCGCGCCGAAGACCCACACCAACGAGGAGAAGAAAGAGATTGACCCCGAAATCATGAAGACTTTCGACAAGTTGGGTATCCCCTTGGAAGAGCGCGCCGCGCTGGCGGGCAACATGGCGATAGACGCCGTGATGGACTCGGTCTCGGTCAAGACCACCTTCCGAGAGACACTCGCGGAGAAAGGCATTATCTTCTGCTCCATCTCCGAGGCAGTACGCGAGTACCCCGAACTGGTGCGCGAATACTTGGGCTCCGTCGTCCCCTACACCGATAATTTCTACGCTGCGCTAAACTCCGCGGTGTTCTCCGACGGCTCGTTTGTGTATGTACCGAAGGGCGTACGCTGCCCCATGGAGCTGAGTACCTATTTCCGTATCAACGCGGGCAATACGGGGCAGTTTGAGCGCACGCTGCTCATCGCCGACGAGGGCGCCTACCTCAGTTACCTCGAAGGCTGCACCGCTCCCATGCGAGACGAGAACCAACTGCACGCCGCCATCGTAGAGATAGTGGTGCGCAAGGACGCCGAAGTGAAATACTCCACCGTCCAGAACTGGTACCCGGGCGACAAAGACGGCAAGGGCGGTATCTACAACTTCGTTACCAAGCGCGGTATCACCTACGAGAACGCGCGCCTGAGTTGGACCCAGGTAGAGACCGGCAGCGCCATCACATGGAAGTACCCCAGTTGTATCCTCCGCGGCGACAACTCATCGGCGGAGTTCTACTCCGTGGCGGTAACCAACAACTACCAGCAGGCGGACACGGGCACGAAGATGATTCACCTTGGCAAGAACACCCGCTCGCGTATCGTGAGCAAGGGTATCAGCGCGGGGCATAGTCAGAATGCCTACCGAGGACTCGTAAAAGTGGCGGCGAACGCCACCAACGCACGCAACTACAGCCAGTGCGACTCGCTGCTCTTGGGCGATAAATGCGGCGCACACACCTTCCCCGACATGCAGATAGCCAACCCCACCGCCACCATTGAGCACGAAGCGACGACCAGCAAAATCAACGAAGACCAACTCTTCTACTGCCAGCAGCGCGGTATCGGCATGGAGGACGCTGTCGGACTCATCGTCAACGGCTATGCCAAAGAGGTCATGGACAAACTGCCCATGGAGTTCGCCGTCGAGGCACAAAAACTGCTGCAAGTGTCCCTCGAAGGAAGCGTCGGATAAACAAAAATGCACTTTTTTACACTAAAAACGCATTTTTTTACGATTTTATTTGCATATATCAAAAAAAAGCAGTACCTTTGCACTCGATTTCCGAAGTAGCCTCCGCAACCTTACTTATAGGAGGACTGGCAGAGCGGTTTAGAAGAGAGCCAACAACCTAATGACTGACCGCAATGTTGAGAGAGCGCTGATGATAGGTAGCGTTGTGAACAGGCGAGGTCGGAGATATTTATAGCGCGGAGTAGAGCAGTGGCAGCTCGTCAGGCTCATAACCTGAAGGTCGGTGGTTCGATCCCATCCTCCGCAACACAACGGGAGACTGTTTGACAACGATGTCAGACAGTCTTTTTTTGTACCATCCGCACCGATACTCTCTGTTTCGTACCATCCACTCCTATACTCTCTTTTTTGTACCATCCGCTCCTATACTCCCACGCCAATCCAACATCCCCCTCGCATTGAGCAAAAAATCCCACCGAGAAAATTCCCTGATAATCTTGGGTGATTCTTGGGTGATTGTTGGGTGATTGTTGGGTGATTATAGAGAGGATACACTGACTTTGCATGCAGGTTACGCGGGCACTATGCCGCACCCCTGCGTACAGTATGCGAAAAATAGCAAAAAAAAGAAGATTATTTGCTCATATAAAAAAAAAGCAGTATCTTTGTCCGCGAATTATGAACTAAAAAACACGGAGCGAAACGGAGTTCCCGACACGAAGTTATAAACACGAAGTTATAAACACGAAGTGCCAAACACGAAGCGAAGCGGAGTTCCCAACACGAAGTTATAAACACGAAGTTAATATATATCATGGAAAAAACAAATGTAGTAGTGCGCTTCTGCGGAGACTCGGGCGACGGCATG
>JALFGC010000046.1 GCA_022777485.1 Bacteroidales bacterium
CCGCAGCCCGTACATTCCCTTCCCGCCGAACTTCGGCAGTAGCGAAGGGTGGGTGTTGAGGATTCTACCCGCCCACTGCTCGCACACCTCTTTGGGTATGATTGCCAGATAGCCAGCCAGCACGATTAGTTCGACATTTGCCGCTTGCAGGTGCCTGTTGATGTCCTCCCAGTCGCGGCTCAACAGGGTCGGCACACCTGTTCTCGAAGCCCGCTCCAACGCCCCACACTCTCTATTCGCCACCACCAGCGACACCCGATAATGACTCGTCTGCTGACGGTCAAGCAGGGCTTGCAAGGTCGTCCCTGTGCCCGATACGAATACGGCAATATGTGCAACGGTTGTACTCATTCTAAAACCGTCGCAAAGGTACTGCTTTTTTACGAATTATGCAAATAAATCTTTCATTTTTTCCTTCTCATTGCCTCGGAGTAACCTTTCATTTCCACCCGAGTTCGGCAACAGCCTCTTTTTACACATATTGTAGTGGGAGGGGACTGGGGAAGGAGAATCTTAAAAATCGGACATTTCTTGGAGAGGATTTCCTTGCGGACGACCCGCGAGAGACCCACGGGAAACCTGCGAAAAATACACGAGCGTGCAGCAGCGGGAGAGCGACGGTGAAATCTTAACAATCGGACTGTTTTGGGGAGAGGAGAGAGGGAGTTGGAAAAGCAGTTCCCTAAAAAACTCAATGTACGGGTGTACCCGCAAGGGAGTTTATTGAACATGCTGTCTTACTCCACGAATGGCGCCAGTTCGTCAAGGGAGGCGAAGGTGCGCCAGCCGAGTTGCTCGGCAGGGAGGCGGTTGGCTTCGAGGTCGTCCACGAAGTAGAAGGGGTGGTTATCAACCAAAGCCTCATGGAGTTGAGGAGTCTCCTGTAAACCTTCCTGCTCGCGGATGGCTTGGTCAACGGCTTGGTAGATACGTGGGTCAGGTTTGGCAAGGTGGAGCAGGTGGGAGGCGTAGCAATGGCGGAACATGGAGAGGTCGTAGTGGGAAAAGACATGGTGCCAATGCAGGTCGTTGTTGTTGCTCAGCATATATAGGTGGTGCCCAGCGTCTGCCCACTGCTGAATGCGTTGCAGCCGTTCCTCGGGTATACCACCGTGCATGCTGTTCCATGCCGCCACCACCTCCTCGTGGGTTGCTCCCTCGTAGGAGTGCGCAAGGATGGTGTCCACGAAGGTATCGGTGGAGATGTCGCCCTTCTCGTACTTATCAACAAGACTGTCCAATGTACCCTCCGCATTCGATTGCAGACCAAGCACTTGCGCCATCTGTTCTTTGCCCAAAAGGCGCTCAAAGCGTGCTAAACATTCCGGCATGTTGTGGCGCATGAGTACGCCACCGAGGTCGAGGATGATAACCATAGGAAAACTTCGTGTTTGTTATTTCATGTTACACATTGCATGTTAGATATTTCATGTTGGACATTTCATGTTAGTCAGTATTTTTTTAGTTATGTCGCCCCTTTGGGGCTAACACGAAGTGCCTAATAGTAAATGACCAATACTAAGTGATTAACAGGAACTAAAAGAACTGACAAACATGAAATGACTAACACGAAGTGAATAACATGCAATGTTTTTACTTTCTTACGGGGTCGCAGGTGAGGTCAATACCTAACTTACGGAAGATTTTGCGGTCCACTTCGCTGAGCATTACCGTGGAGTGTACTTGGCAACCTGCCAATTCGGGCAGTGCCTCAAGCGTACGGCGGCAGTTCTCGTCATGCAGGCTCAGTACGGAGAGTGCGATGAGCACCTCGTCGGTATGTAGGCGCGGGTTCTTGCCTCGCAGATAGGCAATCTTGGTGTGCTGGATGGGGGTGAGCATCTCCTGCGGGATGAGTTTCACTGCGTGGTCAATGCCCGCAAGGTGCTTGGTGGCATTCAGCAACAGCGCGGCACTGGAGCCGAGCAGATCGCTTGCTTGCGCGGTGATGATGGTGCCGTCGTGCAGTTCGATAGCCGATGCCGCTACGCCCAAAGACTGCTCACGACGCTCTTTGGCGGCAACAGTAACCTTACGGTAGGCACTGTTGATACCCACCTGCTTGAAGAGCAATGCAATCTTGTTCACCTCCTGCTCCGTACCTGTGCCCAAGGCGAAGTCGTTGAGGGCATTGTAGTAGCGGCGGATAATCTCCTGCTTGCTTGCCTCGCAGCAAACGGCGTCGTCGGTGATGCAGAAGCCCACCATATTCACGCCCATGTCGGTGGGCGACTTGTAGGGATTGTGCCCGTAGATACCCGTGAAGAGGGCGTCGAGGACAGGGAAAATCTCTATGTCGCGGTTGTAGTTGATGGCGGTCTTTCCGTAAGCTTCGAGATGGAATGGGTCAATCATGTTCACATCGTTAAGGTCGGCGGTTGCCGCCTCATAGGCGATGTTCACGGGGTGCTTGAGCGGCAGGTTCCAGACGGGGAAGGTCTCGAACTTCGCATAGCCTGCTTCGCGTCCACGTGCATGCTCGTTGTAGAGTTGGGAGAGGCAGACTGCCATCTTGCCGCTGCCCGGTCCTGGGGCGGTAACCACCACGAGCGGGCGCGTGGTCTGCACGAAATCGTTCTTGCCGTAGCCCTCCTCCGAGTCGATGAGCTCCACATTGTGTGGGTAGCCCTCGATGGTGTAGTGGTAGTAGGTGGTGATACCCAAGCGCTCCAAGCGTTGGCGGTAAGCGTCGGCGGATTTCTGCCCGTTGTAGTGGGTGATGACCACAGAGGACACCAAGAATCCGCGCTGCATGAACTCCTCGCGCAGGCGGAGCACATCCTCATCGTAGGTGATGCCGAGGTCTTGGCGCACTTTGTTCTTCTCAATGTCGAGCGCGGAGATGACAATCACTATCTCCAGCGTGTCGCGCAACTGGGTGAGCATTGCTAACTTACTATCCGGCTGAAAACCGGGCAGCACGCGGCTGGCGTGGTAGTCGTCGAACAGCTTCCCACCCAACTCAAGGTATAGTTTGTTACCAAACTGCGCAATGCGCTCTTTGATATGCTCCGACTGAATGCGGATGTATTTCTCGTTATCGAAACCCATGGGTTTAATTAAGAATTTAGAATTAAGACTTAAGAATTAAGAAGGCGTTGATAATTAAGAAACTAAGAATTATGAGCCACACGCTCTAAAATTCAATTCCAATGCCTCTTAATTCTTAATTTTTAATTCTTAATTATTTAGAAGTGGCTACTGCCGTCGAAGCAGTGGGTGCAGACTTTGCATTTGGGTAAGCCGATGGCTTGTATCAGGTCTTCCAACTTGGTGTACCGCAGTGAATTGAGGTGGAAGCGGTCGGCTATCGCCTGCACCAAGCGCGTGTATTCGGGTGAGTCGGTGATGGTATAGGCGCGGATACGGTCGGGGTTGTTGGCTGCCTCCTCGCCTTCAAACTCCGCGATGAAGCGTCGGGTGATAAGTTCCATATCCGACTTCGAGGAGGTGAAGTTCAGGAAGGGACATCCATAGAAGAGCGGCGGGCTGGCAATACGCATGTGCACCTCTCTCGCACCCGCCTCTTTCAGGCAGGCGGTGTTGTCTTTGAGTTGGGTGCCGCGCACGATGGAGTCGTCGCAGAAAAGCACGCGCTTGTCTTTGAGGATAGACTGGTTGTGAATGAGTTTCATCTTCGCCACGAGGTCGCGCATCTCTTGTCGGGAGGGTGTGAAAGAGCGGGGCCAAGTGGGGGTGTATTTAGAGATAGCCCGCTGGTAGGGCACTCCCTTTCCTGCCGCATAACCCACCGCCATGCCTATACCAGAGTCGGGTATCCCGCAGGCGCAGTCCACCTCCGTGGGGTCGGTCTTGCCCATCAGGTAGCCGCAGGCATTGCGCACCTGTTCGGCATTGCGTCCTTCGTAGTCGCTCGTCGGGAAACCGTAGTACACCCACAAGAAAGAGCAAATCTGCATCTCCTCGTTGGGTTGTCGCAGCACCTCCATGTTGTTGGCTGAGATACGCACTATCTCACCCGAGTCGAGGAAATGCTCGGTGCGGAAACCGAGGTTGCAGAATGCTGTGGTCTCGCTCGCTACGGCATAAGCACTCGCGCCGTCTGCGCCCTGTCGGCAGCCCACCACGATGGGGGTGCGTCCCATCTTGTCGCGGGCAGCGATGATACCATCTTCCGTCAGCAGGAGAATGCTGCACGAACCCTGTATCTGCCGATAGACATTCTCTATGCCGTCCACGAAGTCCTTGCCTTTCACGATAAGCAGACCTACCAACTCCGTGGGGTTGATACGCCCGCTGCTGAACTCGCTTAGGTGCATGTTCTCCTGCAAGAGGTGCTCCACCAGCTCCTCGGCGTTGTTGATTTTGCCGACGGTGCTGACGGCGAAACGCCCGAGATGGGAGTTGAAGAGCAAAGGCTGCGCATCGGTATCGGAGATGATGCCTATGCCTGCGTTGCCGCAGAAACCTGCCAACTCGTCCTCAAACTTTGTCCGAAAGGGGGAGTTCTGAATGCTGTGGATCACGCGCTTGAATCCGTTCTGCGCGTCAAAAGTAGCCATTCCCGCACGCCTTGTGCCGAGATGGCTGTGATAATCCGTGCCGTAGAACACATCGGTTACGCACGACGCCGTGGATACTTCTCCAAAGAAACCTGCCATGATGGTGGATAAAGGATGAAGGATTAAGGATTAAAGACTAAATAGTTTTGTATTGATAAAGGATTAAGGACCGCTCGCTATTGCTCGCTGAAAGATGAAAGACCGCTTCGCTGAAAGACTTAATTACTTTCGACTATATGAAACAATTTCCCCCCATCTGCGGGGAGGGGGGAATGTTATCCTAAGTAGTTCGCAATGTTCTTCTCGATGCGGGTGGAGAGGTTCTCATCTGCATGGTCGAGGATGAGTTTCTCGCCAACGATATGTTCGTAAAGTTCCACATAGCGATTGGTGATGCCTGCCACCACTTCGTCCGTCATCTCGGGAACCTGCTGTCCGTCCTTGCCTTGGAAACCATTATCCATTAGCCATTCGCGCACAAACTCCTTGCTGAGTTGCTTCTGAGGCTCGCCTGCCTCGAAACGCTCCTGATAGCCCTCGGCATAGAAATAGCGGCTGGAGTCGGGAGTGTGCACCTCGTCCATGAGCAGGATTTGCCCGTTGTGTTTGCCGAACTCATACTTAGTATCCACAAGGATAAGCCCTTGCTTGGCAGCAATCTCCTGCCCGCGTTGGAAGAGCGCGAGGGCATACTTCTCCAGTTGTGCATACTCGTCAGCGGGCACTAAGCCGCGAGCGATGATTTCCTCGCGCGAGATATCTTCGTCGTGGGTGCCGATTTCTGCCTTGGTAGTGGGGGTGATGATGGGTGTGGGGAACTGCTCATTCTCACGCATACCCTCCGGCAGTTGCACACCGCAGATTTCGCGCACGCCGCTCTTGTATGCACGCCATGCGGAGCCGCAGAGGTATCCGCGCACAATCATCTCAATAGGATAGCCCTCGCAGCGGGTGCCCACCGTTACCATCGGGTCGGGCGTTGCTTGCTTCCAGTTGGGGACGATGTCGGTGGTCGCATCGAGGAACTTCGCAGCAATCTGATTGAGGATTTGCCCTTTGAAGGGGATACCCTTGGGCAGAATCACATCGAATGCCGAGATACGGTCGGTAGCGACCATCACGAGACGGTCATCGCCGATGAAATACACATCACGTACTTTGCCGTGGTACACCCCTGTCTGATTGGGGAAAGAGAAGTTAGTAGCAGTTAATGCTTGCATGGCTAATTATGAATTATGAATTATGAATTATGAGTGCATTGCCTATTATCGGTAAGCGAATATATAGTTCAAAAGTAGGTTATAGGTAGCATATACCTCTTATTATCCTACGTATATCCTACGTATATCCTACGTATATCCTACGTATATCCTACGTATATCTTACCTAATCGTCTGCTGTTCGTCGGCTTATTCAGGCTCACTGGTAAAACCCTGTGTTGATTAGGAGAAAATGGTGCTCAATCTATAGAGGAAGAACTTCACGTCCTTAACCCCTCTCAAAGCCGCTCTGAAGGTTTTGATTTTAGCGTTGAGCGATTCGGCATAGGCATTCGT
>JALFGC010000047.1 GCA_022777485.1 Bacteroidales bacterium
AAATACAACTCTTGATGGGTCGGAGTAGCCCGTGAGAGCATGAATGGCACCGACACCGTCGTCAGGTTAGCCACCGAGAAACAACTATCAAACGATACCAACTCCCGTTTCGCCATCCGAGGCGAAGTCTCCCGCGCATAGCCGTTCACCTGCCAGTGGTCATAACGCGAGGTCTCTCCCAATACCAACACAACTATCGGGGACGCAGGCGTCTCGCCTGCGTCCGAGGCGCAAGCCTTGGAACTGCCGCAAAGTCCTCCCTCCCTTGCAGGGAGGGGCGGGGTGAGTCCTTCCACACCGAAAGTGAAATACCGCAGCGCCTCATTCTGCTGCCGTATCTCCAATGCCAAATCCAGCAGGTGGTAACTCACCAGCACAAAGTTTATCGGGCATACTTTCTCCGCCCCTACCCATGCTGCCGTACGGATATCATCGCCGCGGAAGGTGAACTCATTCTGAAACTTCGGGCGCAACTTCAAGCCCACTACGCAGGCTATCAGAAATGCCCCAAACACCCCCGCCATTACATATCGTACTATTCTGCCTTTTTTCGCAGAATATGATTTTGTAGGGGCAGAATCTTCTCCCTCCCTCCCTTGTAGGGAGGGGGCCTCTACATACTCATTCTCTATAAACCGATGATTCAAGTAGAAATAAACGCCCCACAGCGCGAAGAACACAATGACGATGGGCCAATAGGTACTTAGCAACTCGAGGAACTCACCTTTCTCCGATTTGATGATCGTGAACACAAAGAGCAACGAGGTAGTCGCCTGATTGATAATCAGATGAACAAACTCTATGGCAGAGAACAGCAAACCCGCAGAAGCCACATAGAAGAATGTACGGCGACGCCAAATACACAAGCCCAAGCCGTAGATACTGATACTCGTGAGCATGTATATCGCACGCTGCCCCATCGTCTGCAAGTCCTGCGCAAGGAACACGCCAACGATATTTGGCAGCAATAGAAATACCAATAGGCATACAAATACTATTTTCTCGCGTCTTTGCATAATCTTTATCTAAAAAAAGGACTACCCAATACTGTATTGAATAGTCCCGTTCTTTTGTATGATAGCATTCCTATGTGAGAAATTACATATCATCGTGTGCGTGGAGCGATTGAACATACTTAGCGTGAGCCATCTTCACACGCTTTACCTCAGACGGCTTGTTGAACTGCTGACGACGACGCAACTCCTTGATGACGCCGGTCTTGTCAAATTTGCGTTTGAACTTCTTAATCGCGCGCTCAATGTTCTCACCTTCCTTTACAGGTACTACAATCATCGCATACACCTCCTTTTCAGTTACTCTCTCCCGATTTACGGGACTCCGAGTGGATAGCGTTATTTTTAAGTCTTCCGCTTGACCCTTGTTAGTAAATGTGAGCGGGACTATGCCCGCTCGTTGTGTACCCAGAGCCGGGGTCGAACCGGCACGGATTGCTCCACTGGTGTTTGAGACCAGCGCGTCTACCGATTCCGCCATCTGGGCATGCTCTCATAGAAAGCGGGTGCAAAGGTACTGCTTTTTTTTGATATGACCAAATGTTTTGGCACTTTTTTTCAAAAAAAAACGATTTTCTAACCTATAAGTAGCCCTTTATTCGTGTTTTTGAGAAGTAACTATGTGAAAAATGATATGAATAATTAACGATTATTAGATGTGTTTGTAGGAATAGTATAGAGTCCTACTCGTGGTGGTAGGGTTCGTGGCGAAGGATGGTCATCGCGCGGTAAATCTGCTCCACGAAGAAGAGGCGTACCATCTGGTGAGAAAAAGTCATCTTGCTCAGCGAAATCTTGCCGTTGGCGCGCGCATAGACCGCTTCTGAAAACCCATAAGGACCTCCTACCACAAACACAACATCCCTGCCGGAGGACATCTTCTTTTGCAGGTAGTCGCTGAACTCCAGCGAACGGAACTCCTTGCCATGTTCGTCCAGAAGCACCATCTCTGCTGACGCCGGCACGCGCCGAAGCAGTTCCTCTCCTTCCAAGCGCTTCTGCTGCTCCTCGCTAAGAGATTTGGCATTGCGCAACTCCGGCAACACTTCCAACGAGAAGGGCACATAGTGCTGCAGACGACGATGATAGTCGTCTATCAGCGACACAAGACGGGCGTCCGTCGTCTTTCCTACCACAAGCAAACTGATACGCATACCAACAACATGTATTCTCAAAATGGTCTGCAAAGGTACGAAAAATAAGGCAATCGTGCAAATAATTTAATTTTTATCCACCATAAATTTGCATATTTTGGAGAAAAGTGTTACCTTTGCACGGAAAATTATCTATCAACTGCTATATTTTCACCATTTTAATAAGACCATAATATGAAAAGAACTTTACCTATTTTATGGTGCTTGTGTGCCTGCGCGTGCTACGCTGCCAACGCGGTCGATACCGTGGAGTTGTTCATTCAGCACCCCTCCTATTTTGCCTACAACGAAGAAGAATCCAAGTGGAGTTACGAAGGCAACACCACACAAAAAGGCAAACGTTATCAGTTCACGCTGGAATGGTACGCGCCCGCCGAAGATATGACCGGTACCTTCACCGGAGACCAGATTGCTGACTACACCTACAACGGAGGTCTTATCGTCAGCAACATGCCGAAATTGGCGACTGAGATAGTGGCTGAGATTTCCGGTAGCCGAGATACCGCCGTGCACATCTTGACCACACTAAAAGCCATCTCGGGTGTATATGCTACCGACACCACGATGTACAAGATACAGATGTTGTGGACAAAGCCAAACCCGAAAGACACTATTGAACATATCGTGCCGAACGGCGAACTCGTAATGAGGGACTCGGCTATCTTCCGAGGTGTGGCGGAGGATAAATGGGCCGTGTCGCTCTGCTACGACAACTACATTACCTATTTCGGCGAGAAAACGTCCGGGCATGTGTTCGACAAGAACACTTTCGTTGCCTACAACCAAGACACCATCACCCCGCTATCCAGCCCCACGGCAGTCATCACGCTCGACGAAGAGCGCGTCTACCACTTGGAAGCGGAGATATTCGGCACAGACGAGAATCTGCATATCATCCGATTGGATGCTGCTTTGCCTGCACCGACCGATACGGCGACGGTCCATTTTGACGATTGGAGTCTGCAAGACACTAACCTGCCCGACGAATGGGGGTGCCAAGCCTTTGGAGAAGAGTACCAAGTGGAGATTTACATCCAAACGGGCGAAATCCTATCGGGTACCTACGAGGCGCAGCAGGTCTATGCCTATATCACGGAGATACTACCCGACGGCTCGTATGAGAACTACAGCGCAGTGTATGCGAAGGCAGAGGTGGACATCCGCGACACATGCCGCTTCGTAACCGCCGACCTGCAAGGCGAGAACGGCAGACTCTATCGAGTGCAGATGGACTATCGCCTGCCGATAGCGAAAGACACCGTGGAACTGACCTTCCAAGACATGGAGTTCTTCGACAACATCGCCTTTGCGCAGAATGTAACATTCCTCGGCTATACCGCCGACTCCATCTACTATATCGCGATGAACTTGTATACGAACGAGATACCCGACGGCACCTATACCCAAACGGATGTTTATCGCTCGTTTATCCTCCACTACTTGGACGAACCCGGCGGCGAGTGCACACAGGGCTTCATGCTCTACGGAAAGGTGGAGGTGGAGTTCGATGGCGTGGATTCGCTCTTTGTGCACGGTGAGATGTTGTGCACGGACTCGGTCTTCTACCGCTTCGACTTCCGCACGGCATACAGCGTGAGCCAACATCTCGAGGGCGATACCGAGGAAGGCGAACTGATAAGGGAGTATTCGGAGGAGGACACCAAAGAAATCAGTTACGGCTACTTCCATGTGCTGACCATCACGAACAAGGCGTTCACGGAGCAGGTAGTGCTCTGGTTCTCCGTGGAGACAGACGATGACGATATCGTCATCCCGCCCGGGGTATATCCGATTGACGGCACCTCGCAGTTTGGCACGGTGTATGCTTCCACGGGCATTGACATGACCTCTAACTCCATCTCTCCGTCGTTCTTTGCGACGGTAGCGTCGGATGAAGAGGGCAAACTCTTCTACTCCGACCCGCTCTATTTCATAGTAGATGGTACGGTTACGGTGGAGAAGAAGGACGCGAAGATGCGCTTGGTGGTGGACGCGGTGAACTCCTTCGGCGTGAAAGTCTATATTGTTTACGATGAGATACACACTGACCTAAGTGCTTCCCGCGAGGATGAGGTGCATGCTGTCAAGCACCTGCAAGACGGACAACTCATCATCCACCGCGGCGATAAATCTTACACCGTCTTGGGCGTGAGCGTAGAGTAAAGTAAAGTAGAGCGCTCTCACTACATAGCAATCTGCCAACCTATGAGGCTGTCCGACAAAACGGTCGGGCAGCCTCATATTGCTCGTGTAAGAAACGGGCTACGAAAAGAAAGAGGAGACATTGTCTTTTCACCTAATAACACCAATAGCGGCTCTCTGCCTGAGTCCAAAGCCATATTCTGACCAGTGATTCTGGTTTCGTCGCCTTGCTACCAGTGAGCCACCGGTGAGGCTCACTGGTAAAACCCTGTGTTGATTAGGAGAAAATGGTGCTCAATCTATAGAGGAAGAACTTCACGTCCTTAACCCCTCTCAAAGCCGCTCTGAAGGTTTTGATTTTAGCGTTGAGCGATTCGGCATAGGCATTCGT
>JALFGC010000049.1 GCA_022777485.1 Bacteroidales bacterium
TGTGGAGATACACCTCACCTCCTCCGATTGGTACACCCATAAGCACCACCTCAACCCCGCCTACGATAGTATCATCCTTCATGTGGTGCGCAAGGCGGACAAGAAAATCTACAACTCGCGGGGCGAAGAACTGCCGCAATGTGAGCTGCAATATGCGGAAGACCACGACTACCTGACCGAACTCATCCATGCGGCACAGCGTATGGACTCCGCCGAAGGTGTGATAGAATGCGGCAGGAAGTTGCTCTCTGAGCCCGACCTGCTCACGGAAGGCTGGCGGCGGGTGCTGCTGCGCAAGCGGCTGGAGTGCAAACGCCAGTCTATCATGCGCTTGCTCGACATCACCCACGGCAGTTGGGAACAGGCATTCTACATCACACTCGCCCATAACTTCGGCTTCCACACTAACGGCATTCCTTTCGAGACGCTGGCAATCCACACGCCGCTTTCGTGCTTGCAGAAACACCGCAACAGCCTTTTCCAACTGACCGCCATCTTGCTCGGACAATCGGGTCTGCTGACGGAAGAAAATGCAGCGAGCGACGAGGAAAGACGCCTGCTCAAAGAGTACCTGTTCTTGCAAAAGAAATTCTCGTTGCAGCCTATCAGCGGCACGATGTGGAAGTACGCGCGTATGCGTCCGCAGACCTTCCCAGAGGTGCGGATACGGCAGTTCGCGCAACTGCTCTACCAGTCGGAGTTTCTCTTCTCGCGTCTGATAGAAGCCACCTCGTTGGACGATTGTGCACGCCTCTTCACTTTAGAAGCGCCGCCGGCGTTAGGCAAGAGTTCGATGGATATACTGCTGATAAACAGCGTGATACCCTATAAGTACGCCTATGCGATTTACCACCATGACCTGCAAGCGGCAGAGCAAGCCTACTTGCTAATGGAGCAGACAGCGCCCGAGAACAATCGAATCATCCGCCAGTGGCAGTTGCTGGGTCAGCAGGTACACAATGCCGCCGACACTCAAGCCTTGCTACACCTCTATCAGAACTACTGTCAACCGCACAACTGCATCAACTGCGAAGTCGGGTATCAGATATTCTTGAATAAGTAGGTGGTAATCCGTCTTAAATAATCGGAGTTATCGGAGTACTCAGAATTATCAGATTTCTCAGAGTATTCGATGCATACCACTCATAATTCATAATTAACCATGTGGGTTTTATTAGCCATATTATCTGCCCTATGTTTGGGCTTTTATGATGTCAGCAAGAAGCGTGCTTTGCAGCAAGGCGACGTGCTGACAGTGTTAGCAGGTAGCGTATGCCTATCCGCTTTGTTGCTTGCTATTCCGCTTCTGCTCTCACGGCTATTGCCGGAGATGATGGAAAGTACCCTATTCTTTGTACCGAAGGTTGACGCACGCGGGCACCTGCTTATCTTCGTAAAGTCTTGCATTGTGCTCAGTTCGTGGGTCTTTGCGTATATCAGTGTGAAGTACCTGCCGCTGTCGGTGGTTTCTCCTATGCAAGCCACGCGCCCGATGTGGACACTCGTGGGCGCCATGCTTATCTTCGACGAACGGCTCAATGGCTGGCAATGGGCAGGCGTAGTCTGCGCACTGGCCAGTATCTTCCTCTTCTCGCTGGCTGGAAAGTCCAAGCCTGCCCCTACGGATAGTACAACACCCACAAAGGGAAGAAATAGCACCCGCAAGTACTACCTCTGCCTTCTGCTCGCTATCCTCATCGGTGCCGGCAGCGGACTATACGATAAGTACATGATGCGCCACTACGACCACAATGCAGTGCAAGTGTATTACACTATCTACCAAGCCCTTATGATGCTCGTGATTTGGCTCGGCAACCAATGGAAGTCGCACCACGCAAGCGAAGGAAAACCATACACTATGCTAAACAAAAGGCTCCTGCTGTCCGTGGCTTGTATCTCCCTCTTCCTCGTGCTGTCCGACTATGTCTATATGCTGGCGCTGAGCGACCCGAGTTCGATGATAGCCGTAGTCTCCACTATTCGCCGTGGCGGCACTATCATCCCCTTCCTATACGGTATTCTCATCCTAAGAGAGCACCAAGCAGGCAAGAAAATAGCCTGCCTCATTGGCATCTTCATCGGACTCCTTTGCCTTGCATTAGGGAGTCTATGAGAGAGTTATAGATTACAATTCTCAGGGAGAAAAGAAGTTGCGCATGTTTGGGTAGGCATGCGCAACTTTGTATCCGTAAGCACTGATTATCAAAGCACTTCTTTCAGTATCTCGCTGACGGTGGGGTGCGGGAAGACTACTTGCTTGAACTCCGGAACGGTGTAGCCCATGCGAACGGCGAAGGACGCAGCGGCTACGAACTCGGAGCAGGGGTTGCCTATCATGTGCACGCCCAGCACCGTCTGTTGGCGCTTGTCAATCAACATCTTGCAGAGTCCCGTCTCGCCTTCGTTCTCGGCTACGAAGCGTCCGGAATAGGTCATCGGCAGCGTGCGCACCTCGTATTTATCGCGCACCTCCTCGGCGGACTTGCCCTCCATATCTTGATAGAATCGGCTCACCTCCTGCTCGCTCATGCCCACGCAGGCAATCTCGGGATTGGTATAGACCACAGAGGGAATGGCGTTGTAGGCAATGCGCTGCAGCGGCAACTGCTTGAGCATGCGTCCGACAGCCACTTCTGCCTGACGGCTTGCCACATGGGCGAGCATAATCTTGCCTGTTACATCGCCCGCGGCATACACATTTGGCAGGTTGGTCTTCATGAAATCATCCACCACAATCGCCCCGCGGTTGAGTTCAAGGTCGGAGAGTGCATCGAGTCCTTGAAGGTTTGCCCGCCGTCCGACGCTGATGAGGATTCGCTCGGCAGAGAACGTGCCGTTGGTGGTCTGCACTTCGTTGCCTTGCAAGGCGAGCACTTTAGTCTCCGTGAGGATGTTGATACCTGCCTTTTGGTATTTCTCGCGCAGGATACCGACTACCTCTTGGTCAAGGTTCGGGAGGATAGTGGGCATTGCCTCAATCACCGTTACGGGCACGCCTAACTCGTGGTACAAGGTCGCAAACTCCATGCCTATCACACCGCCGCCGACAATCACGATTGATTCCGGCAGGGCGGTAGCAGCCAAGGCAGCAGTGCTATCCCACACGGCGGGATTGTCTTGCACGCCCGAGATAGGCGGCACGAAATTGACGGAGCCCGTGCAGATAAGCAGGTTCTCTGCCTCAAACTCCTGCTCGTTGCAGCGAATCACCACTTTCTCATCGGTGCGCGACACCACTTCCGCCGCGCCGCTGACCACGGTGCAATGCTCGTTGTTGAGGCGTTGCTTGATACCTGCGACTAACTTGCGCACCACTTTCGTCTTGCGTTGCGCCATCTTGGCGTAATCGAATGAAACATCCGAGGTTGTTACACCATACTTCGCAGCATTCTTTGCGTTATAATACTGTTTAGCACCATAGAGCAAGGTCTTGGTGGGGATACAGCCGACATTAAGGCAAGTGCCGCCCAACGCGGTTTGCTCGAAGAGGACTACGTCTTTGCCTGCCTTAGAGGCGATTTCTGCGGCGGTATAGCCCGCAGGGCCTCCACCGATAATGGCTAAAAAGTTCATGGTATGGGTTGGTGTTAAAACATTAATTATTCTTCGAACAAATAACTCAGATATTTATTATAAACATGTAATTATCATGTAATTAGACATTAATTCGTTTTAGTCATGCAGTTTGTTGTGTTGGTAGTAGGGTCTTACTACTGTGAAGTAGAAGATTACGCCGAGGGCATAGACGGCTATGCCTGACCAGAAGGCGGCATGGTATCCGAAATGCTCCGCGATGGCGCCGCCTGCCAGCATGCCCACGCCCATACCCAAATCCCAGCCGGTGAGGATGGTGGAGTTGGCGGTGCCGCGCTGGCTATGGGGTGCCATGTTGATGAATATCATCTGGAAAGCGGGCCACAGATGCCCGTTTCCCAAGCCGATGATAAACGGTGCAATATAATAGCAGGCAGGATGGTGCACGGCGGCAAAGAGGATGAAGCCGCTGATAGAGACCAAGATACCCAAGGAGGCATTGCGCAGGATGAGTCCTTTGCGTAAGGAGCGGCTCCCCGTGAGGCGCGAGACAATCAAGCCGATCGCAAAGAGGGTGAAGAAGAAGCCTGTGCCTGTGGTGATACCCAACTCGTCGCGGCCGTAGATAGCCACATAGGTGGTTACTACGCTGTACGCAAAGCCCACGGTGAAGACGGTGAGCATAGGAACAAGCCCTTTGAGCATGATGAATCGGTCAAGCGACAGGGGTTGCTTATCCAGCACCAGTGGGCGATCTTTCACGCGGATAGTGCTCACCACGATAACCCCCAACACCGACACGGCGAATGCCAGCCAAAACAACATCTCATAACTCTGATAGCGTGCGAAGAGGAACATCGCAATGCCCGGGCTGATGGCGGTGGCGATATTGTTGCTCAGCCCGAAATACCCCACCCCTTCGGCTCTACGAGAAGAAGGAAGCACATCCATCGCTACGGTAGAGAGCGACACGCCCGTAGCACCAAACGGTGCACCATGCAGCATACGAAATGCCGCAAACATCGTGAGGCTGCCCGCCAACAGGTAGCCGCCGAAGAACGCTGCCATGAGGAGGTAGAAAATGAGTAACATCATCTTGCGGGGGAAACTGTCCACAAAGAAACCGCTGAAAGGGCGTATCAGCAGCGCCGCCAAGGCATAGCCGGAGAGGACAATGCCTATCATCTGCTTATCCGCCGCATAGGTATCGCTCAGGTAGAGCGGCAAGAGGGGAGTGAGCAGCATGAAGGCAAAGTACATGAGGAAATTGCCCGTCCACACCTTAATATAGTTGCTGTTCCAAAGTTTCTCTTCCATCGTTGGTCATTGTCTGTTATGCAAGGTGCGGCCTGGAGACCGCACCTCCTTGAATTGCATATTGGTCGGTTTCTATTCTTGGTTGAGCGTTTCCAAGTAGATTCTTACGGCATTGCCCACCATCTCCACGCAGGGGCGTTTCTTGTAGTACTCGTCTGTTCGGGGAGCAGGCGTGGGGTCAGAGGGTTGCTGCTGACGCGGGACAAGCCCAAGCAACTCGGCGCAGATAAGGCTGCCGTGCTCTGCCTTGAATTGGTTTGCCAACTGCTGCACAAGGGCATAGTTCTGCTTCTTTCCCTCAGCGTCGCCCGGCGTGGCGCTGCCGTTCTGCAAGCCAGCGAGCAGGAACATGCCGCAGGCTGCACCGCAAGTCTGGCGCATGCGTCCGATACCGCCACCGAAAGAGGCACTCAGCCGTAAGGCTAACGCCTCGTCTGCAATACCGTATAGGTCTGCCACCGAGGCAAACACCGACTGCGAGCAGTTAAACCCCTGCCGAAACAAGTCCATCGCCCGCGCCGCGCGAGCCTCTATCTCTTCGTTGGTTAGTCTTTGCATATTCAAAATCGAATTAATTCTTTGTGTGGTGTCTGCCTATTGCGCCTGCAAAGTTACTGCTTTTTGCCGACATATGCAAATTTTCTACACGCTTTTGCATTTTATTTAACTAAGGTTGTGCGTCTTTCGGGGAGGGTATTGGGAAGGAGAATCTTAATAAAAGTACATTTCTTGTACGGCGTTTCCTTACGGACGACCCGCGGGAGACCCGCGGGAGACCCGCGAAAAACACCCGAGCGTGCAGCGGTGGGAGAGCGGCGGGAAAATCTTAAAAATCGTACTTTTTTTAAGGTGTGAGCAAATGGGGGCAGCGGGGCGGCGGGGCAGTCGTTTTCTTAATTATATACGCGTATGCGCGCGTGTATATTATTGTAGAAAGTGCCGCCCCGCTGCCCCGTCGCCCCCGCTGTTGCGATAATTGATGAATACTTTTCCCAATTGCCCCCTACCCCCTCCCCGCCCGCGACACTGTCGGGGCGTCCCCATAAAATGTGCTTTGGGTGCGGCCTGGAGACCGCACCTCCTTGAAAGGGGAACGAGGGACCGGATAGGCAGGTTCGTTTGGGAAAATGTTAAATTATTATTTATTTCGTGGGATTATTTGCGTATGTCAAATAAAAGTAGTACCTTTGCAGCGGATATGGAATAATACTTATGAGACGCGGCTTTTTATACTTTTGTTTGAGCATAGTGTTGCTCAGCAGTTCACAGGCTTTATGGGCTTGGGGACAGAAGGGACACCGTATCATTGCACAAGTGGCATACGACAACCTGTCGTGCAGCACGCGGCGCAAGATAGACAAAGTGCTCGGAGCACACGGTGCCATCTATCTTGCCAACTGGCCCGATGAGATAAAAAGCGATACTATCTATCCCTATTCCCACGATTGGCACTACCAGGACCTGCCTGCCGGATTAAGCGATTCGGCATTGGTGGCTATGCGAACAGACTATCCCACAGAGGGCGGTAGTATGTTTCGTGCGGTGGATAGCCTTGTGAGCGTGTTGCGTGCGGACAAGCAAGACAAGGTGGCGTTGACCTTCCTTGTGCACCTGAGCGGGGATATGTTCTGCCCTATGCATATCGGGCACTTGGACGACAAGGGGGGCAACCGCGTGAAATGCAAGTGGTTCGGGCAAAAGACCAACCTGCATGCTATTTGGGACGGAAAGATTATTGAGTCACGCGGGTATTCTTACACGGAGTACGCACACTATGTAGAAGATAGATTTGGGGCGGAGAAGAGGGCGATATTGGCTATGTCGGAGGCAGATGTGCTCCGACATAACTATGCTCTGACCACAGCAATATACGACTATCAGGCGAGTTGGAACGAGAATGCGTATCACTATGTCTATCGCTGGGCAGAGCCGATGGAGTGGCAACTCTACGCCGCAGGAGTAAGATTGGCCAAGCTGTTGGAGGAGATATACTAATATAATTTGAAAATGAAGAATTAGAAAATTTGTAAATTATTTACACTTGGCATTTTCAAATTTACACATTTACATATTTTCAAATTCATTAAAATCCTACTATATGAAGAAACTATTTACACTTTTTGTATGCTTGGGCGCAGGCGCAATGGTATGGGCGCAGACGCTGAAAGTAACAGGCACCGTGGTGGACGAAGACAATGGCGAACCGCTGATTGGTGTGTCGGTGTTGGAAAAAGGCACCACCAATGGTATTATCACCGATTTGGACGGTAATTTCTCGCTGAATGTAGCCGAAAACGCCATCCTGCAATTTTCCTATGTGGGCTATGCAACAGAGGAGATGAAAGCCAAGAAGAACTTCGGCACTATCGAGATGAAGGGCGAGGCGGTGGCGCTGACGGATGTGTTGGTAACCGGACAGTTGGCAAAACAACAGAAGACGCCTGTGGCAGTGAGCCAAGTAACTGCACTGGAGATAGAGGAGCGTCTCGGTGGTCAGGAGTTTCCTGAGGTGCTGAAGAACACGCCGGGTGTGCATGCCAACGGACAAGGCGGCGGCTGGGGTGACTCGGAGATTTGGATGCGCGGCTTCGACAACACCAATGTGGCAACCATGGTGAACGGTGTACCGATGAACGACATGGAGAACGGCTCGGTCTATTGGTCGAACTGGCAAGGATTAGGCGACGTAACCAGCGTGATGCAGACCCAACGAGGTATGGGTGCAAGCAAGGTGAGTGCGCCGTCCGTGGGAGGTACTATCAACATCGTTACCAAAGGTATTGACGCGAAGAAAGGCGGATTCCTCAGTTACGCCATGGGCAATGACGGCTACAACAAGGTAGCGTTCTCTGTCTCCACGGGCTTGATGAAGAACGGCTGGGCCATCACGGTATTGGGCTCGCGCACATGGGGCAACGGCTACATACAAGGCACAAACTTTGAAGGCTACACCTATTTTGCGAATATCTCCAAGCGTATCAACGACCATCACCAACTCTCGCTGACAGGCTTCGGCGCCCCGCAATGGCACTACCAACGCGCGGCTCGCTACGGTGCACTCACGCTGTCGGAGTGGGAGACCGTGAAGAAATACATGAAGGACGGAATGGACTATCGCCGCTTCAATCCTACATACGGATACGACAACTACGGCAACCAGAAATCGAGCGACTACAACCAATACCACAAGCCGCAGATTTCGCTGAACCATGTTTGGCAGATTGACCATAAGTCGTCTCTCTCGACCGCCCTCTACACATCTATTGGTCGCGGCTTCGGATACACGGGCGAGAACGGTGCATACTCTTCGCTCACATACAGCGATTTCCGCGGTGCCTACAACGGCGAGTTGCTCACCACCTTCCGCCGCGACGACGGTACTTTCGACTATGGCGCTATTCAGGATATCAACGCGGCGTCCTCGTATGGTTCAGAACTAATAATGACGGAGAGCCGCAACTACCACAACTGGTACGGACTGGTATCCAACTATTCCAATCGCTTCCTCGATTGCCTTGATTTATATACAGGTATCGACTTCCGCTACTATCAGGGTATTCACCAAAATGTGATTGTGGACCTGTACAACGGCGACTACTATATTGATGCTGCGCGTAAGCAGATAAACGCCGCGAACAACAGCGCGGCAGCAGACCCCGAGTGGCTGAACGAGCACTTGGGCGTGGGCGATATCTGCTATCGCGACTACACAGGCCATGTCTTCCAAGCAGGCTGCTTCGCACAATTAGAATACAGCAGCGAAGCGTGGACAGCATTTGTAAATGCCGCCTTCAACAACACTACCTATTGGCGCGAAGACCGCTACTATTACGATGCAGAGCACGCCCGCTCGGAAACGATGAACTTTGTAGGCGGAAACATCAAAGGTGGCGTGAACTACAACATCAACTCTCACAACAACATCTTCCTGAATGCCGGCTATATCAGCCGTGCGCCGCAGTTCTCCTACGGAGTCTTCATGACCCCTTCTACTTCCAATGTTACCAACCCCGATGCACGAAACGAGCAGATTGCGTCTGTGGAGATTGGTTACGGCTTCAAGAACGAGTATGTCAACTTCACCGCCAATGCCTACTTCACCGAGTGGATGGACAAGGCAATGACCAAAGCCACCACGATGGACAACCAAGAGAGCGGCTATATCAACATGACCGGCGTGAACGCACAGCACATGGGATTGGAGTTCGAACTGAAAGCCAACCCCACCAAATGGTTAGAACTCAGCGCAATGCTATCGCTCGGCAGATGGAAATGGGATAGCGACAGCGTAGTGGGCTACGTGTATGACGACCATGGGCAACCTTTGCAGAAATCCGGCGAGGTAGCCAGCGGCGTAGGCGCAGACGACCACGCATGCGCAATCATCAATATGAAAGGAATCAACGTAGGTGGACAGGCACAGACAACAGCCAACCTCGGCGTAACCTTCAAGCCCTTCAAGGGTTTCCGCATAGGTGCCGAATATACCCTCTACGACCGCAACTACGCTTACTACCAACTCTCCGGCTCTAACCTGACGGTCGGCAAGACAATGAATGTAGTGGCACCATGGAAGATACCCACGGGCGGTCAGTTAGATATGCGCGCAAGTTACACCTTCGACTTTGGCAAGTGTCGCGCTACGTTGGCAGGAAACATCAACAATGTGCTTGACCAACTCTATATCAGCAAGGCATACAACCCTTCTACTGCATCATCTTCGGCTGACTACACGGTTGACCCGCAGAAAGTTTATTTCTTCTACGCCTTTGGTCGTACCTATAACATTCGTCTAAAGATTGCGTTCTAAAACACAAAACTCTAAACACAAGCATTATGAAAAACTTGAGCAAATACATATTGGGATTAGCCTCCCTCGGCATGGTCTCGTGCGCAGATTGGTACACTACCCATCAGTTGCCCGAACCCGGCACGGCTATCACCACGCAAGAGGTGTTCACCTACACCCTGACCGACAAAGACTACGACACCATTTCCCGTAATCCGGCTATCATCGCCTATGCCCACGAGATAGATAACACCGACACCACGCTCGTTGCCACCGACTCTATTATCTACAAAGCATTGGTGCGATTGGGCGGAACCCACTGCTTCGAGAGCGACGAGCATGCAGGCTATTTCCTGCCTATCTTCTTGAAAGAGAACTTCCTCGGTGCAAGTATGCCCGACAACGAAGGTTCCACCTTCAAGGTAACCTACAATGTGTTCAACCAAATGCCCGCGTACCTGAAAGCATTTGACAATATGAAGGAATACACCTTGCGCGCAGGAGACTACGCTGAGTTTGGCAGTAATAATAATTGGTTAACGAAAGAACATATAACAATTTCGAACTTCTCCAGTCTGATGGCTGATAACTTCGAAGATGCCCAAACAAACGAGAAATATATTATTTGGTACAATTACAATAATGCACAACAACAAGAGTGCACTATATTGAATAAGACGGAATCTTTTGAATGGGAATTTTTCAGCATAGAAGATGTAGAACTCTTTGTTGTAGGCAATGACTTTTACCAGAGCATTGACGCAGACTACGCAACAAAACCCGCTACCCAACTACCCATCTACCTGAAGAGCGCCCTACCCTATGCCGAGGCAGACGCCACCTATTGCGTGGTATATAAGAATTCCGCAGGTTGGACTGCAGGACGCTTCACCTACGATGGCGCGGCATGGAACATGCTGACCGAGAGCAAGCGCAAACCCACCAACTTCATCATGACCGATGGGCAATGGGTAATCTCGCCATACTATCTGGCAGAGTCGTTTGCCAACAACAGCCAAGGTGATTTCACCATACAAAATGTGATTATGCCGGCGGCTTTGTCCTATGTATGGAACACCTCTTCCTCTTATGGTATGAAGGCGAGCGCTTATGTCAGCAGTAAGAACCACACCACCGAGAGTTGGCTCATCTCGCCTTATATCTCATTATTAGACGCAGAAGACCCTGTACTTATCTTCGACCAGGCATCCAAGTTCTTCAGCAACTTCACAGAGGAACTGAGCGTTTGGGGAAGTACGGACTTCGCAGGCGATGTTACGGCTTGCCAATGGACGCACATCCCCTTCAACCAAGACGCCGATGGCAACTACATTGTGCCCGATGGCACCGATTGGACATTCTACAGCACAGGCAACATGTCCTTGGCTCCATTCAAAGGAAAGACCCTAACCATAGCATTCAAATATACCAGTAGCGAGCAGGCTTCCGCTACATGGGAAGTAAAGAATGTCTATGTGAAAGAGAAAGAATAAAACAAACTACTAACCATTTAATCTATTAAAGTTATGAAAAAGTTTTTCTTTTCAGCCGTTGCTGCATTGATGGCGCTAACAGCCTCTGCCGCAACCACCATCACCGTAGCGGACTACGCTGCTACTAATTTTATTACCACAGACAATCACTTTTCGATTGCCGCAGAAAAAGCAGCAAGTTCCAGTAACCCACCTGCTTACAACGAGACATCTAAAGATTTACGTATCTATGCCGGCGGAACATTGACTATCACTGCAGGTTCTCCGATGCAAAGCATTTCCTTTGAGCTATCTGCCAAAGGAAAAGCAAGATTATCAGCAGATAATACTGTAGATTGTGGTACTTTGGTATGTGATACAACAGGAGGAGTAGTTAAAGTAAAATGGACCGGTGATTCAAAAAAAGTTGTGCTTACCGTAGGAGAAAAAGCCACCTTAGGGACGGATGGAGCCGGTGCTTCTGCTCAATTCGATTTTACTGCATTGACCATCGAAGGTGGGACAGAAGGTACCGTAGAAGGTGCTCCTTTGTACACCATCAACTTTACTACCGACTCCTTAGGATGGACTATAGATAACAAGGTAATGCCTGATAGCTTGACCTATGTATGGATTCGAGACACAAAGTATGGTTATAAAGCATCTGCATTCTATAACGGTGCAAATTATGCAACAGAAAGTTGGTTGATTTCCCCTGTTCTTAATTTGAGTGCTGCTAATGTTGAACATGCTAAAATGCAGTTTACGCACGCACGCAAATTTGGTGATTTATCACAACTGAGTGTGCAAGTTACCAAAGATGGCACAACATGGAATACCATTACCGTTCCCAACTGGCCAGATGGCTCCTCTTGGACTTTCTTTGAGTCGGGAGAAATTGATTTGACGGACTACATTAGTGATAAGACACAGATTGCATTTGTTTATACGTCAAGCAATTCTGCAGCACCAACATGGGAGATTAAAACCATAGAAATTACGGAAGGAATTGTAGAAGAAGTGGTTCATATTGCCAATACTCCGGAAACGGCTTACACAGTAACGGAGGCTATAGCATTGATTGATGCCGGCAAGAGTTTGCATGAAACCGTTTATGTTGTAGGTAAGATTGACTCCATCAGTGCATGGACCGAGAAACAAGACCAGTATAAGAATATCAATTTCTATATCTCTGACGACAAAAATCAAATGTATGTGTACGGCTGTTTCGGCTTGAATAAAGACTCTATTCGTTCGGAAGCAGAAATGAATGAACTTATTAAGCCGGGAGATGTGGTAATCATATGTGGAACAATGTCTCTATTCTATAGCACATACGAGATGAATCAAGGTAGTTATATTTATAGTGTAACAAAGGCAGAGGGAATCGACGAGGCTACTATCGAGAGCGAGAAGGCAGAGAAGTTCTTCCGCAATGGCGTGCTCTACATCCGTCGCAATGGTGTTGAGTACACCGTGATGGGTGCAAAAGCAGAGTAACATATCTCACAATCATAGACAAAGCCTGCCTGATGACTAAAAGAGTCAGGCAGGCTTTGTTTACATAGTCCGCTTTTCTTTACATTTGAGGAATAGCAATATATTGCATAAAAAAGTTTTCAGATTATTCGCCCAAAATCCTTGCTTGAGAAAGTAGGGATTTTGTTTGTTTTTATGTCCATAATGCACATTATGCACAAAAAGAGCGAGTGTCAATCTATTTCGCACCCTCGTAGTCTTTCTCACACACCATTCCACAAGGGGACCTCTACCATGCGCCGTGGGTGCAGTCTTCGTGGGTGAAGAAGAGGTTGGTAGAGTCGCCATGCCATGTGAAGCGGTAGATGTCGTACATAGTCTCTGGAGGGGGGAACGAGATGGGCCCATCCATGATGGCAAAGGCACTGTAGTAAGTGTGCCCCTCTTCGAACTTGGTTTCGGTGGTCTCCGAATTGTCGCCATTGTTCTGGTGCGCCACTACGCCATAGAATATCATCTGGTCCATCTTGATACCATAATATGCTTGGAACGCCTGCACGAAGAACTCCCCCGGCACTCGATATTCTCCTTCATCACGCAACGAAGCACTATCTACCGTCATGCCAATCCACGGCACATCGGAGATAATCTCACCCGTTGTATCCTTTGGATAGACATAGTCCCATTCGCCTCGGACACGATACTGGAAGTCCATGGTCAAGACCGACTTCTGTTTGGTGGTAACCGTTTTTAGGAACAACTGCCCGAAAGGTTTGTTGGACTCAGGGTCCACACCGAAAGCGAATATCCAATAGTCAGTATCGGGTTGGAGGTAGCAGAAAGTGCGGTTGGTCGTTCCATACTGCAAGGAGTGGGACGAGAAATCCGCCACGAATGGCACCAAGTTCTGCAACTCCTCGTTTCGCCACCTCAGATAGTCGAGATAGGCACTGTCCAACGCGAGCAACATAAAGGTCTTGGCTATTTCTTGGGGGTTGATTCCCTCCTTCGCCGGCTGCATGCTCACGAGGTAGAATGCCTCGCGATTGGTGCTAAACTCCACTTGGACAAAGCCTGCGGAGATATTCTGCACATTGATGTCAATCTCAATGCGCTTGGTATATGCTTTGGCATTGGGGTCGCAAGCGCATAATCCTACTGCTGCTAATAACACCACATAAGCACGCAGTTGCTTCACATATTTAGAAATTATAGTTGCCATTTTCTTCTTTCTCTTCATTGATTAGTAGGGTACGCACATTCATCAGGAAACGGAGCATGCCGGCGATATGGTTGCCGTAGTGTCCGAAGTTGTATTGTATGTTTCCGTATTGCCAACGGCTCTTGGCGAGGGTGGCATTCACATAAGGAACTATGTCATCGTCGATGGAATGGAAGATAAAGACAGGCGCCTTTGGTGTCCACGAATAAGACAAGATAGAATTGAGTGTGAGCGCCTTGTATAGTTCTGAGATTTCGAAACTGCTTCTATCCATGCCAACGGAGGAGAGCAGTTCGTCAGTGATGTGCGTGTCAATCAGTTCGTTGATTTGTGCCGTGGTGTATTTCTTGGAGTTAATCCACTCGTCCAAGTTCTCGTAGATACGGGGTTGTAGAATCTTCGCCAAGTCTAAGTTCAAGTTGTTGCCTTTCACCACCCCCTGCGTCATCAAGGGCACAGCACAAGGATATGATGCGTAGTTGGTCTCGATGAACTTGTCGTAGGTGGCTTTGACATCGTATGGTCCTCCACCTGCGAAGACTCGGCGAATCTTTATTTGGTCGGGATAGCGCGTCTCTATCATGTGCTGTACGCCCATGGTTACAGCCCCACCCTGGGAATATCCCATGAGGTAGATGTCGTCATGTTCGGGCGCTAATCCCGCTTTTTTCATGAAGGGCAGCACTTGGAAATACATATCCAGCACATTGGTGGCAGTGGTCTCCATGACGAGGTATGGGTGCACCATGTCCGCCGTTATGCCATAGCCGAGATAGTCAGGGATGATGAGCGCATAGCCCAAGTTGACCAATATCCCCTCGAGTGAGAAGGTCTGGCTTGGCGCCTCTTCGTTGGCAGCAATGGTATAGTGGGATACGAGGATATAGCGTTTGAACTTCCCGTCCGCCGGCAGGATGACCTTGCCCGAGAGCATGATAGGGTTGCCCTCGGTATCTATGGAGGCATATGTGCCGGCTAACTCAATGGCAGACATACCATTTCCCCAATCCAACAACTGCTGCACCACAGCATTCATATTGGTGGAGGATGCGCGCATGGGTGTCTGTAGGGAGTCGTCGGTCAATTGAGGCATATCGGACGCCTGCGCAAACAGTTCGCGCTGCGCTTCGCTCCACTGTATATTGCCCATGTCGGTCGTCTGCTGCGACATCACATGGAAAGTTCCTTCTCCGCCATCGATGGAAGTGAAGTCAACCAAATGGACATTATGGTTGTAGCAGCCGACAAGCAGCAGGGGAAGGAGGAAAAGAAAGATGTGAGTAGGTTTGTTCATAGTGGTAGTGGGTTATCGGAGTTTTCGAAGTAATCGGAGTAATCGGAGTAATCGGAGTAATCTGAGGGCTCTGATTATACAGAGCATGCGCCCTCATAATTCTTATCTTCGCTACGCTTCGAACGATTTTTTCATAATTCATAATTCATAATTATCAAAGCCTTACACCGATGGAGGCGGTGAAGATACGAGAGTCGAGGAGGTAAATCTCCTGTTTGTTGGCAATAGAGAACATGCCGCCCAGTTCTATGCTGCCAAATACTCGGTCGTTGCCGACGCTCACGCCCAACAGCGTCAGGTTGAGCACCCCTGCGCAGGCAGTCTCGCGCCCCTTGTAGTCCACCTCGGTGCCGGTATTGATATTCAGTCCGTAGCCCAGCGCAGAGTAGAGACGCACCAAGTTCTTCTCGTAGTAGGTGAAGCGCAGGACAGGCATGATGGAGATATTTGCAAACCACGCGGTGTATAGTTTATCCAACTCATTGCCCGCCGCATCTCGGTTTATCTTATCCCAGTACACGCCTCCGTAGTCCACCATTCCGCCCACGCCGAACCAGAAATTCACACGGTAGAGATACTCGGCAAACCAGTGTTGCGTGTAGCGAAAATTCTTGGCAAAGATGTCGCCGTTCATGCTCGGTAGGAGGTCTCGCTCATGCCACACAAGAGTCTCGAACATCATATCGCCCCACCCCACTCGCAACTCATGGTGCTGATGGACAGGAGGATAGACCTTCTTCTCCTTACGCGGCTTGGCGGAGCGGGTGTCCACCGAATCCGTCTGCCCCGCAGCAGGCACCGCCCACAGCAGCCCCACCAGCAGGAACGCACAAGGTATGTAATGCAATACTGTTTTCATAAACCATATAGATTTTCGCTGCAAAGTTACTATTATTATGGGAAATAAGCAAATTATTATTCATTTTTTTCTACAAAAACACACCATTTGCGTAAAATGAATGTCCTAATGGGGCTCATGGTTATGGAACAACAACCATATATTATAGCCATGCCGTATTTTCGGCGTTATGTATAAAATAGCACGGCATTTAGTCGTTTAGAATGTTTTTTTCGGTTTTATCGCACCTTTTTATGGACTGACATTCAGTACCTTACAAAGAAAATGAAGGTCTGTTGCATTTTCTTATGCAATGCCGAAAGCAATGCCGTTTTTTAAGTAGGAGACTCCAAAACAAGTGGAGATGCATGAAAGCACCTCCACGATTTATGAATGATATTTTACTATTTACGAATAAGGGTATACTTATGGCAATACCTTAGTTTTTGGAAAGGGCATACATGGCAAAGGCGGCACAGAGGAGACCTGCTATCTGAATGGGATTGGGAACTACCTGCAAGATGATGAGCGAGATCAGGACAGTAACCATCGGCGATAGCCCTTCCATGGGCGATACTACCACTGCCTTGCCGTAGCGATAAGCATAGACCAAGGTGAGTGCACCTACGGAGTTGAGTATCTGTATGCCAAAGGATGACCAGAAAGGTACCGCAACGGCATCTTGCGCAAAGAAAAGCGCAGCGTCGGGCGACATCCAATATGCCACGGGGATAAGCAGCACGGCGGTGATAGCCATCCAGACGAAGATAGACTCAGCGTCCATGCTGTTGTTGGCAAACTTCATAAAGAATCCCTGTACACCCCACGCAAGGAGCACCAATAGCGCCAGCACTATCCACAACCATCCGCTGACAGGGCTGCCCTCTGCTCCCGTCTCAAGCGAGAGCAAGAGAATGGCAACGAGTGCCACTACGATACCAGCAATCTGCCAGCGTGTTGCTTTCTCTCGCAGGAAGATGGCTGCCAAGGCGATGACGATAACCGGCGACATGGAGATGAAAGGATAGATGATGTATGATGGTCCTAAGGTGAGCGCCTTGAAGAGTATCAACTGCCCACCGGCGCCCAAAAAGCCTACAGCGCATCCTAAACCTACGGACTTCCAATCGTAGAGGAGTTTGCCTTTGTTGATAACAAGCGCCACCAAAGCACAAGGAATCATGCTGATTGCCCATGCGATATACACTACCGTGTCAGGGATACCATGCTGAATCTGATAGCCCGAGAATGCTCCCCAGACACCCCATGTGAGGACGGTGATGAGGATGTAGATTAACCAAAGTTTGTTTTTCATTGCATGTTAGTCATTTTATGTTAGTCATTGCATGTTTATCATTCCATGTTGGAAACTCCGCTTCGCTCCGTGTAGGGAATAGTGTGTTTCCATTATTTCAATCGCTCAAAGAAAGGCAGGCGGGAGAGGGGAGCGGATAGGGTGTAGGTCTTTCCTCCGCGGTATTTCCTACCCTTTTCGTCCCTCCAAAGCCCTTTAGGCAGGCGGACAGTGCGTTGGAGACTATCGTTCAACACAGGTGCCACGAGGTATCGCGAGCCAAGCATAAACTGGTCGTTGCATGTGGCGAATCCTTGGTGGGGGAAGGCATACTCCATTGAGCGGACTATGGGTTCCCCCGTTTGTGCAGCGTGGTGTGCACACTGCATGATATAGTCTGCCATGCGGGTATGTAGCCATGCGGCGTCTCGAACGATAGCAAGGTTCTCTTCGGAGAGGATACGCCATGGGGCTACGGAGAACTGCATCATGGGCATGAGTGCATGCACCTGCGCCGAACGGACGATAAGCGGTTGGCAGAACATGCTGCTGTCGATACCCAAGAAAGCCGTCCACTGTCCTCCGCCAATCATGTCGGGGCAAGTATAGGCATATCCCAAGAGTCCCGCAACGGTCATACAGGGAATGAGCGACTGCACCGCCTGCCAACTATAGTCTTTGTCTCCGAGTCGTTGCACGAGTGGCTGCCCTCCCATGTTCCACGCTGCTCGGTATTCGTTGAAGGGGAACGCCAAGCCTATGCGGTTCCATGCCTGCGTATGGATGGCGGTGTTTCCATCCAAAGCAGCATAGCAGTTGTTGTCGCCGGCATCGAACTTGAATCCGTCGATGCCGTATGTGGTCTGCATGTTGCGCAGGAGTCTGATGAAATAGTCTGCCGCCTCGGGGTTAGTGAGGTCGTAGCATGCGGAAAAGCCGTTCCACCACGGCAGTACGGCAGTCTCTCCGTTGCTGTTGTTGAGTAGGTATCCTTTGGCTTGCAGGAGTCGAAACTCGGGTGAGTCGGGCGATACGAAGGGGCATACCCAAAGCATAACGCGGAAGCCCAAGGCATGGAGTTCATCGACCATGGCTTTCGGGTCGGGGAAGCACTCTGCTTTGAAGTCGAAGTTGCCGTAGTAGCGTTGCCAGTTGTCGTCTATCATCAGCACCCCAGGGGGGAAGCCGTTGTCGATGATGGCATGCGCATAACGCAAGATGTCGGCTTGCGTTTGGTTGTACATGAGTTCAATCCATGTGTTGTACTGCGGCATGGTGAAGAAGAGGCTGTCAGGCAGTTGTCCGTTGGCAGGGAAATAGCGAGCCTGTGCCTCCAAATAGGCATCTCGCAGGGTATTACCCGCCTGCTTGAATGAGAGCGGGATAGAGGTCTGTATCTTGCCGTCGGTTGCCGAGAAACGGAAGGTGGTGTCTGCCCACGCGTATTGCCCATCGGAAGAGAGGAAAAGAGGCGTGAGTTGGTTGTTGGCATCTTCAGTCCGCAGGTCGAACTCCGGAAGATTGGTATAGGGTTGGTGCATGCCCAGCCCGACGGCAGCCCCCCACCAATAGACGGGCTCTGCCGCATAGGTGAGGGCTGCAAGTGTCAGTAGGATGAAAAAGAGCGGTTTGCGCATATCTGTTTTAGGATGAAGGATGAAGGACACAGGATGAAAGACAAAATAGTCACGACTCTGAAACTCAATAGACGAAAGGAATCAGTCTTTTATCCATCATCCTTTATCTTATAGGGTGATGGTTAGGAGATAGTTGTATCCTCGTTGTTCGTCCCAGATGTCTTTGTTCGCGAGTCGGATAGCAAATTCGGGTCGGTCGTGGAGGTTGGGCATGGGGTCCGGCAGGTTGAGATAGACCTTGTAGTTGCCCGCCATAGCAGCATCGAGTTTGCCGTGGAGCGTCGTAACGATAGTGTCTCCTGCCATCCAATATCGGGGGTCTATGTCTTGCTTAAAGACAAACTGCTGCTCGGGGTCGGTCTCGGAGATGAGAATCATCTCCACATCTCGTGGGTTGATAGGTGCTGCGAATCCCACATTGCGTAGCGTGAGGACCACGGAGAATCGTTCTCCTGCTTTCGGGTCTTGCGTCGGGAAGGCTTTGTCGAGCACCAATCGGTATCCGAGACGCCGCTTCACTTCGTCCATGTGTCCGGATTGAATCCACGAGTTGAGGACTCCTGTGTGGTAACTGCGGTTGAGGTAAGTCCAGTGGAAGCGCTCCATCTGTGCGATAGCGTTCTCTCCGTTGGAGTAGGAGCATTCGCCGCAAGTCTCCCCGCCCATGAAGGTATATTTGGTGTCCTCAGCCCAGAAGGTTTTTTCGTCCGGCGAGAAGTAAGTGCCGACATCGTTGGAGGAAGCGACGAAGCAGTCGTTGTGTCCGCAAAGACGCGCCTTCGGCGTGTTTTGGTATACTTCGGCTTCGGTGAGTGGCGTGGGTTCGTATCCTCTTTGGCGCAGGTATCGCATTTTGTATCCCGGTGTACGGAGAGCCAGTTGTCGCTCGGCGGGTAGCACTTCTAACAAATGGTCAACGAGTTCCCAACGGAGTACAAAATCTTCATCCTTGCTTGGATTGAAGGGGAAAGTGGAGGTGTAGTACCATTCCCCCCACGAGCCTATGAATCCTGCTTGCATACAAAGGATAACATCTTTGTATTTCTCCAGATAGGGAGCCAATTGGTCCACATGTCGCGAGATCCACTCCGGGGTAGCGTCCCATGGCTTGTCGGCATTTGCGAAAGAAGGTTTGTATGAGAAGCGCACCACTGCTTTTGCTCCTCCCTCGCGCAAGGCTTCCATATTGCGTGCAAGCCGGTCGAGAAAATCTTGTGCGATGTCGCTCTCTATATAGTCGGTCAGATAGTAGGAATCGAGGTAGAGCGTCAGGTTGTCTGCCTTGCGATTTCCCTGAATGACAGCGACCTGCGCGGAGGTCTGGGTGTTATCGGACTTATAGTAAATCTGAGCCAAGAATCCCCGTTCTGGATTAGGAAAAATCTCGTTCGATTCGGTATAGTAGATTGTACCTTCGGGGTCGGGTACGGGAGCAGGCTCCGGCGTGCGACAACCTGCCAAGACGGCTGCGCATACGGCTAATGCCATCCAAACTTGTCGGTTTGTTCTTTGCATGATGATAATGAATGATAAATGATGAACAAATAGTTCGCAACGAAGCGAAGATAAGCGTTTTGAGTGCCCATGCTCGGGTATGGAAGAAGTCAGGACAGAGGTTCTACAATCACTAACTAATCGTTAACTAATCGTTAACTTTGGTCTCGTCGTGCTTACTTGGTCTGTTCGGTGCTCTTCGGGCTATTTTTTGAAGAGGTATAGGGTACGGCGGTATGTGCCGCCATACCCTATACTTTCAATCAACACATTCAACGATAATTAAGGAATAGGTTCTTATTCGCCAAGGTCGATTTTCACGCGCATCTTCGGTGCAGTAACCACCGTGCCGGTCTCGTCGTCATCCGCATTAGGCAGTACCCCACAAGATGTCCAGTTCTGCTGGATATCGAATCCGATGGTGAACTCAGAGGGATGGAAAGGCATCGGTATGAGTTCGCGCAAGATCTGAATCTCGCACTTGCCTCCTACTACCTCGCTGTTTCCGATGGGGAGTTGTCCTTCGCCAACCATAGCGCCCCAGAAGTCTGCATCGGTGTGTTCAATACCCGGTTCTGTCCACTCCCAGCCGGAACCGCCGGGCTCTCCCCACCATTTGAATACAGCGGGATTGTATGGATGCGACGCTCCTTCAGCAAAGAAAGCGGTTTCCAGCAATACCTCAGCATCTCCGTCAGCAAACTCATCGGTGTAACCACCGGTCTTGGGGTCGTTGTCGGCGTTCAGATAGATGTGGAAAGCAGGCCATTCAAGGTCAACCACTACATCCGGATTCCACTCTACCAATACATTGATGTACTGCTGGTCTGCATACACCTTGCAACTCTTCAAGCCGTTCATGGAGGACTTAGCAGCGCAAGTGGTGGTGAATACATACTCTGCAGGCAGTGCGTCCCAGTCGGCAAGGGAGTTGTCGGTAACATCAATCTTAGAAACGAAAGCGGGTTCTTCTTCGTCGTTGCCATCGTTGCCCGGTTCGTCGGGTTGGTTGGTCGGTTTGCATGCAACAAATACCAATGTTGCAAAGCACATGAGTGCTAATTGAAACTTTTTCATAATTGATTTTTTTTGAAGGTTAATAAATTAGTTGTGTGTGTTGAGATGTTGATTTATTTAATAGCCCGGGTTTTGCGGAATACCGCTCACCGTCCATTCTGCATTGGGAATAGGATATTGTATCTTGGGATAATTAGGCTCCACCAGCGCCCACGGTTGTGCACCCGGGAATTGTCTATCCATGGTCAAGCCATTGCGATAGACATCGAACATACGGTGTCCCTCGAACGCCAGTTCGAGCCTCCGCTCGTCCATCACCACGGAGAGCACATCGCTGTATCCGTGCATCTTGTCTGAAGCAAACATCCCGTTCTCGGGAATGCCTGCACGGCGTCGGATGGTGTTCACATCTTTGAGTGCGTTATCCCCTTGGTTGAGGTGTGCATATGCCTCAGCGCGGTTGAGGAGCACCTCACCCCAGCGGCAGAACACAGGCGAAGAGAGGGTGGGAATACCGTCTTGGTAGCCGAACTTGGTTACATAATACTTGGGATAGTTGTATCGGTTTTGCATGGGTGCACTGACGCGTGCAAGGCAATCTACACCTTTGTACACGACATGGTACTCGGAGTACTCTCCCTGCACGGTGCGTTTCTCCACGGTGTAGGTCTTTCCGCCCTCGTTGAAGGTGTAGTTGTCGCCCGATGGGGTAACTTGGAATATGAGATTTTGTCTGCCGGATGCATCGTCGGGCGTCTCGGGGTCAGGGAAATAGACATTAAAGCCTGCGGGCACGGGGTCGGGGAACTGCGGTTTGATGAAGGCGGTGTAGCGCACATCGGAAGGATAGCGCTCGTAGAGATAGAGCAGCGGGTCGGAAGGATAGATTTCGCCCCATCCGCCGCCATCGCCGTTGTACATTGAGCCAGCAGAGGATTGTCCCTTGTCGTCAATGGTCTCGTGTGCAATGCAGAAAAGCGTCTCCTGCGAAGTCTTTGCATTGGCGAAATAGTTGGCGAAGTCGGGTTCAAGTTTGCTTTCGGGTGTTGCACTGCCCAACATCTCGTTCACCGTGGTGATACACTCGTTGTACATGCCCATGTAAAGATAGACACGGGAGAGCAATCCAAGGGCAGCATCGTGGCTCGGATATCCTTTGTTGCCGCGTGAAGCGCCCATCAGGGCGGCTGCCTTCTGCAAGTCCTTCACGATTTGATCGTACACTTTTCCTACCGTTTCGCGGGTGATGTTGCTGCTGCCTGCTTCGGTCTGCAAAGGTACGCCCATGTTGTCGCGTCCTTGCGCATAGGGTTTCGCATAGAGGGTAACCATGTGGAGGTGCATGAGGGCACGCATGAAGTATGCCTCACCTATCAACTGGTCCGACTCCTTCGACTCGCCCTCGGGGTTGGCATGGATAACCGTGTTTGACATGTAGATAACCTTGTATGCCAACATCCACAATGTGCCCACATTCTTCAGGTTGTCGGTCATCATGTATGCCAGTGCCTCGTATAGCGGGTCGGTGGTTTTCCCTGCTAAACAGCAGTTGTCGGCAGGGAACTCCGCCATCTGCGTGTAGTGGCGCACATAGGTGTTGCCGCTGGCGTAGCCTAAATACTCCACCTCGTCTTTCAGCAGCGCATAGCAACCGTCCATGATATACTCCGCTCCGGTGGGGTCTTGGAGCAAAACATCAGAGTTCAACTCGTCGGATGGGAAATAGTTCAGGTCGCATCCGGTGAAGCACAATGCCGATACTACGGCTATTGCAACTATTTGAAATATCTTTTTCATACGATTTTTAGTGTTGAGAGGTTCGTGGTTCTTAGAAACAAATCTCTATTCCGCCTTGGAAGGTTCTTCCGACGGGGTAGTTGGTAGAATACATGCCTGCCAAGTTATACACCGATGTGCTCATTGTGATTTCGGGGTCCATACCGGAGAACTTGGTCGCCGTCCAGAGGTTGTCCGCCGAGAAATAGATACGGCAGCGGGTCATGTGTGCTTTTTGTATCAGTTGCTTCGGGAAGTCGTAACCTACGGTCAGGTTCTTGATACGGAAGTAGGAGCCGTCCTCTAAGTAGCGCGAACTGATGGCGTTGGAGTTTTTGTTGCCGTTCAAGACTGCTTTCGGGTGGGTAGCGATATCACCTTTTTTCTCCCATCTTGTCCAGCCTTGCACGGAGTTGTCGATGGACAATTGGTTGTAGCCTACATAGGCACCATCGGCATCGGTCGAGAGGCGGGTGTAGTTGAATATCTTATTGCCGTAGGTGAAGTTGGTGTTCACGCTCAGGAAGATACCGTTCCAACTCAACTGCGTGTTCAGACCACCGGAGAAGAGCGGCGTAGCCTTTCCGCAGACGCGTGCGTTGGTGGCGTTGTAGTCGTTGGTGGTGGTGCGGTTGCCCTCGGCGTCAAGCATGTAGTTGCCTTCGGCATCCACCATATACCACAGCGGGTCGCCGTTCTCCGAATCCACACCTGCCCACTCTTTCATGTACCAAGAGAAGATATCTTGTCCTTCCTTCACCTGCTGGCTCACCGAACTGGCTGTCTGCAAGAAGGGACCATTCGGTGTAGATGTTACGCGGTTGCGGTTGAAACCGATGTTGAAGCCGATATCCCATGCCCATTTGCCGATACGGATAGCCTGCGCGTCAATGCGGTACTCAATACCTTGGTTGCGCACAGAACCCGCGTTCTTCATGATTTCAAAGAACCCTGTCGAGGGCGCTACGGGCACATTGAGCAGGAGCCCGGTGTTGTCGGTGTTGTAGAGGTCGATAGACATATCCACCCTGTTCACAAACGCAAGGTCGATACCCACGGTCGCCATGTTCGCCGTCTCCCAATGCAACTCGGGGTTAGCCAGTCGCGAAGGAGAAGCACCTACCTCGTTCTGATACAGCAGGTTCAGCGCGTAGGTGGAGAGATACTTATACGAGGGGATGTTGTTGTTACCCGTTACACCATACGATGCGCGTAACTTCAAGAAACTAACCACATCTTGGTCTTTCATAAAGCCTTCGTTCGAAATCAGCCACGATGCTGCCACGGAGGGGAAATAACCCACGCGGTTGTTCGGGGCAAAGATACTGCTTGCCTCTGCTCGGAAAGTAGCGGTGATGAAATAGCGTTTCGCATAGTCGTACTGCGCTTGGATGAACGCTGCCCATCCTGCACCCGGCACCTCGTAGCCCCCTACGGAATACGGAGTAGTGGAGTTGAGTGCGTCCACACCATTGGGCATTCCCGTACCCGCTGCGGAGGTGTACTGCGATTTCCATGTGCTGTATTCAAAGCCCAACATACCGTTCAAACTATGATTGCCCCATTGGTGGGCAGCTTTCAAGATGTTGATGGTACCGAAACTCTTGCTCAATCCGATATTATTCCCGAGATAACCGCTCGCAAACTCCGAGTCGAACGCCCGAGGGTCGCGATATTCCATCGACTTGTATGCCCCTGCGGAGAAAGTATTGGTGGTGGTGAAATGCAACCAATCGGTGAAATGCACATTCAGTTGCAGTTGACCGTTGAAGTCGAAGTTCTCGTCCTTACTATAGTTGTATTGCGCCGTATGCAGGGCATTCCACTTGCTCTGCGACCACCATTTCTTTCCGTTGTCCGAACGCGTGTCGCTGTTGACATACAGGTAATTGCCTGTGGAGTTGCCCTCAGCATCCAACTCATAGGGGTTATCCCACGGCATCTTCATGAACGCGTCGTCCAACATCGTCCACGATGCCGCATAACTACGATACGACTTGGTGAAGTTGACCTTCACATTCATATCCAACCATTTGGCTATCTCCGCATTCATGTTGAAATTACCGTTCACGCGCTGCATGCCCGTACCTACAAGGGTGCCTTCCTCACCATAGTAATTCAAGCCTGCGTAGTAGCCCACTTTCTGAGAACCGCCTTTCACGGAGATATAGTAGTCTTGTATCACACCTGTGCGGAAGAACTCATCCTGCCAGTTGTAATCCTGCTCCAACAAGGACTTAGGATACTGGGAGTTGAATACCGCCTTGGAATAGAGCGACTTGTGGAAGTTGTATAACTCTTTGGAGTTCATCATTTTGTAGTTGCCATACAGTGCTTGCTTTGCACCCGCCGTGGCTTTGATGTCCACACTTATCTTCTCGTTCTTCTTCCCCGACTTGGTGGTTACCACGATGACACCACCGGCAGCGGCTGCACCATAGATACCCGTGGCACCCGCGTCTTTGAGGACGGAGATGGTCTCCACATCCTGCGGGTTGAAAGGCGCCCCCATCACGCCGTCCACCACATAGACCGGTGCACTGGAGGCGGTGATAGAACCTGTACCACGGATGCGTATCTCTGCTGCCTCACCAGGCTGACCACCGGCGTTGGTTACCTGCACACCGGCTATCTTACCCTGCAACATATTGCCCACATCGGCGGAGGTTACATCCGTCAATGCTTCGCCGGACACCGTTACTACTGCGGATGACAACTCCGCTTTCTTCACCGATGAATAACCCAGCGATACCACTTCCTCCATCATGATAGCATCGGTTTCCATCACGATGTTCAGCACGGATTGTGCTTTTTGCTGCTGTGTCTTGTAGCCCACGAATGAGAACTGCAAAGTAGCGCCCTCCGGCACCTCAATTCGGTACTGTCCATCTATATCGCTGATGGTACCCACGGTGGAACCTTCCACCACTATACTTACACCGGGTAACGGACTGCCGTCCTCCGATGCGGTTACTGTGCCCGTTACCATCACCTGTGCCGAAGCAGAGGTGATTGCGAGCAACAAAGCCATACAAATAGCATAGAATGTCTTCATGTTGATTAAGAGTTATATTGTTTGTATTTTATCTGGTTCAAGGGTTATCTTTCCTTTGCGGCATGAAGTCGAGTCCTCCTCCCGCCCCCGTACCCCCTCTCCCCCCTCTATGAGGGAGGCGGGGGAGTTGAAGTTACCTTCGACTCTGAAACGCATAGATGAAACTAATAAGTCTTTTATCCTTCATCCTTTAGTGAGCGAAGCGAGCGGTCCTTATCCTTTCAGCGGGAAGCGCAGTTTTTTATCTTTTCAAGATTTTCTCGGCGTTCTCATAGTACAACTTCCTGAGCACTTTGTCAGGCAGATACATACCGCTGAGTGCCCAATGATAATTGAAATCGTGGATGTAGAAGTGCTCATCATCGGTCTCATAGACGCGGAAGATATTCCTATACATGCTCGCCTCTGTACCATTGTCCGTACCGAAGAGTATGCGGTCTTGATACTTGATGAGGAATTCTCGTGTGGCGCGCGGCGTCTGTGCCGCCTCAGCCACGCGTGCGGCGATGTCGATATAGAGGTTTGGATACTTATCAAGCAATGCGCCTAACCGAGGCAGGTCGTGGTTCATATTCAGGTAGTGGCAGGCGATGAAAATGGTGTTCGGGTGTTTGCGTACGGCGTTCTCGAACGAAACCATCAACTCGTTGTAGCCCAAGCAAGTAGCGGCAGTGGTGTCCACATGCCATACCGCACCGTTAGGCAGACCGTCGTTGCTACCATCCTGCGGCAGGTACATCCAATAGGGTTCAGCAATATGGATGGAGATAGGCATATGCAGTTCCGCACACTTCTCCAATATGGGGTCCATACGCGGGTCGTCCAAATGGATACCTCTTCCCTCTGCGGGGCGCGCATACAGGTCGCCTTCGCCCTTGTCGCCCATCTCACCGACACCCACAGCGCCCAGCGCATGGCAATGCTCCAGATAGGCAATAGTTTGGTCTGCGGAACCATCTTGCAGCATCTGCGTGTAGTCGAAGCAGCACCAGAAGCGGAAGCGTTCGGGGTAGCGGCTGTAGCGTGCAATGATTTCCTCGAAGGGAGCACCTATCCACGAGCAGTGCATCACATGCGTCTCGCGTATGTTGCAAGCATCCATATTCTTCACCCATGCCTCCACCTCCTCAGGAGATTGGACATAGTCGTGGGAGTGCATATCAATTACCGGATACTTCGCTTTCTCCACATAGGTAACTGGGATGTTATTCACATTCACGGGTCGATAATCCCGCAACAA
>JALFGC010000081.1 GCA_022777485.1 Bacteroidales bacterium
ATTCATGGGATTTTTGCAGAGGATACCATTTCCGATACTATATCGGTCTGACACCGTAGACTTGTCCCAACTTGTCGGGAAGTGAGCGGTCTTTTGTCGTTCAGCGTCAGCGGTCCCGACAAGTCGGGACGGTCTTTCAGCCGCAGGCGGTCCCGACAAGTCGGGACGGTCTTTTAGTGCGCAGAGTGCTACATACGCCGTTTGCATGTTCTTCTCTTGGTAGATGCCGTGGAGTTGGCAGTCGGGGATGTCGCGTTGGCGCTTGCGGCGGAGGTAGCCGCATTGGTCGGCGAACCAGATACGGCAGTCGGTAGTCTCCAAACCCTCGCCCAAGATACCGCACTCCTTTGCTTTGGCGAGGAAGACGGGCATGGTCTCGGGGTGGGTCTCGCCGATGACGCAGGGCACGCCCGGCTTGATAATCCCCGCCTTCTCGTAGGCGATTTTCGCTAATGTGTCGCCCAAGAACTCCGTATGGTCGAAGCCGATGTTGGTGATGACGGAGAGGAGGGGTGTGATGATATTCGTGGAGTCGAGCCTGCCGCCCAAGCCGCACTCCACCACGGCGATGTCCACTTGCTCCTTGGCGAAATACCAAAACGCCAATGCCATCGTCGTTTCGAAGAAAGAGGGTTTGACCTCTTCGAGGAATGCGCGGTGGTCTTCCACAAAGCGCACGACCTCCTCCTTGGGTATCATCGCGCCGTTGATGCGGATACGCTCGCGGTAGTCCACGAGGTGGGGGCTGGTGTAGAGCCCCACGCGATAGCCCGCACATTGCAGGCTCGCCGCGATGAGGTGGGAGGTGCTGCCCTTGCCGTTGGTGCCCGCGATATGCACGGAGGCAAACCGCTCATGCGGGTTGCCCAAGTGCGCCATCAGTCGGCGTGTGTTCTCCAGCCCGGGCTTGTAGGCGCTGCTGCCCACGAGGTGAAACGCCGGTTGAGAGGAGTAGAGGTATTGGAGGGTTTGTTCGTATGACATAATGTTGATATTTTGACCGCTATCGCTGAACGACCGCTTTGCTGTCCGACCGTTTCACTGTCCGACCGATTTACCATCATCCGCTAAAAATCCTTCCTCATTTCTGCAAGGGCGTAGCCCGCAGCAAGGTGTTTTTTTATACTCCTGCTCGCTATCGCTCCCGAGATTCATGGGATTTTTGCAGAGGATACCATTTCCGATATTATATCGGTCGGACAGCACGAAGTGCGGTCGTTTGTCTGACAGTCGCAAGACGGTCTCTTAATCTTTCACTATCTGTATTTTTTCTTGTGTTTGGAGCCAGCGGTAGAAGTCGGTGGTGATGCGGATATAGCGGCTCTTGGAGGTCATGTGGATGAGGTAGTTGTGTATGGGGTCGGCTATCTGGATGTGGAGTTGCCCCTTGCCCGGGTTCTTTTTGCACTGCTCGTTCAGTTCCTCTATCAACTCGTTGTCTAAGTTCATCAGCGAGATGCGGAGCGTCAGCCCCTTACCATAGAGGTCTTGCACGTCTTTGAGCAACTCCACATTGCTGATATTCAGTTCAAACTCCGCTTGCTCGTCCGCCTGCTCTTTGAACCATCGCATGCCTGCGCCGCGCTGGGCGATGGTGCCCGTGATATAGACATAGACATTGGGTTGCAACATCGGCGAGAGGCGTTTGTAGTTGTCGCCGAAGAGTGCCATCTTGTAACTGCCCGAGTAGTCCTCTATCACATAGCGCCCGTAAATGTTCCCTTTCTTCGAGGTCGCCACCTCCGCGCTCGTTACGATGCCGCCGAAGTGCAGCGGCTTGTTTTTGTACTTCGCGAGGAAGGCTTCCGGGGTGATACGGGGGGTATCTTCGGTGTCATCGCCACCTTCGTTGTTTTCGTTATTTTCGTTGTCTTCGTAATTAGCGTTTTCATTTTCGCTATTCTTAGCGGCAGCGGCGCGGGCATCGGGGGTGCGCCAGCCGTCGAAGAGGGTCAGTTCGGCGGCGGTGATGTCGCACATCTCGCGCACCTCGTATTCGTACTCATCCAGCGGGTGGGCGGAGAGGAAGATACCGATGAGCGATTTCTCGATGTTCAGCCGTTCGATAGCCGACCAGCGCGGGGGCTGCGGTATCTCGGGGTGCTGCACCGCGACGCCCATGTCGCCCATATCGCCGAAGAGCGAATTCTGCTGTAACTGCTTGTCTTGTTGGAAGAGGGTGCCGTAGCGCATCAGGGTCTCAAGCACGCTCTCGCCCTTGCTGTTCTGCCCGAGCAACTGCTCGCGGTAGAGCCCTTCGAAGCAGTCGAACGCCCCCGCCAGCGCAAGGTTCTCCACGGTCTTGCGGTTGCAAGATTGCAGGTTCACACGCTCGAGGAAGTCGAAGATATCCTTGAACTTACCGTTCTTCTCGCGCTCCGAGATGATGGCTTCCACGGCACCTTCGCCCACGCCCTTGATGCCGCCCAAGCCGAAACGGATGTTGCCTTGGTCGTTGACGGTGAAGTTCATCTCCGACTCGTTCACATCGGGCTCCAGCACCTGTATGCGCATCGCCTTGCACTCGTCCATGAACTTCGTTACCTCCTTGATGTTGTCTTTCGACACGGTGAGGTTGGCAGCGAGGAACTCCGCGGGGTAGTGCGCCTTGAGGTATGCCGTTTGGTAGGCTACCCACGAGTAGCAGGCAGCGTGCGACTTGTTGAACGCATACGAGGCGAACTTCTCCCAGTCGCTCCAAATCTTCTCTAACACTTTCTCCTCGTGCCCGTTGGCTTTGCCGCCCGCCATGAACTTACCTTTCAACTCTTGCAGTATCGCCATCTGCTTCTTGCCCATCGCCTTACGCAGTTTGTCGCTCTCGCCGCGGGTGAAGTTCGCCAGCAGACGCGAGAGGAGCATAACCTGCTCCTGATAGACCGTAACGCCGTAGGTATCTTTGAGGTATTTCTCCATCACGGGGATGTCGTAGGTAACGGGCTCCAAGCCCTGCTTGCGGCGGATGAACTGCGGGATGTAGTCCATCGGTCCCGGGCGGTAGAGCGCGTTCATCGCGATGATGTCGCCAATCACCGTCGGCTGCAACTCCTTCATATACTTGCGCATACCCGCCGACTCAAACTGGAAGACGCCCGTCGTCTGCCCTTCTTGGAACAGTTTGTAGGTCAGCGCGTCGTCGATGGGGATATGGTCGATGTCCACCACCTCGCCCGTGCGCTTCTTGATGTTCTTGATACATTCCTTGATGATATTCAGCGTGATAAGCCCGAGGAAGTCCATCTTGATAAGCCCCACGCTCTCCACCACATGCCCGTCGTATTGGGTTACGAGCACGCGCTTCTTCAACTTCGGGTCATAGACGCTCGACAGCGGAGCGAACTTCGTCAGGTCGTCCGCGCCGATGATGATGCCGCAGGCATGGATACCCACTTGGCGGTTGGTGTCCTCCAACTGCTTGGCGTACTCCAGTACCTCGCGCACGTTCGGCTCGCCCATCTCGAACTCGTGCTTCAACTCGTCCACGTACTTGTAGCAGTTCTTCAAGTTCACTTTCGGGCTCTTGCCTTTCTCGTCCTTGATGTTGTCGGGGAAATTGCGGTCGGGGATATATGATTTCAGTTCTGCCACCTTCGCCAGCGGCAGTCGCTGCACGCGCCCCACATCGGCTATCGCGCTCTTCGTCGCCATCTTGCCGTAGGTTACGATATGCGCCACATGCGTCTTGCCGTAGCGCTCCGTCACCCAGTCGATGACCTTCGGACGCCCCACATCGTCGAAGTCGGTGTCTATATCCGGCAGCGAGATACGGTCGGGGTTGAGGAAACGCTCGAACAGCAGGTCGTACTTCAGCGGGTCAAGGTCGGTGATATGCAGACAGTAGGCTACCACGCTACCCGCCGCGCTACCGCGCCCGGGACCCACGCTCACGCCCAGCTCCTCGCGCGCCGCGCGGATGAAGTCCATCACTATCAGGAAGTAACCCGGGAAACCCATCGTCTTCATGATATGCAACTCGAAGAGGATGCGCTCTTGCTGCTCCTCGGTCAGCACCTCGCCGTAGCGCTCGTGCGCCCCTTTGTAAGCAAGGTAGGCGAGGTAATCCGCCTCCAACTTGATTCGGTAGAGTTTGTCGTAGCCGCCGAGTTTCTTCACCTTCTTCTCCGCCTCCTCTTGGCTCAGCACTACCTCGCCGTGTTCGTTGCGCGTGAACTCGTTGAACAGGTCTTCGGGGGTGAACTTCTCGCGGTAACTTGCCTCTGTGCCAAACTCCTCTGGGATGGGGAAGTTAGGCATGATAGGACCGGAGTCAATGTCGTAAATCTCCACCTTGTCCACTATCTCCTGTGTGTTCGTGAGTGCCTCGGGGATGTCGCCGAAGATAGCCGCCATCTCCTCGGGCGTCTTCAGCCACTCCTGCTTGGTGTAGTGCATGCGGTCTTCTTCGTCCACATAGTGGTTCGTGCTGAGGCATATCAGACGGTCGTGCGCCTCGCCGTTCTCTTCGTCCACAAAGTGCGCATCGTTGGTGGCAATCACCTTCACGCCATGCTTCTGCGCCAACTCAATCAGTACGGGGTTCACCTCTTTCTGCCGCTGATACACCACTTGGTCGGCTCTTGGCTTGTCGGTCTGATGGCGCTGAATCTCAATGTAATAGTCCTCACCGAACACGCCCTTGAACCACTCGATGGTCTCCTCTGCGCCTGCCATGTCGCCCGCCATGATTTTCTGCGGCAACTCCCCGCCGAGGCATGCCGACGAGCATATCAGCCCCTCGTGGTATTTCTCTAACAGCTCGCGGTCGATACGCGCGGTGTAGTTGTAGGCATCGTCCATGAAACTCTCGCTTACGATATGGCAGAGGTTGTGGTACCCCACTTTGTTCTTCGCCAGCAAGATAAGGTGCCAGCCGGAGCGGTCGATGATATACTCTCGCCCCTCGCCGTTGAGGGCTTTCTCGTCGGTCATGGCGTGGCGTCCGCGCCGCGCGCAGTAGCACTCGCAGCCTGCTATCGGCTTGAAGGGCACGAACGTGCCGTCGCCCGCCGCCTCTTTCAGCCTGCCGTTCACTTTCTTGCAATAGTCCAGCAACTCCTTGATGCCATACATATTCCCGTGGTCGGTCAGCGCCACGGCATTCATCCCGCAGCGAAGGCATTTCTCTACTATATCCGGCACTTTCGACATCCCGTCCAGCATCGAATAGTGCGAGTGTACATGCAAATGCGTAAAGTTCATAATATATCGTCCTATTAATTCTTAATTAGGGAAATCGTCTGCAAAGGTACAAAAAAAAAGTTGCATAACAAAGTTTTTTGCAACTTTTCTTATAGAATCTTTTTCTGCCCGATTTGGATACGGGGCTATGGCTGCGGAGGGATGCCCTGTGGGGAATTGCTGAGAAAATCGGGCAGTTCTTACAAGTGCTCTTGCAGGAAACGGCGGAGTTCTCGCCAATGTTTCCGGCTGAAAAAGTGCTTGTAGGGCATAGACTGCGCTCGGAAGAGTCCTTGTGCGTTCGGCAGTGAGTCGGTGTACTGTGCGATAATGGTGCGGATAGCGGATTGGACGCTATCGGGTGTAAACAGAGGGTCCTGCTCGCCATAGAGCAGCAGGAACGGGCGCGGAGCGATGTGCGCGGCGGTCTCGGGGTAGTCTTCGGAGCAGTCAGGCCGGTACATAGAGTAGGCGGAGGGATTACTCTCGTGGGGCACTAAGGCGGTGCCTAAATGGTCCGCACGAGTAGTCATCCAGTTGGCAGCGACGCAGACCTTGACGCGGGTGTCGCACGCCGCCAGTTGCCATGCGCGGAAAGCACCCATCGAGAAACCGAAGGCGGCGATACGCGCGGAGTCCACGCAGGGCAGGGCACGGAGGTAATCCACGCAAGCCTTGTCATCGCGCAGGATGGTCTCGAACCACGCCTCGCCGTATTGGCGAAGGTGGTGCCGGTAATAAGTTGGTTGATAAGTTTTTGGATTGACCGCTGTGCTGTCCGAACGGGTTGGTGTTTGTTGGCGCTCGCCCCAATAGACCGCGTCTATCGCCAAGACCACATAGCCTGCTTTCGCCAACGAGTCGCCCACGAAAATATCATCGTAGTACTTATTCACCCAGCGGCGAGCGTCCTGCTGTGTCGCCGCGTGAACGGCAGAGTCGGCTTCCGCAGGGCGGATAGGGCATACCATCTTCTCCTTGCCGATGGTGAAATGGGCACCATGGTCGTGCAGCACCAGCACGGCGGGGGCTTGCACGGCGCTGTCGGGGATGAGTAGGTAGCCGGTAGCGCTGTCCGCATGCGAAACGGGTACCCGCACAATCTGTGCTGTGTACCCGTCGCGGTGCTCGTAGCCCGTCTGCGCAGAGGCGGGCAGAGAAGGGAACCCAGAGCAAAGAACAATGAACAAAGAACCGAGAGCCAAGAACAAACAGCTTTGTCGGGTATCCAGTGGTGCGGCTCCCGACTTGTCGGGATAATACTTCCGACCGCACCTCCCTGAAAGTAATCTGTCTTGGTTCTTCATCACTTTCTCGCCAGTTGTTGTAGTTTTGGGAGGTATTCGTCGCGGATGTAGGAGAAGTCGGGAATACTCTCCAATATCTCTTGGCAGGTGTGGATGGCTTTCTCCACCTCACCCGTCTTCTCGTAGCATTGGGCGATACAGAGCCGCATGGAAGCATAGTTCCACAGGTGCTCGTAGGTGGTCGTCGTCTCGAAGATGTTGCGGGCTTTTTGGAATAGTTGCAGCGCATGCTCCTTATCGCCCCCGAAGGCAGAAGGAGCGTAGAACTCCACGTTCGCCATCAGCGTCAGCACGAAGGGGTCGTCGGGGGCCAACTCGGTCGCTTTCTTCACATGCTTAAACGACTTAACGCCCGATGAGAACAGGTGCCCGCGGTTGAGCATGAAGTCATAGGCGCAGACAGACGACATATACATATTATAATGTGCCTCGGAGATATGCTTGGCTTTGTACATCTCCTCCACATGGCGCTCGAACGCTTTCAAGTACTCCTCTGCCCACGGTTTCTTGGTGTCGATAGCGGGAGCGATATAGCCGTACTCGTAGTTCAGGTAGCGCTTCTTCTCGTTCAGAGAGAGGTCCTGCCATGCGTTCGCGTCCAAATACTGCTTCCAGTGGTCCATGTCGCGGCGCAAGTAGGCGTTATAGAGGTCCTTGTCGCTGTACTGCGCACGAAGGAAGACGGGGCAGAGTAGAAGTGCCGAGAAGAGGGTGAAAAGAAGATGTTTGGTTTGCATGTCCATAGCCGAATACGCCCGCAACCTTGGTAGGGCTTTTCCTGTGGGTTAGTGTAGTTGTATAACGCAGTACGAAAAAAGCAAAAATTATACCAAATTACGGAAAATCATAACAATCGTATATAAAATGATAAAAGACCGATTATTGGATGATGGGTAAAAGATAAAGGATGAAAGACTATCACATTGTCTCTCACCCTTTATCTTTTCTTTCCCCCTCCCTTTCCGGGGTCCCCGCAAGCAACGCGCAGTGGGGTGGCTTCAGGGAGGGCAGGGGTGGGTCCCCTCTTACTCCCCTTCCTGCTCCAAGCGCAGGGTGTGGGTCGGCAGGTCGCATACCTCCGACGGTCCGTAGTATTGGATAGGTCCGGGGTAGATATAACTGGTGTTAGCGTCTGCCCACTCGGCGCGGTGCGACTTCAGGTAGAGGAACGGCGCACCGTTCAGGTCAACAAGTGCCTTTTGGATAACGGGTTTCATCTTGCCGTTGCGCTTCTCCATGTTCATCATCATCGTGATAGGCACACCGCCTGCCACCCACTCCGAAGCGGGCTTGGTCAGGTTGCGCACCAGCGCCATATAGCCCGTCTTGCCGGCTGCGATAAGGTGGGTAGCCGTCATACCGAGCGAGTAGCAGTAGTCTGCGTCGAAGTTCGAGGGGATAGCGCAACGACCTTCGTAGCCAAAGAAGTGGTTGAGCGCGGAGAACTTGCCTTTGTACACGCCGTTGGCTTTCAGTTGTGCCAAACGCTTGCTAACCATCTCGATAAGCAACTTCTCGGTCTCAATCTGGCTCACCATCACATTTCCGTGCGGGTCGCGGTCGAGCGTCAATTGCTTTGCAATCCCCTTCGGCAGCGAACGGAACAATTCGCAGGACGCGGGAGTCAGCATCGACTTCACATACTCGCGTTTCGCGTCGTCGCCCTCCAAACCGGCGAACTCCTCGTTCTGCGCCAGCATGTCGTTCAACTCTTGTATCAGCACGCGCATAGCGGGGATGAACTCAATAAGCCCCTCGGGGATGAGCACGGTACCGAAGTTCAGTCCGGCGTTCGCACGGTCAACAATCACCTCCACTATCTGCTCCACAATATCGTTCAGCGTCATATCCTTTGCCTCTACCTCCTCCGAAATCAGGCAGATATTCGGCTGGCTCTGCAATGCGCACTCAAGGGCGATATGCGAAGCCGAGCGACCCATCAGGCGGATGAAGTGCCAGTATTTCTTTGCGGAGTTAGCGTCGCGCTGAATGTTACCAATCAACTCGCTGTACACTTTGCATGCGGTGTCGAAGCCGAACGAGGTCTCAATCATGTTGTTCTTCAGGTCGCCGTCGATGGTCTTCGGGCAGCCAATCACCTGAATACCGCATTTCTTTTGCAGGTAATACTCTGCCAGCACGCAGGCGTTGGTGTTCGAGTCGTCGCCACCGATAATCACAATGGCTTTGATACCTAATTTGTTGCAAACCTCAATACCGTTGTCAAACTGCCAGGTCTCTTCCAGTTTGGTACGACCCGAGCCGATAATGTCGAAGCCGCCGGTGTTGCGGTAGTCGTCAATCACCTCGTCGGTCAGCAGGGTGTACTTGCCTTCAATCAAGCCGCTCGGACCGCCCAAGAAACCATAGAGTTGGTTCTGCGGGTTGAGGGCTTTCAGCCCGTCGTACAAGCCGCAGATAACATTGTGTCCGCCGGGGGCTTGACCGCCGGAGAGAATCACACCCACGTTGAACGGCTCGCTGCTGTTGGTGCCCTCTGCGGGTTCCATGGTAATAACGGGCAGACCGTAGGTGTTCGGGAAGAGCGACTGAATCTCCGTCTGGTCGGCTACGGACTGTGTTTTCTCGCCTTCTACAAGGCGTACGGCGCCGCACAACGCTACCGGCATCTTAGGCTGGTAACTCTGCCGCGCAATCTGAAGTGGACTTTTCTGCATAGTCATATCTTTGAAATGTTTAATGAGTATTCGGATGGATTTCCGCTGCAAAGTTACATAAAATTCTACAATTATGCAAATTCTTTTTCAAAAAACCTTCTTTTTGCGCACTCAATTTTGCAAAAAAAATCTATTCTTCAATGGAAGAAACGGCGAAGAATAAGGAAATTCACAGGGATGACGATGCAATAGACGGGCAAAGGAGCCCATGTTTCAGATATACCGAGCCATAGGAATAATTCCAGAAGCAGGATATGAAGTGTGTAGTTGATGATATGGCTCACTGCAAAACCCGCGCCATTCTTGATGGTGGGTTTCGTGCGAAAAGTGAAATAGTTAGTCAGCAGATAATTTGCGCAGAAACTGATTCCGTAACCTATCGTGTATGCGAGCCATGTCCATATCCACAGATTAAGCAACAAGTATATGCCATAGTGTATCCCCGTTGCTACTACTCCCACCACCCCAAAGCGAATTACCTCTTGCCATGCCTTGGGTAAATGTAAAAAAAATGAAGTAGGAAATGACATGAAGTTATAATTTTATCAATTTAAGGTCTGCGATATTTCGATTGGTGGATGCTGGCTCTACTATTATATATCTCCATACACCAGAACAAAACTGACGACGATGTTGGGTTGGATTGTCTTGTAGACTAATATTGAATGGGCGTGCATCTCTGTGAAGTATCTTGTCTTTTATTTTATCTATAGTTGTGACTGGATAGGCGTTGTAATAAACATTATATTGCTGATAGTCATCATCTAATGGTAGTCGAACAATATAATATGAGTACTTTGTAGAGGAATATAACATAGAGTCGCATTCATTGTCTTTAGTGCAGGTCGCGATAATTTGTTCTTTGCTTTCAGGTAGTATTAACTTGCAATCTGTTTGCCCGTTTTTGTTCAAGTACCTTGAGAACTTTTCTGCAATGATGGTATTACTATAAAAACCATATAGTGCAAATTCGTGAATATATCTTCGATAGAAACTACCTTTCATTAACTCTCGGTCAATTGATTCCAACTCTCCATCGATGCAATATTCGTGTGTATTATAGTTTGTTGTTACTCTTTCAAAACTATTGTGTATCTTTTGTCTATATCCATACGCAGGAATATAATTAATGGCACTAAATATGACTATTAAGATTGACAACGCATACTCTGCTTTTTTGGGGAGGGTAATATATTGATAGATAAAACGGATGCTTAGTATGATAGAGCAAATGGCAATAATAGTCAGTTGGTATTCCCCGCCATGGAATGAGATAATTAAGGCAAAAAGAATAGAGAAGAGTGGCGGAAGGAAAAATAGGATATTTTCTTGTAGAAAGAATGTTTTGGTCTTTTTGCTCAAATCTATAACGAGACTGATGATTGCCAAAGAAATAACAACAGAAACGGCGGGTACATGTTTTAGCATTTTTACAATGGTGCTTGTCATGTCGTATATAGATAGACCAAGTGCTTCCGAACGGGAAAAATTTGAAGGTGCAAAGATACAAATACATGCACCTATTCCAAATGCAATCACCAAATAGAGCAGTGAAGAGCGCGTATTTTTTATATGTACAATATGATAAAAAAACAATGTCCCGGCAATACCAATGCAAAAACTTTCTTGCCAACTGCCGCAAATTATGGCGAATAATACGAGAAGTATATTTTGCCACCAATGGTAAGTGATGTTATCTTCTTTGATATGAAGATACATGCAGAGGAAGAATGTATATATTGTGGCTGACCACATATAATTGACGACAAATGCAATGGTACCTATAAAACTAACACCGGGTATGGGGATGAGCAATAATAGACCCAACAACAACCAATACTTGTCCATGCTGCTATATGTCCTCCTGCGAACAATATAGAGAATGCTCATTAGTAACAACAAGAACATTAATGTGCTGCAAAGAAAGAATAATAGTTCTCCTCCGAAGCCGCAAAAGAACTGAACAAAGCAGTGAACTAAAAAGCGACCATTTATATGCAAATACGCATAAATATTGGATATTAGCACATCACTTATGCTGTCCACATAGTTGTATGTTTCTGTACCACAGACAAATCGATAAGATAAATCATCCCAATTACACGGAATATATTGTCGAATTAAAAGGAAATACGCAACTCCGCATAAGGCGAAGAAGATGTAGTCTTGTTTGGTAAATTGGCGGAAAAAGTGTCGCATAATTGATAAATGCTTGTTTGTGGTTATTTATTGTTATTATAGGTAGCAGACTCCAAGAATATATCACCAAATAATTAAAGAGTATTTATCGGGTGATTACCGAGTGATTAACGGGTGATTAACGGGTAATTAACTGCCCTATATGCCGAGAAAAGCGTCCGAATAAAGAAAGATATCCAATCATAGGTAAAATATCTTTACTTGTCTTGAATGCTATATTGCCGCTCACCGTTGTATTCTTGCGCAAGATATACGGGACGATGTTTTACTTCATTGAAAATACGCCCTAAATACTCCCCAATGATACCAATAGTGATGAGTTGGATTCCTCCTAATAGCAGAATCACGATGATTAGTGTCGGAAAACCGGCAACGGGGTCGCCTACAAATAGTGCCTTAATGAAATAATATAGTCCATAGACGAAAGCCCCCAATGCGGTAAGCATACCTAAGTAGGTAGCCAAGCGCAGGGGGGCGGTTGTGAATGAGATAATACCCTCAATGGCAAGGTTTAACAAGGATATGAAATTCCATTTGCTGTTGCCTGCTATTCTGTCTTGTTGTTCAAACTCGATTTCTTGTTTGCGGAATCCAATCCAGCAATACATACCTTTGGTGTATCGTTCAGTTTCGCGCAGGCGACGTAGAGCATAGATGGCTTGTTTATCCAGCAGGCGAAAGTCGCCCACATTCTGCAGAACATTGAAGCGTGTAGCATGGTCAAGGATACGGTAAAAGAGCAGGCTGAATTGTTTGCGCAACCATGGTTCGTGTCCACGAGTCTTGCGGCGTGCGTACACATCTTGTACTTCCCCATTGTTCCATATACGAAGCATCTCGGGAATGAGTGTGGGCGGGTGTTGTAAGTCGGCATCCATAATGATGACGGCATCCCCTTTCGCAAAATCAAATCCCGCAAGCATGGCATTCTCCTTGCCAAAGTTGCGGGATAAATCGACATAGCAAACACGCTCGTCTTGCGTGCGCAGCGTCTTAATGATAGAGAGGGTGTCGTCTATTGAACCATCGTTAATGAACAGAAATTCAAACGAATAGGAATCTTGATGGGGGGGGGTAATTCCTTCGCAGATATTGCTACTACTTACTTCTTGCAAAGGATTGCAAATAGTACATAACGCTTCGTAAAGAGCAGGCAGACTCTGCTCCTCATTATAACAAGGTATAAGAATGGTAATCAAAGGCATAGTACAAGTTTTCTTTATGGTTGTTTATCCCCCTCAATCAGTCCCAGCAGCCGCTCCACAGCCTCTTCCTGCGGGATGTTCTTCATCACGCACTCCTTCCCACGATACAGGCTGATGCGCTCGCGTCCTGCCCCCACATACCCGTAGTCGGCGTCCGCCATCTCCCCGGGACCATTCACGATACACCCCATGATACCTATCTTCAGCCCCTTGAGGTGCGCCGTTGCGGCTTTCACCTCCGCAATGGTCTTCTCGAGGTCAAACAGCGTCCTGCCGCAGCCCGGGCAGGAGATATACTCTGTCTTGTACATCCGTATCCGCGCGGCTTGCAGGATATCCCGTGCCAACTGCTCCAACTGCTCTACCGTGAAATTGGGGTTCTGCAGCACCAACTCCGTGCATCCCTCGTCCCACAGCACCCGCCCGCACTCCGCGGCGGCTTGCAACTGCATCAGCCCCCAGTCGGCTTGCAACGACGCATACACCGCCGTCTTACCCTCCACCGACAGCCGGACTTTATCCGCCTGATAGCGTATCGACTGCGGGTCGGCGAAGTAATCGCGCAGTGCCCGCGCCACGGGTATCTCGCGCTCCGGCGCCTCGCTCAGGCTCACGCGAATGGTATCGCCTATCCCGTCCCCCAGCAGCGCACCGATGCCCACTGCCGACTTGATACGCCCGTCCTCGCCTTCGCCTGCCTCCGTAACGCCCAAGTGCAGCGGGAAGGTCATGCCCTCCTTGTCCATCTCCTTCACCAGCAGGCGCATGGTATCCACCATCACACGCGTGTTGCTCGCCTTCACCGAAATCACAATATCCATGAACGCCTCGCGCACTGCCACGCGCAGAAACTCCATCACGCTCTCCACCATCCCCGCCGGCGTGTCCCCGTAGCGCGACATGATGCGGTCGCTCAGGCTGCCGTGGTTCACCCCGAGGCGCAGAGCAGTGCCGTGCGCCTTGCATATCGCCAGCAGCCTACAGAAACGCGCGTCTAGCCGCTCCAACTCTGCCTGATACTCCTCATCCGTGTAGTCGATATGCTTGAATTTCCGCGCAGGGTCAATGTAGTTCCCGGGGTTGATACGCACTTTCTCCACCACCTGCGCCGCCGCATCTGCCACATCCGCCTGAAAATGCACATCCGCCACCAGAGGCAATTGCGCAGCCCCCAATCGTAAATCGTAAATCGTACTTCGTAAATCCTCCTTGATTTTCCCCAGCGCCTCTACCTCTCGCAGCCCTTGCGTGGTGAAGCGCACCAACTCCGCACCGGCTTCTGCGCACCGCAGCGCCTGCGCCACTGAGCCTTCAATGTCGTTGGTAGAGGTGTTCGCCATAGTCTGCAAACGAATAGGGTAATCGCTGCCGATGAGCAACTCGCCCACCCGCACGCGGTGGGTCTTCCGACGGTGGTATGTTGGTAGTATATTCATTGGATAAATAGGGTACTCTTTCCCGCTGCAAAATTACTGCTTTTTTTCGACATATGCAAGCCCTGCTTGTTTTTTCTCCTAATTTCGTACCACAAGGCGACACAAAAAACTCCTCTCCTGCCTCTTCCCCACCTGCCCCAATCCTCATCTCCGACAATCTCCCGTCGCGCTGTTCCGACTTGTACCTGCCGGCTCACTGGTAAAACCCTGTGTTGATTAGGAGAAAATGGTGCTCAATCTATAGAGGAAGAACTTCACGTCCTTGACCCCTCTCAAAGCCGCTCGGAAGGTTTTGATTTTAGCGTTGAGCGATTCGGCATAGGCATTCGTATGACGTTCATCGAAATAATGGAGAATGTCCTCCAACCTCGCCTCAATCGTATGGGCTACCGTGGC
>JALFGC010000040.1 GCA_022777485.1 Bacteroidales bacterium
GCAGGGTACGAGACCTCTTGGATAGCCGACCAGAGTTTCAACAACCACTTCTTGCTGCGTATCGCAGAGAGTTGCGACCATACGCACTATTTCATGCCTCGCAACCATGAGTTGCTGCTGGATACAGTGCTGCTGGCACCTGTAAAGGAAATGACCCATTCCAAGCCTCCCTACGAGGGAGGAAGCGAGAAACCGCAGATGATGGTGGTGCACTCGTTAGGGTGCCACTTCAAATACTCGCAGCGCTACCCCGATGAATTCCAACACTTCGTGCCCGACATGAAGGGTATGCGTATCGGGGCACTCATGCCAGACTTCGATTCTATCAGCGAGGGAATACGGCTTAACAATCAGCGGAACAGCCCTGCGTTAGTGAAGAATGTGCAGAATGTGTTAGTGAACTCGTACGACAACGCGATACGCTACACGGACTATTTCCTTGACAGCCTGATAGAGATACTGGAAGAGAGCGGCCGCCCTGCGGTGATGGTGTATGTGGGCGACCACGGGGAGAACCTGATGGACGACGAACGGCATATGCTGCTGCACGGGACTTACGCAGGGTCGGTATGGGAATACCATGTACCGCTATTCGTCTGGATGTCAGAGGAATACAAAGCGATGTACCCTGATAAGATGACGACGCTGCGGGAAAACAAAAGCAAGAAGATGACGACGATGTATCTCTTCCACTCGCTGCTGCACCTCGGCGGCATACGGTATCGGCATCTCGACTTGAACCGCTGCATAGACAGTCCTGCTATGGAAGCGCAGGATACCATCTACACCATCGACGCGAACATGAACGCCGTAGTGCTGGATTTGTGAGCAGGAGGGTCTCTGCTATGCTGTCTTTACTCCTCCTCTTCCTCCTCCATCGGCGGGAATGCCGTTTCTATCGCCTTATCCAAACATTGGATAGATTGCCACACGATTTCCTCATCGATATAGCAAGTGGGCATGTTAGTGGCAATTGGAGCAAAATCTTACACCAATTGCGTTTTTTCGTATAAAAAATTTGGAAATTGCGAAAAAATGTTGTAACTTTGCAGCCCGTAAAAAGAAACACAACTAATCGACACATACCATGAACTTAAGTTTTCAAATCAACTACCGCGCGGAGTATGGTCAGAGCCTCTGCGTGATTGAGACCAAAGCCTCTATCCTCGGTTGGACGGAGGAGCATCCGTTGGTGATGAACTGCCACGGTCAGGACTTCTGGACAGTGAGCCTTCCTATCAGCGATTTTGCGGGAGAGGTGCAGTACAAATACGCTATCCGTCTGCAGAACGGTGGTTTTATCTATGAAGCCGGGGAGCCGCGCAGGTTAGTGTTGAACGCCAATGATAAGAAGTTGGTGGTTCGCGACCAATGGCAGGTGGACGACTACGAGAAAGCGTTTATGACAACGGCGTTCAAGGAGGCGTTGTTTAGAAGGGAAGACCCACCCCAGCCCTCCCTACAAAGGGAGGGAGTGAAAGGTAATGTGCGGTTTAGCATTGTGGTGCCGCAGGTGTTGCCGACGCAGGGGGTTGCTATCGTGGGAAATATCCCTGAATTGGGTAAGTGGAACACGGATGACAAAGTGGCGATGTGCGACTGCGAGTTCCCGCTGTGGCAAGCCACGATACAGGTTGAGGCGGACCAAGTGATAGAGTACAAGTACGTGGTATATGACCTGCACTCGGGCAAGGTGGTAGATATGGAATGGGGTGAGAACCGCGTGGTATGGGGTCTGCAAGAGAACATGGTGCTATGCCAGAACGACCGCACATTCCGCCGCACGCAACCTCGCTTCAAGGGGGCAGGCGTGGCAGTGCCGGTGTTCTCGCTGCGCACGGAGGACGGCTTCGGCATCGGCGAGTTCCAAGACCTGAAGAAACTGGCAGACTGGGCAGCGAAGACAGGGCAGAAGATGATACAGACGCTTCCCATCAACGACACCACGCTGACGCATACCAACCGCGACTCGTATCCGTATAACGCCGTGAGCGTGTTTGCGCTGCACCCGATATACATCAACATTGAGAAGATGGGAAGGCTGACACCCGCGCAGAAGAAGAAATACGAGGCTACGAAGGAGGCGTTTAACGCAAAGGCGATAGCCGACTACCAATGTGTGTATGACGAGAAGATGACGTACTTCAAGTCGCTCTTCAAGCGCGACAAGGAGGCGTTGTTCAGCAGCGAAGAATACAAATCGTTCTGGGCAAAGAACGAAGAGTGGCTGGAGCCTTATGCAGCGTTCTTGGCAAAGCGCGACAAAGAGCCGAAGGAGTTGTACTACTACCTGCAGTTCCATGCAGACAAGCAGTTGGCAGATGCGGTGGCTTATGCGCACTCGATAGGCGTGGCGATGAAGGGCGATATACCTATCGGCATCTCTCCGGACTCGGTGGATGCGTATATCCATCCCGAACTATTCAACCTCGACGCTTCTGCCGGTGCGCCGCCCGATGACTTCTCCATCAGCGGTCAGAACTGGGGTTTCCCGACCTACAACTGGGACGAGATGGCGAAAGACGGTTTCCTCTGGTGGCGCAAGCGTTTCCAGAAGATGCAGGACTATTTCGACGCTTACCGCATAGACCATATCTTGGGCTTCTTCCGCATTTGGCAGATGCGCAAGTGCGATGTGTGGGGACTGTGCGGACATTTCGTGCCGGCTCTGCCGTACTCTGCGCAAGACCTGTGGAACATGGGTGTATGCCTTGACTGGGACCGCATGACGAAGCCCTATCTTCGCGCGAACGTCCTCGGCGATGTGTTCGGCTACGATACGGAGATAGCCAAAGAGCGTTTCTTGCGCACGAACGACGGGTATGTGTATTACTTCCCCGAGGAGTTTGACACACAAGTGAAGGTGGAGAGTTACTTCAACCACCTGATAGCAGACGACGCGGCGCGGCAGGCAGCAGGGCTGAGCAAAGAGCAGTGTGAGAACCTGCGCAACGGCATGATTTACCTGCACTGCGAGGTGCTGTTCGTGCAAGACCAGCGCAATCCGGAGATGTTGCACCCGCGTATCAGTATCTATCAGAGCCACTCGTTCAACGAGTTGTACGACGACCAGAAGCGCGTGCTGATGGATATCTACAACGACTATTTCTTCCGCCGCCACACGGATTTCTGGTGGCAGAGCGCGATGCGGAAGTTGCCGACCCTCATCAACGCGACGCACATGCTCTGCTGCGGCGAGGACTTGGGTATGGTGCCCGCTTGCGTGCCCGATGTGATGCACCGATTGCAGATACTGAGTCTGGAGATTCAGCGCATGCCGAAAGACCCGACGGTGGACTTTGCGCACCCCGCCAACGCGCCTTACCTGAGCGTATGCACCACGGGTACGCACGACACGAATCCGCTGCGCGCATGGTGGGAAGAAGACCGCGCGGTAACGCAGAAGTTCTACAACGAGCAGATGGGCTGGTGGGGCGAAGCGCCACAGGAGATGACACCGGAGATAGCCGAGTTCATCGTGAACCAGCACATGTACTCGCCCGCGATGTGGGTGATTCTACCGCTGCAAGACTGGCTGGCGATAGACGAGAAAGTGCGGCTGGCGGACGCGCATGCCGAGCGTATCAACGTGCCCTCGAATCCGCACCACTTCTGGAACTACCGCATGCACCTGACTGTGGAGCAGTTGCTCAAAGAAGACGCCTTCAACGAGCATGTGAAACGGCTGACTTCCGTGAGATAAAATGAACAAAGAGCAAGGAACCAAGAACTTTCTTCCTTCATCCTTGCTCCTTAATCCTAATAAAACAATGGCTACGCAAGAAGAAACATTTAAGAAACTGGTGGCGCACTGCAAGGAGTACGGTTTTGTATTCCCGAGTAGCGACATCTACGACGGACTGGGCGCTGTGTATGACTATGGTCAGAACGGCGTGGAACTGAAGAACAACATCAAGAAGTATTGGTGGGACTCGATGACGCTGCTGCACGAGAACATCGTTGGTATCGACGCCGCTATCTTCATGCACCCGACGGTATGGAAAGCGAGCGGGCATGTGGATGCCTTCAACGACCCCTTGATAGACAACCGCGACTCGAAGAAACGCTATCGCGCTGATGTGCTGATAGAAGACCAGATAGCGAAGATAGACGAGAAGATAGAGAAAGAGTTGGCAAAGGCCCGCAAGCGCTTCGGCGAGAACTTCGATGAGGAACTCTATAAGCAGACCAACGAGCGCGTGAAAGAGCACGTGGAGCATCGCAACACCCTGCATGAGCGTTACTCCCAAGCGATGAACGCCAACGACTTGGCAGAACTGAAACAGATTATCCTTGACGAGGAAATCGTATGCCCTATCAGCGGCACGCGCAACTGGACGGATGTGCGGCAATTTAACCTGATGTTCCAAACGGAGATGGGCTCGACGGCAGACGGCGCGATGAAGATTTACCTGCGTCCGGAGACGGCACAAGGTATCTTCGTGAACTTCCTGAATGTACAGAAGACGGGTCGCATGAAGATTCCTTTCGGAATTGCACAGATAGGTAAGGCATTCCGCAACGAGATAGTAGCGCGTCAGTTCGTGTTCCGTATGCGCGAGTTCGAGCAGATGGAGATGCAGTTCTTCGTTCGCCCTGGCGAGGAGTTGAAATGGTTTGAGCACTGGAAGCAGTTCCGCCTCCGCTGGCACAAGGCGCTGGGACTGGGCGATGAGAAATACCGCTTCCACGACCACGAGAAACTGGCGCACTATGCGAATGCCGCTACGGATATTGAGTTTGAGATGCCGTTCGGCTTCAAGGAGGTGGAAGGTATCCACAGCCGCACGAACTTCGACCTGTCGCAGCACGCGAAGTACAGCGGCAAGAAGATGGAGTATTTCGACCCCGAGTTGAACCAAAGTTACACACCGTATGTCATCGAGACCTCTATCGGCGTGGACCGTATGTTCCTATCGGTAATGTGCTCGGCATACAAGGAAGAGACATTAGAGGGCGGGGACACGCGCGTGGTGCTGAACCTGCCGCCGGTGCTCGCACCTGTGAAGGCGTGCGTGATGCCGCTGGTGAAGAAAGACGGACTGCCCGAGAAAGCCCGCGAGATACAAGAGATGTTGAAGTTCGACTTCCACACCAACTACGACGAGAAAGACTCCATCGGCAAGCGCTATCGCCGTCAGGACGCCATCGGTACGCCGTTCTGCATCACCGTGGACCACGACACCATGACCGACAACAGCGTTACCGTGCGCTATCGCGACACCATGCAGCAAGAGCGCGTGAAGATAGAAGACCTGCACGCACTCATTCAGAAAGCCGTTGACCCGAAGGTACTCTATCGGAAGATTGTGAACGGCTAAGCCACAAGGCTACTGTTTGATAACACGAGGCTGCCCGACTTCTGGTCAGGCAGCCTCTTTTGTTTGCTGTTGATTCGGGCATAGCATAGCCGTTTGGCAGGCATAGTGTGTATTTTTTACAGAAAATGTCAATTTCTCAACAATCATCTCGCGACAATGTAGTACCTTTGCACGCAATTTCAATTTAAATTAAAATCACAATACCTATGAAGAAATTATCTCTTTTGCTGTTGTCCGTGGCGTTCTCTTTGTCATCGATGGCAGCCGTAACCATCACGAAGACAGCAGGTTGGTTCGAGAGTGGTTATGTAACATGGACCAATGTATCCGGCTTGACTTACCAAGTATTTGTGCGTCCCGAGGGCGGTACTTATACGCAGTTGGACAAGGAGTTGGTGCGCAACTACGGCGACTATGGTCGTGCTGACGCGCTGGGTCTGAAAGCCGGCAAGTACCAACTGAAAGTGGTGGCTTCGAACGGCGACGAGGCTGAGTCGGAGGTGTTCACCGCCGTTGCACACGACCGCAATGGCTTTGCCCACGACGGATGGTCGGACGGTATCGGAGCGTATAAGAACGACGGTACCCTGAAGGACGGCACGCGCGTGCTCTACCTGACCGCAGCCAACGCCAAGACCATCAAGTGCAACATCATGGTGGACAAGAAAGATACTGAGATTACCGGTATCCAAGAGATTCTCGCCAAGTTGGAGAAAGGCACCGAGACGCGCCCCATCTGCGTGCGTATCATCGGCACCATCAAGAAGGGCGACTTAGACAAGGTCGGCTCCTCGGCTGAGGGCTTGCAGGTGAAGGGAAAGAACGGCACCACGCCGATGAACCTGACCATCGAGGGCGTGGGCAACGATGCCACTATTCATGGCTTCGGCTTCCTGATACGCAACGCGTGCTCGGTGGAGATACGCAACTTCGCCAGCATGATTTGCATGGACGACTGTATATCGCTCGATACAGACAACCACCATGTATGGGTACACAACATGGACTTCTTCTATGGGGGCACCGGTAGCGACTCCGACCAAGCAAAGGGAGATGGCACCGTGGACATCAAGGGCAAGAGTTCGCATGTAACGATTAGTTACAATCACTTCTGGGACAGCGGCAAGTGCTCGCTGGGCGGTATGAAGGGCGAGACGACGGACTGCTGGATGACCTATCACCACAACTGGTTCGACCACTCCGACTCGCGCCACCCGCGTATCCGCACCGCCTTCTACCACTGCTACAACAACTACTACGACGGTATCTCCAAGTACGGCGTGGGCGTAACCAGCGGGGGTTCCGCATTCGTGGAGAGCAACTATTTCCGCAACTGCAAATATCCCATGCTGGCTTCTAAGCAGGGGACGGACGCCGAGGGCGACGGCACCTTCTCGGGCGAGAACGGCGGCGTGAACAAAGCCTACAACAACAAGATTATCAACGCGCGCCAGTTGCTCTATTGGTCGGCAGACAAAGAGGCGTCAGGCGCATGGGACGCCGTGCTGGTAGAGACACGCGACGGCGCCGTGAGCGCGAAGGCACTAACGGGCGGCACGGGCTACAACAGCGCTGCCGACGAAGCCGCCCGCAAGGCGGTTCCCGCTTCGGCGATTGACCCCGTGGACGATGTGGCACTCATCTGCCGCGGTGAGAAAGCTGGACGAGAGGGACTCGGCGCAGGCCGTATCGACGGAGGGGATTTCCGGTGGACATTCTACTACCCCACACAGGACGCTAACTACGATGTGATAACCGAACTGAAACAGGCGCTTCTGAACTACAAGTCCACCCTCGTGGGCTTCTACGGCGAGTCGGCGTTGCCCAACGGAGGCGCTACCGAGACCGTCAACGGCGGCGACGGTAAGGGCAAGACCCAAGCCATCGACGAGAATACCAACAAGCCCGACTGGGCAGGCGGCAGTATCTCCGACGATACCAACCTCGTACCCTTCATCATCGGCGAGAACGGCGATTACTATTGGTTCAATGCGGAGAATGATGCGCAGACGAAGCAGTACATTGCCGACGGCGTGATTATCCTTGTGGACGGCGGCAGTTCGTATGGCTCCGAGAAGCAGGCTACCTCCTCCGACGCTTCTTTCAGCGACCCGTATGTAGGGGCTATTGTTGTTACGAAGAGTACCGGCTATGTTACCTTCTACTGCCCCGACAGCATCACCGCTTTTGCGATGAACGCTACCCGCGCAGGCTCTGCCAAGGGCGAGATTCAAGTCTCCAACGACGGCAAATCGTTCAGCAAGATAGATGCCTATGAGACCAAGAAGAAAGGCAATTTCCAGACCACCACGACGCTGACCAGCCCCGCGCTATATGTGCGCGTAACGAATACCTCGGGCGGCACGCTCTACATCCACGGTATCAAGGTCTTCAAGCCCGGTATCCCCGACCCGACAGACCCGGATAACCCCGACAATCCGGACGACCCGAATAATCCCGACAATCCGGATGAACCCGAGAACCCCGAAGAAGGCTTAAAGGACGCTTCGACCGAGAACGCAGCGTACAAAGTGCTGCAAGACGGGCAGTTACTCATCATCCGCGACGGACACACCTACAACATGCAGGGCGTAATGCTTCAATAAGACGCAACCCGAGCATTGTTAAAAATTATGAATTATGAGTGCATTGGAACTGAGTTTCCGAGCATAGGCACTCATAATTCATAATTTTTTATACGCAGCAAAGTCTCACGGATTTCGTTCCGACCCCGACCTGTTCCCGATAAATCGGGACAGGCAGGGGTAAACAAAGGCGGGATACATAGAGCGTAAGCAAGCAGAATTACTCAAACACCCTTGCTGCGGGCTACGTCCTTGCAGAGATTAGGGGGATTCTTGGCGGAGGCGGACAGCACACAAATCTTAACAATAGTACATTTTTTGTGGAGTGGAGCCTCGCGTCCGACCCACGGGAGACCCGCGGGAGACACACGAAAAATACGCGAGGAAACGGTGAGGGCGAAATCTTAACAATCGGACATTAAGCGCGAAGTCGAGATTTTTATAAAAGAATAGTGTCAACGATGTCTTGATATATGACAATTAGGAATTAGGAATTTTTCACGCGGCGGTATTTGTGGTAGGCGTAAGCGGTAGCGATGAGGAGTAGCGGTAGCAGGGGTTCTCCTACGGGGAGTGCCGGCTTGTCTATGATACCTCCCGGTGTACCGGGCATGCGTTGTGGCCCGGGACGGGTTGCCTCGGAGGGTGAATAGACCGTGCCGTCCGCCAAGAGCATGGGGGCAGCCGAGAGTTTGGAAAAGCCGACAGTACCCATGGTCGGGGTGAGCATGTTGTCCGAGCGGGGTACCGCAGTGCTCACTGCCATAGCGGCGAAGACCTCCGCCATGCGGCGGTTGTCGGATAGTCTGCTACCTGTCTGCATGAGTTGTCGGGAGTAAGTATCTTGCTCGTCGTGGTACCCCGATAAAGCGGGATGCAAGCAACCGTAGGGCATCGGCGCTATGGAGGTGAAAGGCAGATAGGTATCCTCCGTCGAAGGCTCGACCCCCGATAAAGCGGGATCCAAGCATCGGAAAGAGAACATATCTGCCTGCGCCGCACTGCCCGGCATCAACAGGAGTATGAGTATGAGGATGAGGATGTGTTTCACAGTGGGTAGTGGTTAGTGGTTAGTGGTTAGTGGGTAGTGGTTAGTGCACCACTTTGCAGGTGCGTTGTTCATGGTTAGTCTTGGCTTCTATCAGGTACACTCCCTTCGTTTCGGGAAGCGGAATGTCCCATAGCGGTGCGTGGGATGTGTATTGTCCGCAGAGTCGTCCTGCGGTGTCGTAGAGCATGACGCAGAGTCGTTCTCCCGTGGTGTTGGTGAGCACAGCCCTGTCGCGGTCGGTTGTCAGGTTGAGGATACCCGTAGCGGGTCCGGACGGGTTCTCGGGCGCTGTGGCGGTCAGCAGGAAGCGGTGCTCCACCTCTGTGGAAAGGGTGGTGAAGGTGTAGGTCGCTTCGTTGGTGACGGGTGTGTAGCGGTCGGTCTCGCTATCGTAGAGATAGAGCGTCTCGGTGCCGTCGTATTGGAAGCGTAGGGTGTAGGTGTCGTCCTCTCCGCGCAGGATGCCGAGGCGCGTGCCATCGAAGTGGGGCTGTGTGGAGACAGCGAACCGGCGGAGGTCATGCTCCACGAAGAGTTGCACCGCGCTCGCGTCGCCGAACAACTTCGTGCCGTCCCAGCCGTTGTCGAAATCGTAGGTGCAGTCGGCATTGCGATAGAGGTGCACCACATCGGCAAAGCGTCTGCCGCTGATATGGATATGCAAGCGCTCGGTAATGCCCTCACCGTCGTAGTCTCCGTAGTCCGCGATTGCTCGGCGACCTGCCACGCGCATGGGCTGGCGGTTCACACCCCCCACGGGGCGCACAAGGTCTTTGTAGCGCAGCGTCAGCGTGGGGTTCGCGCCCGTGGCATTCACTTGGAAGGTCTGCATGGCGGGTATGACCTGCAAGGCGGCTGCTTGCTCGCCTACCGTCTCCACGGGCACCTCCACATACTGCCCGCCTTTCACCGTACCGTTGCCATCTTCGTCCAGTCCGGTATTGAACATGAAGATGGTCGCCTCGCAGTTTACGAAGTCTTCTTTCTTGAAGCCCGCGATGTTGATAGGTGCAGTCCACGAGTTGCCAATCAAGTTATACTGCCCCATCTCCTTATCGGATGTGTAGTAGAGTGTGATGGTGGTGTCTTTGGCTTGGGCAAGGGTGCCTTGTATCCAATAGGTGGTGCCTGCGGTACGCTGTGTGAACGAATAGCCCGTGAAGGGTTGCATGGTGTCGCCGTTGCGTAGGAGTCTTTTCCATCCGTGCTCTTCGTTGTCCCATAGATAGACCCATGCTCCGGCGAGGTGTTTCTCCACCGCCCCCATGTCTATGACGGGCGTGGTCATCCACTGCCACTGGCAGTTAGCGGGGGCTCCGTATGCCTTGGAGTAGTACTGCACGGAGGCTTTGACCCATTTGCGCGTGTCTGCATGGATGAGTGTGCCCGCGCCGTCTGCGTCAGCATGAATCCGTATATTGTCCGGCGAGGTGAGCGGCAGGATATTCGTATTGTTCTTCGTGTCGCACATGCCCAAGTAGTTGGTTACATTGAGCGAAGCGTCTGCGTTGATGGTCAGGTGTACATTTGCGCCTATCTTGACCACGCCGGCGGCTTGGTCCATCTTGTCCACGATACAGTCGGCATGGATATGCACATTCTGCGCCTTGGTCGGCACTAAGCCTGATGTCCAGTTGGCGGGGTTGCTCCACAGGTGGTCGCCGCTCTTGTGGGTGCCTACGGTGCGTCCGCCTACACCCGCCTTGGTGCCGTTGTCGAAGGTGATGGAGCAGTCGTCCACATTGGCGGCATCGGTATCAAGCAGGTAGTCCATCATGCTGAGCACGGAGTTGCAGCCGTTCGGCGTCATCCTGCACATCGCATGCGCGTTGACCGAGAGCACCATCAGACGGGCGGAGAGGTTCTTCTGTCGTTCGCAGCAAGCCACAAGGATGGTGTCGCCGCTCGGGATGGTGCCGATATTGACGAAGCCCGCCATGTCGCGTGCCAAGAATCCCTGCAAGCCTTTCCCTTTGTCGTAGCCGCCCTCCGAGAGTATCTGTATTTTCTTCGCGTTGGCGCCTTCCTCGTTGGACTGTGCTGCCTCTTCCTCGCTCGCCACCACACGGTTGAACACTCTGTGTGCGTAGCAGAGCAGGTCAATGGTCGTCTGTGTGCTGCTCGGCACTTCCGGGAGGGCGACAAAGCCTTTGTCCGCCCACTGGCCCATGCCCGCCTTGGCGATATGGGCTTTCAGCGACAGGAAGGGCTTAACGTCCACCAGTTGGGCAAGGTCGTTGAGATAGGTAGCAGAGGACAGACCGCCCTCGCTCTTGTCGGTCTTGGGGAAGTCGGTCAGCACGATGAGGTCGAAGGGCTCGTAGTTGTACTTGTTGAAGGGCGCATAGCCGTTGACGGGCGTGACGACATACTGTTTGCAGGTGTCGATAGCGTACCACAGCGGGTCGGCGTCGGTCTCGCTCCATGTATTCTTGCCCGTGAGGCGCATGAGGTCGTTGTGGTTGTAGCCCGTGAGGAAGTGCCCGCCTAACTTCACGGTGCTGCCGCTGCCGCCGGAGACGATGTATGCCACGGCGCGCGTGTCCTCAGCCGTTACGGTAAGGATTATGCTGTCAGCCGCCTCCTCGGAGTAGTTGCCGCAGGCGTCCACAGGGCGCACGGAGATGACCACTTTGTCGCCCGGTACAAGGAATCCGCTGCCGGCATTACGCGAAGCCAGCGTCTGCAAGTCGAGCAAGACCATGTGCTCGTTCTCGGGGTCGGAAATCACCCAGCCTGTCACATTCGTCAGGTAGCGGTCGGCTGTCTGCCCATCACCTTTTATCAGGCGGGCATAGGGATACCAACGCCGCCCGTCCTCCGTATGCGTTCCTTGGCTGACCACATTGAAGAGGTGGCGATAGCGGTTGTCGGACGCTTCGGTGTAGCCGCAGCCATAGCGGTAGTATTGGAACGGTGTGAGGCGCGTTACCACAGGCTGTGCGCTCTCGTCGGTAACGGTGACGGTGGAAGTCCATTGGGCATAGCCATTGGCGGTAACGAGTGCGTTGTAGGTGCCTGCCGTGGTTACCGTCAGCGTGGCAGCCGTGGCGCCGCTGACAGGCGTGCCGTTCTTGTACCATTGGTAAGTCGGGGTATTGGTAGCGCCTGCGGTGTTGATAGTCAGCACGACAGACTGTTCGCATTCCACGGAGGTATTGCCCGAGATGGAGGCGGAGAAAGCGGTGCTGCCGTTCGGCTTTCGGATAGTGAGGGTGTAGGACACCGCCTCTTCGCAGTAGGTCGTCGCGTTCACTTTGCCGCCCTCGGTATATGCCGTAATCTTGGTCACGCCCACGGCAACAGGCGTAACATCTCCCGTCTCGCTGTCCACTGTCGCCACTTTCGGGTTGGAAGAGGTGTAGGACACAGGCAGAGAAGTGGTATTTGTGAGCATAGGCAAGTCGCTGAGGTCGCCTTCGGTATAGTCCTTCGCAATGGATGTTTGGCTGAACGACAAGCCCGCAGGCGTGCAGAGCGGCGCTACCTCCACGCAGCAACTCGTGATGTAGCGAGTGCCTGAGGCTTCACCATAACGCGTTTCACCAATCTTGATATTGCGGACAATGGTCGCGCGGGTGATAGTGTCATTGGTGTTCACTTGCTTGAACTCCTTCGCGGTTTTGCCGATAGAAATAGTTTCAGGCGTTTCATTGCCCCAATAGAAAGCAAAGGCTTGGCCGTCTTCGGAACCGGATATCGTGAACGTAACACACTTGATGTAGTAGCCATCCGACGCCTCGATGAGTAGAGGAGAACCTGTGCCTCTTAGATTGTATCGATTATCATACCACATATCGCACTTTTTATTACTGTCGTAGGCGGTTACAGTAAAGAAGCCGTAGTCTGCGTCTCCGTTTTCCAAGCACGCCTCATAGACCAAGGCTTTGACGGTTACGGTCGCCACTGAGGAGGAGACCGTGCCTCCGCACTCGCCTGCGCCTACACAATAATAATAGTACTTCGTCCCCGCCTCGTCGCTCAGGGGAATGCTGACGCTCAGTTGGTCATTCGTCTCGCCTATGAGGGGTACCGAATCCGTCTTTTCCAAGTCAGTACATTGGTACCACTGGTAGCGGATGGCGCCGCTCATCTTCACCGAGAGCACACCCGTCTGCCCCTGCACGATGGAATAAGCCGCAGCAAGGTCGGTGGTTATTTTCGCCGTCGCCAGCACCGTCACCGCAGCGGGGGTGGAGGGATAGGGTTTAGCGTCCACGGTGGCGACCACGGTGTAGGAGCCGCTCTCGGTAACCTGTATCGTCGTCTTGCCTGCATGCTTCGTTAGTTCCGCGCCGTCCTTGAACCACGCGATGGTAGCGCCGCCGGTGATATGGCTTGCCGTGAGGGTGGCGCCGCCGTCTATCTCGCAGGCGCCGTTGTTGCGTACCGTCAGGATGGGGACGTTCTTAGCCACCGCCACAAGGGTGTATGTCAGCACGTTAGAGGGTTCTTTTGATTGGTTGCAGCCTTTTATGTTCGTGTTGGTAGCATAGCAACGGAATTGGTACTCGCCCGCCTCGTTACTCTCGGAGGGCGACCATATGTGAACACCCGTAACGGTGGGGAGGTCTTGCCAAGTATCGCCTCCGTCGGTGGAGTATTCCCACAGGTTGGTGTTGCTGCTGGAGGTCATCTTCACCACATCGCCTTGCGCCACATCGCCCTGCGCTATGTCAGCGGTGAGCGTCGGTTTGGCGGGGGCGGTCAGCAGACGGAGTTGCGCACTTGTCTTCGCGTGGGCAGAGGTCTTGCCACTCGCAGACACAGTGGCTTGCACGTTGTAGGTGCCGCCCTTGGTAGCACTGTAGTTAGAAGTGAAGGTAGTAGTGCCTCCCTTGGTGCTGCCATCGGCGCGCCTGTAGGTTTCTTGATGCAAGGTGTCGGTGAGGTTAGATTGGCTCACCCACGAGACGAGGCACTGTTCGTCCTCTCCCATGCCCTCCACCGTGATGGTAGCAGTCCAGCCTGTCCAGCCGCTGAAGTATCCACCATCAGCGCAATAGGTCGTGCGCGTGCCATCGTTGAAGCCCTCGGTGATAGCCACCGCAGGGGTAGGACAACTCTCCCCTGCCTCTACATCTATCAGCAGCACACCGTATATCTCGCCTTTTGTTTTGATATCTACATCTCCGGTGAACGAGCCCGAGACCTCTTGCGCAATAAAACCGCTACTAAACTTTTTCGCTTCCCCTGCGATGGTGAGCGTACGGCTGTTGGTACTACCGCCGTAAAAGGCTATCTTGGTAGCGGTGAGGTTGCCGAGTTGCAAGGTGTAGGTTCCATTGAATTTCAATGCCTGCACCGTAGTAGTTGCTGTCTTCCTATCGCTCCAGTCTTGCTCGGTGCCCAAGTGGTCTAAATGGGTCTCATCATAGTAGTAATTCTTTAGGTCTTCTGGTAGAGGGCTCACCGAGATGTCGTCGGAGACGGAGTAAGTCGTCCCGTCGTACTTGATAACCCCCACCTGCGCCCCTGTCAGATTGGCGGCTAACGCCCCCGCAGAGACCCCCGCATTGGCTATCAGGTATCGGGTAGTCGCTTTGAGCGTGGGTTCCCACACAGCCGTGAAGGTTATGTCGGCAGAAGGAGTGAATGAGTAGGAGGCACCTGCTGCGTATGATGTACCTTCATACTTCCAGCCTTGAAACCGATAGCCCTTCTTCGTGGGAGCAGCGGGGAGGGTGATGGTCTGCTTGCCTGCGTTTATGGCATAGTATTCACCATCTGCCACCTCGCTACCGCCTTGCTCATCGTAAGCCACATGGTAGTGGGGGATGAAATGCACAAACCAGTTTTTGTCCGTGCTATTGTCATATATCTCGAACTTTCCCTTAGTGCCGGCAGCCAATGCACTGATTTCTCCACTGATATTTCCATTGGAGATAACAGCACCTATCTCTCTGATATTCATCTCACTACTTCGTGCAGAGGAAGATACATAATCTGTGGAGGCTTCGTAGCCGACCCAGTACTGCCCGTTGTTCTCAGCAGTTTTATTCAATGTTACCAACTCTGTTTGCCAGCAGTTTCCGCTAAAGTAGGTAAACGGCAAATAGGTCCAGTTAGTGCCATCCCCTTGCCAACTCATACCATACCCCGCGGGGGTGAACTTTATCCACAGATTGCTGCCGGATGCTTTGTTGTCGTCCCAGATATGCAGCGTACCTTTAGCCCCGTCTGCTCGCCCAACGGTCATATCATTGTTGGTAGTTAGGCATAAGTCTTTTATCAAATTGTCTGCCTTAGAAAAATCTGCCCATATTGCTTCATTTTTGGTGTTATCCCAAGTACCCACCCAATACTGTGCGCCATTGTTATCATCATCGCTTTTAGGAATGGTAAAGTCCTCAATTACATACTCGTGTGCATTGGAAGTAGGCGCAAAAGGATAGTATTGATTAGATTCTGCATGATTGTACAGACTCAAACCATAGGTATATTGAATTTCTTCTGCATAGGTAACGACGAGACGCAAAGCAAGCCCATAGTCAGCAGTAATAGTAACCTTACTATCTTTACTTATTGATAGGGAAGAGACGTCAATTGTAGTAGAAGATAATGAAGTAGATTTGCGATTATTCCATGTTATTTGACTCGTCAGTGCTTCTGCACCTTTGGAAATTTTAACACTTTGAGACCTATCATTATTATTATCTACTACACCCTCAAAAGTGATAGAGGTGATAACTACATTGGTCGTGTTGGTGAATGTATAAGCCTTATCTTTTTCGAACATACAAAGTTTCCAATCAGCAACCAAAGAATTACTGCTGTAAGTGTATTGGGAAAGTTCAGTGTTTTGAAAAATGGCAGTCTTGACATTATCACTATTAACAACACTCACTGCCGCCCGGGCGGAGGCAGAGGAAAGAGCAAAGCATACGATAGCAGATAAAAACAATAAGCGAGACAGTGTGTTTCTCATGGCAGTAGGTATTATAGCGTGGACACCTATCGCTGCTTCCGCTCGCCTTTCCGACTCCACAGGAGAGATGACACCTGCCGTGCACAACAACAACCGTCTCCGAGGCTCCATACCACCCTCTCTATCCCTCACCGAGACCGAGGTTCGCCCCTATGCATACCGCACAGATGCATCACAAACGGTTGATTACCGGCAGTTTATCACCCTCCCCCACAAGAATCCGAAGAAAAAGACAAGGCAGGGTTGGCGTCTATTTGCGCGTGTTTTTTATTAATTATCGCGCAAAGGTACTGATTTACTTTGAAAAATATGTGCAAAAATTGACGAAAGGTGTACACAGGCCAACAAAACAGCATCATCGGCTCCGTCAACAGCCGTTAATGGTTCGTTAATGGTTCGTTAATGATACACAGCCAACGGGTACATGGGCATCCCCCCTGTACGAGAGTCGGTATAGTCTCGATATAGTCACGGTAGAGTCACGGTAGAGTCTCGTGCAGGAACCGAGCAGAAACCGAGCAGAAACCGAGCAGGAACCGAGAGAGACTGCTGGTGGTTAGTGGGTAGTGGGTAGTGGTTAGTGGGCAGTGGTTAGTGGTTAGTAGGGAGGATCCGGCTCTGTGGTGCGGCTCCCGATAAATTCCCGACTTGTCGGGATAAACAGGGATTACACCTCCGACCGCACCTCCTTTACCCCCTCTAAGAGGGAGGCGGGTGAGTGACAAAGCATACCAAAACGTTTTTCTTATACGCAAAGAGACTGCCCAACTTGACTTGTTAGACAGCCTCATTTACGGAGAATCGAAAAGTGGTTAGTGATAGTGATTAGTGATTAGTGAATCTCACAGAGCAGCGTCGCGTCAGCAGCGGGAGAGGACTGCTTGCAGCCAGCGGTAGCAGCGGTCGGTAGAGGAGAGGGAGAGACGCTCTTGGGGCGAGTGGACGCCGTACATCTGCGGGCCTATGCTGACCATGTCGAGGAAGGGGTATTTCTCCAAGAACAGTCCGCACTCCAGTCCGGCATGGATAGCCAAGACCTGTGGTTCAGTGCCGAAGAGGTCGGTGTAGGCTTGGCGTGTGATGTCCAGCAGCGGGGAATGGATGTTGGGCGTCCATCCCGGGTATCCGTCGCCGTGGGTTACCTCGTCGCACGCCATCGCCAACGCGTACTCCACCTCGCGTTTAATCCAGTGCTTAGATGCCTCAATGGATGAGCGTTGGCTGGTGTTGACCTCGATGTAACCTTCTTTCATCTTCACGCTGGCGAGGTTGGTGCTGGTCTCCACCAGTCCGGGCATGTCTTTGCTCATGGCTATCATACCGTGCGGGCAGGCTTGGAGCGCCATGATGAGTCGGTGCGCCTGTGCCTCGGGGATGATGGTCTCCGGCATATCGCACGACTCCAACTCGAGGCGGATATCGTGTTCCACGGTTTGGTATGCCTGCTCCACCTCCGCGGTGTAGAGGTTCCACTCCACGCGCAGTTGCTCCTTGTACGCCATGGGCACGCAGATGGTGGCTTCTGCCTCGCGTGCGATGGCATTGCGCAGGTTGCCGCCTTGGATAGCGGCGAGTTGGAAGGTTGTGCGAGTGAGCAGGCGCTGCAAGAAGCCCACCAACACTTTGTTGGCATTGGCGCGTCCTTTGTTGATGTCGTCGCCCGAGTGTCCGCCCATGAGTCCGCTGACAATCAGTCGCACAGGGAACCACTGCTCCGGCGCAGGGAGGTTTTGCGGCGTGTAGTGCATTTTCGCCAGCGTGTCGATACCGCCGGCACAGCCGATGAAGATTTGCCCATCGTCCTCGGAGTCGAGGTTGATGAGGCGTGTGCCTTTGAGGTAGCCATCTTGCAACTTCATCGCGCCGGTGAGTCCCGTCTCCTCATCCACGGTGAAGAGGCACTCGATGGCGGGGTGCTGCAAGTCGGGGTCGGTGATGGCAGCGAGCGCCATGGCGATACCGATACCGTTGTCCGCCCCGAGGGTGGTGCCGCGCGCCTTGAGCCAGTCGCCGTCCACATAGGTCTCGATGGGGTCGGTCATGAAGTTGTGGTCGCAGTCGCTATTTTTCTCGCACACCATGTCCATGTGGGCTTGGAGGATGAGGGTCGGATGGTCTTCGTAGCCGGCCGTGGCGGGCACGCGCAGGATGACATTCATCGCCTCGTCGGCGACGCATTCAATATGGTGCTCGCGGGCGAAGTCCTGCAACCATTGTGAGATACGCTCCTCGTGCTTAGATGGCCGAGGAATCTGACAAATCTGAGAGAAAATTTCAAGTACTTGCATGATAACTAATTAAGAATTAAGAATTAAGAATTATGAGGGCACATGCTCATTAAGCGGGCAGGCTTGTTGGCAGACGAGGCAGCGGTGGGTGGTGTAGGCTATACAGCGTGTGGCGTCCCAGACAGGGTTGCGCAAGGCGCCTGTGGGACATGCGTCCTCGCAGCGGCGGCACTCGGCGCAGGGCGTGTCGGCAAAGCGAGATGGCGTTTTTGCGGTTGTTCTGTTTTCCCTATTGTCTATCGCCTCTATCGGTCTATCTATCACTATTTCCCCGAGGTGCACCATGCTTCCGAGGGTGTGGTGGAAAAACTGGTGGTTGCGTCCGATGAAGCCGAGCCCCGCCTTCACCGCCCATCGTCGCTCCAAGAAGGGCGCGGAGTCGCAGAAGAGGTGCTGAGGGAGAGGTGAGAGGGAGGGAAAGGTAGTCGTCGGGTTGTCTTGTAGGATGGCGTCCAGTTGGTAGAGCATGGACTTGATGGTGCGATGGTAGTCGCGGCGGCACTTGTCGTAGCGTAGCACACAGACCACTACCGCCGTAGCGCCGGGTACCAGTTCGCGCGGGTCGTAGCGCTTCTCGCGGTTGCGCTCGAGGTACGACATGTTGCCGTGCAAGCCCTGCGCCACCCAGCGGTCCATGAACGCCGCGTCCTCGTCCAAACGCTCGGCAAGCGCCACCCCGCAGTCGTCAAAACCGACCCTTAACGCCTGCTGCCGTATCCACTGAACGCTAAACACTTCGCTTTAATTATGAATTATGAATTAAGAATTATGAGAGCCCATGCTCTGAATTGTTGGCATACAACGCCCTCATACTTCTTAATTCTCCATTACTTTATCCAACCAGCACATCGTGGAGCACCTTGACAAGGTTGCCGAACATGAGTTGGCAGGCAATGGCTAATACAATGATTCCGAAGAACTTACGCAGCACATAGATGGCGTTCTTACCAACATACTTCATCAGCCATCGTGTACCCGCCAGCACACCGAAGAGCACTACCATACAGAGCAGCACCGCTACCATCAGGTTCACCGTGTCGTACTGCGCCGTCATGGAGATGAGCGCTGTGAATGCACCCGGACCCGCGTACATGGGGAATGCCAACGGGATGATGTTGCCCGAGCCCTCCACATCGGTCTTGAAGATGACAATGTCGAGAATCATCTCCAACGCCATCAGGAAGATGATGAAACCTCCCGCGATGGCAAAATACTCAATCTTGATACCGAACAACTTCAAGCACCACTCGCCCAAGATGAGGAACACCAGCAGGATAATCATCGAGACGAGGCACACTATCCATGGGTTGATTTTGGTGCCGTTCTTCTCCAGATTGATGGTGATAGGCATATTCCCCAAAGGGTCGATAATAGCAATGAGGAACACAAACGCCGGCAGTACCTGCCAAATGTCAAAACTGCTAAAGAAATCTGCTAACATAGTGCGTATGGAATTATGAATTATGAATTATGAATTATGAATTATGAGTGCACATGCTTACTTGCCACTAATCACTGACCCACTAATTTCGGTGCAAAGATACTGTTTTTTGGGCAAATATACAAATTTCCTATAAATAATTTGTGTATTTCACATTTTTTTCGTACCTTTGCACGCCGAATTGTGAAGAAGAGACTGTAATTTGTAATTCGTAAACCGTAAATAACAAAGATGATTAACTCTCAAGATGTAAAGAATGGCGTTTGTATCCGTATGGACGGGCGCTTGTATTTTGTGATTGAGTTCTTGCATGTAAAGCCGGGCAAGGGCAACACCATCATGCGTGTGAAATTCAAAGATGTAGTGGACGGTCGCGTGCTGGAGCGCCGCTTCAACATTGGTGAGAAACTGGAAGATGTGCGCGTGGAGCGTCGTCCGTACCAATACCTGTACAAGGAGGGTGAGGACTATATCTTCATGAACCAAGAGACCTACGAGCAAGTGCCTATCGCACACGATTTGATTACGGGTGTAGATTTCCTGAAGGAAGGCTTTGTAGTGGATGTAGTGTCTGACGCTTCGACCGATACCATCCTCTTTGCCGAGTTGCCCGCGAAGGTAGAGTTGGCCGTCTCCTATACGGAGCCGGGTCTGCGCGGCGATACCGCTACCAACACCCTGAAGCCCGCCACCTTGGAGACCGGCGCAGAGATTCGCGTGCCCCTCTTCATCAATGAGGGCGAGATTGTACGCGTAGATACCCGCGACGGTTCCTACTGCGAGCGAGTACGATAAGGACCGCTTCGCTGAAGGACCGCTCACTGCGTTCGCTGAAAGATAAAGGATAAAAGACTGATTAGTTTCGACTATACGAGGCTAATCAGTCTTTTTCTATGGTCTTTTTCTTCATTAATTATTTAAAACGGTTATTCGTCTTCCATCCTTCATCCTTTATCCTACACTTATAGTTTCGCCACGCGTTGTTCGAAGGTGTCGCGGTCGCCGAGGGCGGAGTTCTTCACGCGTGCGCGGTAGTTGTAGATAGTGTTGGGGGAATAGCAGAGCAGTTCGGCTATCTTGGCGCTGGAGTCAATGCCAAGGCGAATAAGGGCGAAGATACGCAACTCGGTGGTCAGACCCTCGCCGGGCTTGGGATAGATACGCTCTTCGGGCACCAGCAGGGCATTGAAGTCGGTAACGAAATTGCGGTAGAGGGTGAGGAAGGTATGGTCAAATTGGCGGTAGAACTCCGCCATCTCACGTTTCATAAAGGCATCGGGGTCTTTCTCGCCAGCCTTGCGTGCCATCTTGGTGATTCGGCTGATATAGTCGCGATAGACCTCTAAGTAGCGGCAGATATACTGCTCCTTGACGAGGTTTGACTCTTCGAGCGAGGCGTTGAGGGTGGAGAGTTGCGTGTTGAGCATGGAGAGTTTGCGGTTCATCTCCGCGCGTTTGTTGTTCAACGCATGCAGGCGCTTGTTTTGGCGGATGGTGTAGATACACACAAGCACCAACACGATCAGCAAGGCTCCTACGGCGATGAGGGCGTAAGTTATGCGATGCGAGAGGACCGACTGGCGGTGGGAATAGGTACTGTTGATCATCACGCCGAGGGGATTTATCTGCACATAGCGCAGGCGTGCATTGAAGAAACCGGCATTGGCAAGTGAGTATTCAATATAGCGGTGTGCGCGATCCAGTTGCCCTCTCTCGTACATTGTCTCTGCGAGCATCCACGATGAGCCGTTATCGGTAATGCCGCTCTCCACATCGGCGATGGCGGAGCGCAGTAGCCATTCCTGAAAGCGCACGCTGTCGCCCATCTCCCGATAGGTGATGGCGCGCTCGTAGGCAAAGATGGCGTATGGGTGAGAGCCTGGAAGGGCATGTGCGAGCGTAGTGTCGCTCAAAGCCAATGCGTGCGCAAACTGCTTGGCGTTGCGGGCTAGGATAAGGCGCAGTTTGTAGTAGTCGGGGATCGCGACACATCGGGATGCTTCGTAGGCGTGCAGAAGTGAGTCGAGATAGCGGTCAGAGCAATGGAAATAGGATTGTCTGTGGCACTCCAATTTGCTATATACTGCGGCTTCTCCGTAGAGGTGGTTGAGCGTAGCGTAGTAGTTGGTCAGCAGGTGGTAATGCAATATGGTGTCGCGATTCAGGTGTTTGGTGTCCTCAAAGCCCTCACTATAGTAGCCGATGGAGGCGAGGAGGTAGATAAGGCGCAATCGTGCCTCCGTTGCGAATGGTTCCGTGGGTTGCTGTGCGGCGAGTTGGTAGTGGTGGAGGGCGGAGTCGCACAGGTAAGGCGCATACTCATCGCCGATAGCAAGGTGCGTCTGAGGCGAAGCAGGTCTAAGGCGGAGCGAGTCAATACGCGCCTCGCGAAGACGGAAGTAGGGCTGCGGATTGGTAATCAGATGGTCGTACACCGAGAGCAGTGAGTCAAGGGTGTCGGACGATGCTGAGAAAGCCGCGAGGGAGAAAAGACAAAGAAAAAGAATGCGTTTCATGCCATTGGGATTTAGGGATTATTATTGGCAATGGTATACATGTTGCCCCATCAATTCAACATTGAGTTATGTCGCCCCGTTGGGGCTATCGTAGTAGGGTCGCCGCGCTTTCGTAGGGTTTCACCCTATGCTGTTTTAGGTCGCCCCGTCCCGATAAATCGGGATAAATCTCGGCTTTCGTCTGACAGATAATTTGGGTCAACTCGTATATCATTACTTTTTTATCTGCGCACAAAGGTACTGCTTTTTGGCGAGATATGCAAATCAACCCTGCGAAAACAGCACTTCCGTCATCCCTTTATTACCACTTTTTAGAGCCATTTATCCAGAGCCAATACGCTGAATAACAGCTAATTGACTGTTTTTGATGTCCACTTTTTTATCCCTATACCTGTGTGTAGGTTTGGCGGAGGCAGAAAATTGTTGTACCTTTGCAGCGCAAAATCAACATAAATCTATTTATTTTATTATGAAAACACGCAAGGAAAGGAGACGATGGTCTCGCCGAATGGCATGCCTGTTGGGTGTGATGTGCTCTGTGGCATTGTCGGCCCAAGTCCGCGTCAGCGGTACGGTAACCGATGCGCAGAAAGAACCCGTGATTGGTGCCTCCGTTTTGGAACGAGGCACCGGCACTGGTACGGTAACCGACATGGATGGTCAGTTCACGCTCGAAGTAGCGAGCGAGAAGTCGGTATTGGAAATCAGTTATGTAGGAATGAAGACGCAAACGATATCGGTGGCAGGTAAGCCATCGATACAAGTGGTGTTGCAGGAAGACCAAGAGGTACTGGACGAGGTGGTGGTGATAGGTTACGGCACGCAAAAGCGCAAGGACGTAACCACGGCTATCTCATCGGTATCAACCGAAGATATTGAGAAACTACCCATCACTTCTGCTGCACAGGCTATGCAGGGCAAGGCGGCGGGTGTTACCGTGGTGAAGCCCAACGGACAGCCGGGTGCAGGTATGGTCATACGCGTGCGCGGTACCACATCTATGAACGGCTCCAACGACCCGCTTTATGTGGTGGACGGAGTGCCGATGACCGATATTGATTTCCTTGCGCCCAACGATATCGAAAGCATGCAGATACTGAAAGACGCCTCCTCGGCAGCCATCTACGGCTCCCGCGCTGCCAACGGCGTGATAATGATTACCACCAAAGCGGGCTCGGCAAGCAAGGAGAAGATGAACGTAACCTTCTCCATGTACGGCGGATGGACGCAGGTGAGCAAGCGCATGGAGAGTCTGAACTTCGAGCAGTACCGCGAGTACTTGTCCGACTTGGGCTCCACGGTGGTGCTGCCGGACGGGTTGAAGGACGAGACCAACTGGTTTGACGAAACCTATCAGACCGGCTCCACCCAGAACTACCAACTGTCCGTATCGGGCGGCACGGAGAAAGTCAACTATTTCATCTCCGGCGGCTACACCAACGAAGTGGGTATCATCCCCACCACAAAATACCAGCGCTACAACTTTCGCACGGCGTTGGATGCGGAGGTAACCAAATGGCTGAACATCGGTGCCAACGTGGCTTATGCGTACAGCCAAAACAACGGCGACATCTCTTCGCTGACCGGCGTGGGTGCCAACCGCGGCGGCGTGGTGCTGGCAGTTATCAACACCCCGACCTATGCCCCGATATACGACCCCGAGAACCCCGACTATTACTACACCAATTTCTATGGTGTAAGCAACATCACCAACCCGCTGGAGAACATCGAGCGCGTGAAGAACAACCGCTCGAAGAACCATCGCCTTGTAGCGAGCGCGAAAGGGGTCTTCACGCTGTATGATACCAAGAAGTTCAACCGTGGCGATGACTACAACCACTCTCTGAAATACACAACCACTTTCTCCGAAGACCTGCACATGAACCACTACACCTCGTTCCTTGACCCGCTGGCTACCTCGTGGGGACGCAACCAGTACGGCGAGGGCAGCGACACACGCCAGACGGATATGGTAACCGTATGGGACAACGTGGTGGACTACAACGGGCAGTACGGCAAGAACGGGCTGAACCTGATGGTGGGCTCGTCGTGGACAAGCAGCCGATGGAACCAATCGTATATCGGCGCGAGCCACTTCGCCGACGGCACGGTGCAGACGCTGAACGCGGCGAACAAGATAGACCCGGGCAGCACGGGTACCACCGCTAGCGACTGGGCTATCATGTCCACCTTCGCCCGCGTCAGTTACAACTACGACTCGCGCTACCTCATCTCCGCCAACTTCCGTGCGGACGGTTCGTCCAAGTTGTCACCGGAGCACCGCTGGGCATTCTTCCCCTCGGTGAGCGCGGCATGGCGTATCTCGGGCGAGCGTTGGATGGAGGACGTGCGTTGGATAGACGACCTCAAACTGCGTGCCGGCTGGGGACAGACGGGTAACCAAGGGGGCGTGGGCGACTACGGCTACCTGGCTATGTACGGCTACTCGCGGCAGAACTGGTGGGAGACGGGCAAAGAGCATGCGGTGCCCAATGTCTATCAGTCCTCTCTGCGCAACCCAGACCTGACATGGGAGCGCACCTCGCAGACCAACGTGGGTCTCGACTGGAGCATGTTCCACAGCCGACTGACTATCAACTTCGACTGGTACTACAAATACACCACCGATATGCTTATGTCGGTGAGCCTGCCCGCGGGCTCGGCTGCGGTGAGCAGTATCTATCGCAACGAAGGCGAGATGAGCAACATGGGTGTGGAGTTCACCATCCTGTCGCATAACTTCGTGCGCAAGAACTTCCAATGGGATACGCAACTTAATATCTCGCACAACCGCAACCGTCTAGAGAAACTCGCCACGAGCCAAGTCTATTACGACGGCAAGGTAACCGACGTGCTGTCCGACTACTGCGTGCGCAACGCGCCGGGTATGCCGCTGGGCTCTTTCTACGGCTACAAGACAGGCGGTGTGGACTCCGAAACGGGTGAGTTGATATACTTGGACGTGAACGGCGACGGTGAGGTTACCGCCAGCGACCGTACCTACATTGGCGACCCCAATCCCGACTTCACTTTCGGTATGACTAACACCTTCCGGTTCTACGGCGTAACCATCAGTTTCTTGCTGCAAGGCTCCTACGGCAACGACATCTTCAATGCCAGCCGCATAGAGACGGAGGGTATGTACGACGCCAAGAACCAGTCCGTTCGCGTGCTTGACCGCTGGCGCCGCCCGGGCATGGAGACCTCTATCCCGAAAGCAGGATTCGACATGCGTATCAGCGACTACTTTGTGGAGGACGGCTCTTACCTGCGTCTCAAAGACCTGACCATCGGCTACGAGTTCTCCGGCGCATGGATGAAGAAGATTGGCATGAGCCGCCTGCAACCCTATTTCTCCGCGCAGAACCTCTTCACCATCACCAAGTACATGGGTATGGACCCCGAGGTGAACCAAAATGGCAACTCGGGTACCGTGCAGGGACTGGACTACGGCACCTATCCCCAAACCCGCTCGTTCGTATTAGGACTGAACATCGCATTCTAATGACTGGGGGCGTGGGCGTCTCGCCCGCGGAACTTATCCAAACATAAAATGCCAACGTGAAACGAACAACATGAAATGAAAAACATGAAATCAAAACATATCCTTGCCATAGTGCCCATGATGGCATTAGGCATACTGACCACAGGTTGCGACTTGCAGATAAATCCGGTATCCAATCCCTCGGAACTGACCATCGCCACCACCGATACCGCAGGCAGCCAAATCAAGTACAAAGACCGCGCTGCTATCCAGGCGGTGTACTTGAAACTGTACGACTATATGCGCGACAACCAAGAGTATTGGTATCTGGACTACCTCCTCTTTGGCGAAGCACGCACCGACAATGCCTACGCCGGCACCACGGGTGCGGAAGTGGTACCCGTGGAGACCAACGCACTCGACGCCTCTAATCCTGATATAGCACGCGACTGGAACGGCTATCTGAACGACATCGCGCATGCCAATGTGGTGATTGCCAATATCGACCAGGTGCCCGACCCCTCGTTCAGCGACCAAGAACGCAAACAATGGAAATCGGAGGCACTCATCTTCCGTGCGATGATGATTTTCGACCTCGCCCGCTGGTTCGGCAATATACCGCTCAACCTGACCGAGGCGCCCGACATCACGGCGGACAACATTGAGGAGGTCTATCCCCTCTATTTCCCCTCGCCCGTAACGCAAGACTCTGCTTACCGTCAGGTCATCAAGGACTTGGAGGAAGCCCTTCCCTATGCGCCTGCGCTGGACGCCAACGACAAACGCAAGTTGAGCAAGACCGTGGCACGCGCCCTGCTCACCAAGGTCTATGCCGAGTTGGGCGAGTGGGACAACGTGGTTCGCTATGCCGATGAGGTGTTTGCCGACGGTATCGCGCTGGAACCCGAGTACGCCGACCTCTTCGGCTTTAACGCCACCCTCAACGACGCTACCCTGCGCAACTCACGCGAGAGCATATTGGAGATGCAATACACCGCTGCCAGCGGCAACTGGGTAACATGGATGTTCGGACGCAACCTCTCCAACTGGGACGAGTCGTTCACGTGGGCAAAATGGATTACCCCCTCGCGCGACCTCATCAAGGCGTTTGCCGACGCAGGCGACACCCTGCGCTGCAACCAGACCATCGTCTATTACGACTGCGCATGGCAGAACTACTACCCTGCTGACCACTACCCCTTCATGTACAAGACCCGCTCCGCGTACAATAGTATCATCAAACTGCGCGGTGCCGACATCCTCCTGCTGAAAGCCGAAGCCTTGGCGCACAAGGGCGACTTGGCGGGAGCGGTGGCGCTCGTCAATCAGACGCGCAACCGTGCTAAGATAGGCGACCTGCCCTCCTCGCAGACGGGCAGCCAAGAGCAGGTGCTGAATGCCGTGCTCAACGAGCGTCGTCTGGAACTGGCGCTGGAGGGGCAACGCCTGTTCGACCTCATCCGTTTCGGCAAGTTGCTGGAGACCATGAACGGTATCAACAGCCGCGACGAAGGACGTCTGCCGCAGGCACGACCCTTTGTGGAGGCTCACCGACTGATGCCCATCCCGCAAACGGCACTCGACCAGAACGCCAACCTCCAACAGAACGACGGCTACTAACATGCAATGACCAACATGAAATAACCAACATGAAAATGACGAACATGAAACTGAAATATATCCTTTGGTGCGGTATCGCCATGCTTTTGGCTGCCTGCCAACCCGATAACTACCGTAAGGTCTATCCCGCGGGAAATCCCGTTGTGGAAGCCCGGTTGCTCACGCCCGAAGTGCAGTTCGGACAAGACACGATTGCCTTTGCCGTAACGGTAAGCGAGACGCAAACGCCGCTCTCCACCCTGCACGTGAAAGTGATGGTCGGCGTGAATAGGATTGCCTCCGAAGAGTTGCGCACTCGCGACTTCCACTATGCTGACACGCTGCGTTATGCCGTGCCGTTCGGTGCCAACATGCCCGAGGGCGAACAGGTCAAAGTCTATCTCACCGCCACCAACGTAGAGGGTACCGCCACCGACTATATCCTCTCCGGCTGCGTAGGCCATCGTCCAGTTATCGAGACGCTCTACATCATGCCGCCCACCATCGACTACACCGCCTTGGGCAAAGGCAAGCAGATGACGCAGGAGGACGACCGTTTTGTGGCATACGGACTGGGCTATCCCAAGAGCATGCAGTGCCTACTTGCCGTCGTGGGCACCAAGTTCGGACGTGTCGATTGGACACATCCCGTGTTCGGCATGCTGGACGGCAAACTGTCGCTCATCACGCAGGCGCAGTTTGAGTCAGGCGAGGCAACAGCCATCACCATCGAGGACGACCAAGTGGAGAGCATAGATACCATCACCTTCGATCCGATAACCTTCGCTTTGACATACAGCGGCAAGGTGGCGCAGCCCGTTACATCGCTTGACGTGATGAACGATTTGGCGGAAGAACCCGCCTCTATCACCTCCACTTCCGTGCGCAAACTCTATCGAGGTGCAAAGGTCTATTTTGCCAAAGACTCGGAGTTCACGCTCACGGGCGTGCAGAACGTGGAGACGGCTTGTAACTACGACTATATGGAATGGCTCGGCGGCGACAAGGTGAAGTGGCTCGGCGAGACGGGTATGTACAACACCTACTACCACCTCGCAGGCGACTATGTCGTTATCGAACCCCTCGCAGACTTGGTCTATCCTGACGCCATGTGGCTCTGCGGCGTAGGCATGGGACAACCCACAGCTGCCCCCGAGCTTACATCCGGATGGGGCTTCGACTCACCCAACCAGAACTTCGCCGCACGCACCGTCGCACCGAAGACTTACCAATTCACCGTCTATATGAAGAACGCCCCCGATGCAGAGCACCCGGGTTTCGGTACGGTGAACTTCAAGTTCTTCCACCAGCACGGCTGGGGCGGAGAAGAAGCCAGCACCAACTACACCATCAGCGGGCTGAACGTCATTGCCAGCACCGAGGAAAGCAACGTCGGCAACTGGTGGGCAAGCGATGAAGAGTTTGAGGGTATCTACCGCATCACGCTCAACCTAAACAACATGACCAATACATACGAAAAGATAAAATGAAAATGTTTCTCTATTGTGCAAGTTTGTCTTTGGGACTGCTGCTCGCAGCCTGCGACCCAAGGCCCGTAACGCCGCCGGACTCCCCTTCGACCGATAACCCGGATACTGCCGCTGTGGTACGCAGAGTGGCAACGTTCATCACCACAGCCGACAATACCATGCGCTTCACCGCCGTCGGCAAGGACTTTGCCGAGGGGATGAACATGTCTCCCGAACAGACGCTCACGCTCAATCCCAACCAGCGTTACCAGACCTTCGACGGCTTCGGCGCCGCCATCACCGGTGCCACGGCATACAACCTCAAGCAGATGCCTGCCGACCGACGCGAGAAACTGCTGCGTGAGACCTTCAGCGTGAAGGACGGAATGGGATACAGTTATGTGCGCGTGCCCATAGGAGGCAGCGACTTCAACGCCCATTCCAACTACGACTACACCTGTTGCGACACGGAGGGTATTGACAACTTCGCCCTCACCTCCGACGAGTTGGACTATATCATCCCCATGCTCCACGAGATACTGACCATCAATCCAGACCTGAAAGTGATGGGTACACCGTGGAGTTGCCCGCGATGGATGAAGGTGGACGATATTCAAAAGAAGAACCCCTACAACAACTGGGTGGGCGGCTACCTCAACCCCGACTTCTACCAAGACTATGCCACCTATTTCGTTCGGTGGATACAGGCGTTCCAAGACGCGGGAGTACCCGTAACAGCCATCACCGTGCAGAACGAGCCACTCAACTGGGGCAACTCCATGTCGCTCTACATGCCGTGGGACCAAGAGCGCGACTTCATCAAGACCGCACTCGGACCCGCCCTCCGGAGTGCTGGTCTGCAAACGAAAATCATCTGCTTCGACCACAACTACAACTACGACAACAAGCAGGACCAGAAGCAGTACCCGCTCAAAATCTATGCCGACACCGAGGCAGCGAAGTATATCGACGGCGCGGCGTACCATAGTTACGGCGGTAGCCCGACCGAACTGGATGTTATCCACAAGGCGGCTCCCGAAAAGAACCTCTATTTCACCGAGCAGTCTATCGGCACGTGGAACTACCAAAGTTTCGGCCAGTCGCTCATGTCGGAGATGAAGAACACCTGTATCGCCACCGTCTCGCGCTGGTGCAAGGCGGTTATCGTGTGGAACTTCCTGCTCGACGACCAGGGCGGTCCTCACGGCGGAGCGGGCGCATGCTCTACCTGCTACGGCGCAGTGGACGTGTCTTCCAAGGACTACACCACCCTCAACAAACGAAGCCATTTCTATGCCATTGGGCACCTGAGCAAGGCTTTCAAGGCGGGCTCCACCCGTATCGGCACATCCGGCTACCTGCCGACCAACGTCTCGGCAGTAGCGGCAGAGAACCCCGATGGCACCTATGGGCTGGTACTGCTCAACGAGGGCAACGAAGGCGTGTCTTTCACCATTGAAGACGGCACTCGCCATTTCCTCATCACCCTTCCCGCACAAAGCATCACCTCATGCGTCTGGTAAGAAACCACATATTGCCCTTGCTCCTTGGTGCTTGGCTCCTGACCGCTTGCTCCGCGGACAAACCCCTGCGTCTTGCCACAACGGAGGGGGAGACCACCTTCGACCTCTTTGTACGCTTGCAGCATGAGTTCCCGCCCACGAACGACAGCCTCAGCGTTGTCCTCGACCACTCGCTGGCGCACGAGGGGCTGCACGAGCAGGGAGCACGCGCACTCCTCTCCTACCGCGAGAACATGCCCCGTATCATCGACACACTGCACCACCGCGGCTACCGCGTACTGCTGGTGCCGAACCGCCCCGCCGACAATTTCAACGAGGTGGACATGGCAGACATGGAAGAGGTGAACCAAGAGATGCTATACTGGGCACATACCGAGAGAAGAGTTAGCGATTAGTTAGCGATTAGTTAGTGATTAGTGGGTGATTAGTGGGTGATTCTCGATGCCTTGCCGTGGGAGAAAACCACCCCTGCCGACACAACAAAATACCGCACATGCAAACAACAAACACAACGTTTGATAGTATTAACCAATTAATTTATTACAATCATGAAAAAGTTTTATGCTTTTGCAATGGCATTAGTAGCCGCAGCGGCTGTCAATGCTGAGACAACGACCTACAGTCTGGTAGGACACAGCCTTATCGGTTGGGATGTAAACAAAGCACAAGAGTTCACGGAAACCTCCACAGCGGGCACCTATGAACTCACTGTGGAGGACCTCTATGGCGAGTGCAAAATCTCGGTCAACCATGCTTGGGCACCCATCTACAGCGCCGTCAACTCGGGCGATAGCATCCTCCCCGGAGACACCTACACGCTCAACTATAGTGCCGTAGACGCTTCTTTGCCTAACATCAAGATTGGCAAACCCGGCTTCGGCTACAAGAATGCCCTGCTCCGCCTCGTGGTAACCGCTGACAACGCGGCTACGCTCACCTTCGTTTCCGGCGAAGAATACGACCGTACTGCGCTGCCCGACACCTACCAAATTGTAGGCGGCTTCACCAACAACTGGAGTGCAGCCGATGCTATCCAGTTTGAGGACGTAGAGGGAGTGCTCACTGCTACGGTGCCCAACCTCAACGGTGGTTTCAAGATTATCAAGAACCGTGCATGGGCTGAGCAATGGGCAACCAACTGGGAGACCAATGCCGGACTGGAGATGAACGTCCCCTACACCCTTGGAGCAAAGGTAGATAAAGACCCTGCCAACCTAATGCTCGCTAATCCGTTCGCTACCTACGACAACGCGGTCCTCACTCTCGCGCCGCAGGAGAATGGCGACATGGTGCTTACCCTCGTTTCCGGCACCTTCAAAGTGATGGAAGCCAACTGGTACATCCCTGGGTCAAAACTCGGATGGGACTGCAAAGAGGCACAGCAGTTCACTCCCGTAGAGGGCAAGACCAACACCTACGAGTTGCTCGCAGCGGAGTTCAACGGCGAGTTCAAAGTTGTGTATGGCAACTGGGCGATTGAGTTTGGTGCTACGAAAGATGGCGAGACGGCTAACCCGTGGAAAATCAACGAGGAATACTCCTGCCAAGTCAAGGGAGGAAACATCCCCGCTGCTACCGAGACTACCTACACCGACTGCACCATCACCCTCGTAGTGGATTACGAGAACGTGGTTGTGAAAGTGCTCATCGAATCGGAGATGACAGCATCGGAGCACACCACCCTCACCCTCTCCGAGCCCGCCACCAAGGTGATAGAGAACGGCCAACTCGTCATCATCAAGAACGGCGTCCGCTACAACGCCCTCGGCACAACCCTTTGATAGATAAAGGACCGCTTCGCTAAAAGATCAAGGATGAAAGACTTATTACCTTCGACTCTGAGGATGAAGGATAAAGGATAAAAGACTTGTTACCTTCGTCTATGAGGATGAAAGATAAAGGATGAAAGACTTGTTACCTTCGTCTATGCGTCTTCAGAGTCGAAGGTAACTGCTACTCCCCCGCCTCCCTCTTAGAGGGGGGAGGGGGTAAAGGGGGCGGGAGGAGGACTCGGCATCCAGCCGCAAACACCGAAAGCAACAAATCATTCATCCCCCTTGCGGCGATTTGCCGAGCGTACCATCCCGCCCCCTGACCCCCTCCCCTCCTTTTAGGAGAGGCGGGGGAGTGGAATAACCTTCGACTCTGAGTTCTCAGGGTCAATACTATTTAGTCTTTCATCTTTCATCCTTAATCCATAATCAGACAATCATGAGACGTTTCTTATTCTCTTTCGTCGCGCTGTTATGCCTGTGTGTGGCTGTGTCTGCGCAGGTGTATCTTGATGCGTCTGCTCCGATGGAGCAGCGCGTGGAGGATGCGCTTGCCCGTATGACCTTGCAGGAGAAGATTGCGCTTATCCACGCACAGTCCAAGTTCTCCTCCCCTGGTGTGGCGCGCCTCGGCATACCCGGGCTATGGTGCACCGACGGACCTCACGGCATCCGCCCCGAGGTATTGTGGGATGAGTGGAACCAAGCAGGATGGACCAACGACTCCTGCATCGCTTTCCCTGCTCTCACCTGCCTTGCCGCCACATGGAACCCCGATATGGCATTGCTCTACGGGCAGTCTATCGGCGAGGAAGCGCGCTACCGCAACAAAGACGTGCTGCTCGGTCCCGGCGTGAACATCTATCGCACGCCGCTCAACGGGCGCAACTTCGAGTACATGGGCGAAGACCCATGCCTTGCTGCCAACATGGTGGTCCCCTACATCCAAGGCGTGCAGGCGCAGGGTGTCGCCGCCTGCGTGAAGCACTATGCGCTCAACAATCAGGAGGTGGACCGCCATTGGGTCAATGTCTCGGTCTCCGACCGTGCGCTCTATGAACTCTATCTGCCTGCTTTCCGCGCTGCCGTAGTAGAGGGCGGAGCATGGTCTATCATGGGCTCCTACAACCGCTACCGTCATCAATATGCTTGCCACAACCAATACCTATTGCAGGATATTCTCCGCGGCGAGTGGCAATTCGATGGGGCGGTCATCTCCGACTGGGGCGGCACTATGCAGACCGATGAGGCTATCCGCAACGGACTTGATCTTGAGTTCGGCACGTGGACGGACGGACTCACCGATGGCACATCCAACGCATACGATGTGTACCACCTTGCCATGCCCTATCTCCAAAAGATACAGCGCGGTGAGGTAGGAACTGAGGAATTGGACGACAAGGTGCGACATGTGCTCCGCCTTATCTTCCGAACCTCGATGAACCCGCACAAAGGCTTCGGTGCGATGGCATCGGAAGCACATATCGCAGCCGCCCGTCGTATAGCCGGAGAGGGAATGGTGCTGCTCCGTAACGAGAGGCAGACCCTGCCCATCGCATCGATGAACAAACCGAAACCCGTAATCCTTGTGGTGGGGGAGAACGCGATCAAGCATATGACCGTAGGGGGTGGCTCCTCCTCGCTGAAAGCAAAATACGAGGTATCACCGCTGCAAGGTATCCGCTCGCGCGCTGCTGAGGCAGGCTATCAGGTGGCTTATTGCCGCGGCTATGTGGGCGATATAGGTGGTGAGTACAATGGCGTTACCACGGGGCAGTCGTTGGCGGACGAGCGTACCCCCGAAGCGTTGCTGCAAGAGGCAGTGGCAGCCGCGGAGAAAGCAGACTATGTTGTCTTCGTAGGCGGACTGAACAAAGCCCATCAGCAAGACTGCGAGGACGGCGACCGCACGCAATACAACCTCCCATACGGGCAAGACGCACTCATCAGCGCATTGGCGGCAGCCAACCCGCGCACGGTGGTCGTCTCCGTGTCGGGCAACGCCCATGCCATGCCGTGGGCACAGCAGGTAGGCGCTATCGTGCAAGCATGGTACTGCGGCTCAGAGACGGGCAACGCACTAGCGGATGTGCTCTTCGGTGATGTGAACCCGTCCGGCAAACTGCCATACACCATTATGTCTTCGCTTAGCGACTATCCTGCCCACCAATACGGCGACCGTGCTTACCCAGGTACAAACAAGGAGGTGGAATACTGCGAAGACCTGTTTGTGGGCTATCGCTATGCCGACCTGTACGGGACAAAGCGACCGCTGCAATATCAGGCGCTCTTCCCTGCGGACAACGGACAGCCCGCCGTTGAGAAGACCATCCGCGTGGTACCGCCCAAGCACGAGCCACTCTATCCGTTCGGCTTCGGACTGAGTTACACTACCTTTGCCTATGGCAGGTCTTCGCTCTCGGACGACACGTTGCGCGTTACCGTCACGAACACGGGCAGCCGCGCAGGACAAGAGGTAGTGCAGCTCTACGTGGCAGATAAAAAAGCATCGGTGGTGCGCCCGCGCAAGGAACTCAAAGCCTTCCAAAAGGTCTATCTCCAAGCGGGGGAATCGCGTTGCCTCACGTTCATCATCACGCCGGAGATGTTGCAGTACTTTGACGCAGCGCAACACCAATGGCACTCAGAGCCGGGCGACTTCGACTTGCTCATCGGCAGCAGCAGCCGCGACATAAAAGGAAAAGCAACCTATTGCTTGTAGGATAAAGGACAGCGCTTCGCGCTGAGGCTTGCATCCCGATTGGTCGGGAAAGATAAAGGATAAAAGACTGATTAGTTTCGACTATCGGTGTGCGGCCTGGAGACCGCACCTCCATAGGGGGCTAATCAGTCTTTTATCTTTTATCTTTTATCCTTTATCTTTTATCCTCTACCAGACCATTTCTATTTGCTCGGTGCGGGAGTTGTCGAGGGGTGCGGAGCGGAAGTTCACCTTGCGGAAGTCAATTCGTTCGAGGTCGAGACAGCGGATTCGGCTGTTGTACATCGTGCGGAAATAGAGCCTTCCGCCCTTGAGGTCGGTGGCTATTGTCCATTGGGTGGCACTGGGGATGTTGGGGATGGTCTCGCCCTCGGCAAACTGAATGCCGACGGGGATGTCGAAGTTGTTGAGGATATGGAACGCCTGCATTACGGTCTCAGTAGCCGTGGGTAGCGTGGGGGCAGTGGATTGGAAGAATGCTGCTCGAACGAAGCGTGAAGGCGGGGTCATGTCTCCCGGTAGCCCGTGCAATCCTCCTCCGCCGCCGAAGGCTTGGAGCGACAACTCACCGACCTGCGCCCGCGGTATGGCACCTGCACGGAGGTTGATGTAGTTGTTGAGGTTCGTCAGGTGCCAATCGAAGGCAGGGGAGTTGGTGAGCACTCCGAGGGTGTTCTCGTAGAAGCGGATTTGTTGCGCGATGACCTCTACCACGACCTGTTTGCCTGTGCGGTCGGCAATGCGCCAATGCACGGTGGAGCCCCGCGGGTCAGTAGCGATAATCTGCACGCGCTGTAGTGCGCTGACTGCCTCATCGACGGAGGCGCAGCGGCTGAGCAGCCACGACACGACCTGCATGTCGCTGATACTCTCGTCCACGAGCGTGCTGTCGAAGGGGGCATACTCGCCGTATTGGGGGAAATAGAACAATCCGGCTGCGAGCCCCGCCTCGTTCATTCCGTCCACGACGAACTCATCGCGCTCGACCGCCAATCCGACATATCCGTACTTTGCCGCGAATCGCATGCCATCTTTCTGCCCGCTCGGGGTGTAGGAACGCTGGCGGTAACCCCTCGGGACGACCACATAACGGCTGTTGAGGTCGCTTCCCGCCCACTCGATGGTGCGAGCAATGACGGGAGAACCGTCCTCCGAACGCAAAGAGATACCCGTGCAAGCCTCCGAAGGTTGCACACACAAGACCATAGCACTGGTCAAACACAAAAGGAAGAACTTTTTCATAGTTGTAGGAAGGTTAAGGTGAAACAAAAAGAAAACAAGTAGCGAAGTAAGACTATTCGCTACTTGTTTTGCTACAAATAATGTGCCAAATTCACATCGACCTGCGGGCGACCCGCGATAGACCCGCGATAGACCCGCGAAAAAAGGGCCAACCCTGTCCCTCCCCGAAGGGAGGGGAAAGGAGGTTATCGAATGGTCTCACCCAATACGGTGTAGGTCTTTCCGCTTCGTTCAATGAGCAGTACACCATTCTGCATGAACTTGCGTACCTTGCTGCCTTCGTTTGTGCCTTCCACTCGGTCAATATCCTCCGTGGAGTTGCGCACATCGAAGTAGTTGGTGTAGAGGTACACATTGGGGAAAGCGGGATTGGTGAGCAAGCAGATAACACCGTCGAAGGACTTCAAGAAGGTAGTTACACCGTTCTCCAAGGTGTATTCCTTGCCCGGAATCAGCACTTCGCCTTCCCACTCAAAGGTATCGTAGTTATATACAGGTTCTCCCAAGTACCATGTGAAGGTCGTTACGCTGTCTCCGACCATTGCCTGCGTGCTCAGGTCGATAATCTTCTCGTCTTGCAACTCTACTTCCAGCATGGCTTGTCCGCTGTAGTTATACACCATGTACTGCGGCAGTACGGGTGGCAATGTACTGAAATCGAATCGGTTACCCACGATAGCCAGTGCTTGGAGTGCTTCCAGCGAAGCCACATCAAGCGTATGGAGTTGGTTGTTGTTGAGCCCTAACTGCTGCAAATTGGGCACGGTAGTCGTATCGACCTGAATAGCCGTCAACTCGTTTCCGCTCAAGTCCAGATACCAGAGATTGGGGTTCTTCAGTTTCACGGAAGCAATCTTGTTGCTTGCCGCGCCGACCAATCCGATACGCTCATTGTTGGTCAGGTCGAGCGTGGTGAGTTGGTTCTCTGTCAGTGCGAGCGAGTAGAGGTTGGGGTACAGGCTCGGGTCAAACGCTGTGAGTGCGTTGCCCGACAAGTTCAACTCTCGCATCAGGCTCTTGTTCTCAGGCATGATGATGTTTGCAAGCCCCGCACGCTGAAGGGTAAGGGTGCTTGCCAGCAACTTCGAGCCGTCGAAGGACGAGAGTGTTGCTCCGGACATACTGAACACCGTGATGGTATCCGTCGGCGCATAGGTATAGACATTCACCGTGACGTCCTTGTGTGTAGAAGCGGTGAAGAGGCGGTAGGTGGTGCCCAGGAGGTATTGCACAACATTGTCGTTGCCCTCCCAATCGAAGTAGAGCGAAGTGCCCTCTTTGGCAGCCGCTAACGAGAGAGAGACGACGTCGCTGTCCTTCGCCGTAACGAAGGAAGCAATTTTGTTGGTAGGCATGCCTGCCACATGCATCTTTGTGGTTTTCAGCACCTTATCGCCCGTAAAAGCGGGGTAAGCGGGGTGCGAAATCTCACAATACACCTTGCCCAAGTTCTCGTTGAGGAAGCGTGTGAAGCCGTTTTTGAGGGTGTAGTCAGTACCCTCGACCAAGGCGGTGCCATCCTCTTTGAGCCAAGTGAAGACCGTGGTGTCGCCGTTGAGGATAAGCACCTGCTCACCGAGGTCGGTGCAGGGACCCATCGTGGCAATCTGGATATTCGCCTGCGGCGCATACAGGTAGCCCGCCTCGGTCAGTTTGGCATTGTGGCGGGGCAGGTTCGCCAAGGTGAATTGGTTGGAGGAGATATCCATATAGCGGATGTTGTCTTCCTCGGGGAGGATGATTTCCGACAACAGGTTGTTGGAAGCCCTCACGGTATCGAGCGCCGTACAATGTTGGAAATCAATACGTTCCATATTGTTATCCGACACATCCAGCGTCAGCAGGTTGTCGGCGTCGGAGAAGTCGATATCGCCCAGTTGGTTGTGGGCAGCGTTGAAGTGGAGCATCGCCAAGAGCGGACTCAACTTGAAGTTGTCTGCATTGTAGCCCGTGTTGTCTATGGAGTTGTAACTGATATTGATGGTATGGAGCATGTTCTTATTAAAATAATCAGTCTCTCCAGCCAAATTCAAAGTGGTTAGGTTGTTGTGGCTCAAATCCAGCACCTCAAGCATACGGTTGTAAGTCAGGTCAATCGAATACAACTGGGTGTTTGTCAGGGTCAGTTCTCGCAGGGTATTCAATTGGCTGAGGTCAATAGAGGAGACGTAGAGGTTCTTGATGCTCAGTGCGGAGATATTGGTTCCGTCGGGTACATACACCGCAACGGGACCGTAGCCCTTCGCCCCGCTCACGTTGGCTTTCACGGGCGTGGTCTCCGACTTCGCCACAAACGGTTTCAACTCCTGCGTACCCAAGTCCACCCAGAAAGTGATGGGGTTATCTTCGCTGGCGCCGTGCAAGCCGACGGAGAAGGATACGGGACTCTCGTAGGTGGTGAACCACATCACCTTGGTCGGCTGTCCGTAGTCCGCCTCAGTCTTAATCATAAACGGCTCGGTGAAGAGGTCGGACATGGGGAATCCCGTGTTGCTGAACTCTATCACCACGCTGTCGGGGTATGCCTTTTTCAAGGTAACCACACCCGTCTCAATGTCGAAGTCGAAGTACGAATCATCGAGCATGACGAAGGAGTCGGTCGTGTTCATCGGGATAGCATACATGATGGCATCGGTCAAAAAGCCTTTGCGTAGAACACGTGCGCTGAAATCTATCGTATCGCCTTCTTTATAAACGGGCTCCATCGGCAAGTCGCGCTGCGAATACTGGTAGTCTTGCCATACCTGAGAATCCAGCGGCAGGGTAACAAAGTCCATGCAGTTGTTCTGGATATGCACGTAGTTCAGATAGTTCTGATTCGACAAGTCCATGTGCGTCAGGTAGTTATCGCTTGCGTCCAGCGACACCAAGCCTGCCGAGTCGGTGGGCGTAGGATGGTAGAAGTTCAGGGTCGTCAGCGCATTGCCCGCGCAGTTCAAGCGATACAGCCAGCGGCTGTTCGATACATCCAATGTCTTGAACTTATATGCTCCCTTGTTCACGAAGCCCGACACGTGGGTGCAGTACAACTCCAGCAACTCCTTGTTCTGGCTCAAGTCCAACTCCGTAACCTTGGTCTCGCTCACGTTCAAGATACGCAGGCGGGGGTTCTTGGTTACGTCCACGCTCGCCACATCGGTCATCTCGAGCGTCAGTTGCATCAGGTTCGGACACTTCGTCGGGTCAATCTTCGACAGCGTGCGGGTGTAGTAAGCGTCGAACGAGCGCAACTCCGGGTACTTAGTCATGTCGAAGTTCGGGTCCAGATAGCCCACCATCGGAATCTCGAGCAACTGCAAAAGCGGTTTCTCACCTATCACCAGCGGCGTAGCCTCCGTGAAGGGGTTGTCCGACACATACAGAGCACGAATCTTGGTGTTCTTGCTCAAATCAATATCCGTCAACTCGTTATGGTTCAAGTTCAGGATATCCAAGTTGGTCAGTCGGGTAAAGTCCGCAGAGGTCAGATAGCAGCCTTCCGCATTGATATAACTAATCGCTTCCGGCTTGTTGCCATAGATACGAACCGTCGCATTCTTGTCCACCGTACAGTAGATGAGCGTCCCCAGCGTGTTGTCTTCCGGGTTAGCCTTCAGTTCATACTCCACCTTGCCAAAACCGCAGTCCACATCAAGGTACATATCCTCCACAGCGCCTATCACCAGCGAAATCTGGTTATTAGATCCCGCTTGTTCGTAGATACTGGTTTTCAGCGTAATGATTGGCTCCTCATCTGCCGTAGTACGTGCGAAGAGCATGCTTGTTGCTCCGAGGCACACCGCCAGCGCCATCACCCGAAGCATAGAGTAAAATTTGTTTGTTTTCATATTCACTATGTTTTCTGATTATTCTAATTATCACTCTTAGGGGGAGTCGGAGGTGGGCTTATCTCACCACCATCTTCCCGCTATACATCCCGTTCACGCGCACCACGTAGGTGCCTGCTGACCACCCCGTAGCGTCTATATTCGCCTCGTCGCCTTGCACCGCAAAGCGCGTTACCTCCTTGCCTGCAATATCATATACCGCCACCTCCATTGCGCGTGCACCGCCCAAGAAGATGTTGAAGTGCCGCAAGTCATCGCTCGTCAGCAACAGTTGGCTGTTGCCCGCTACCGTGCTGCCAATGCCCATACCTTTGCGGCGCAGCACCTCTTTCAAGCCCGCCAGCGCGTCGAACTTACCATAACCCCATCGCGGGTCATCGTTCACATCTGCATCGCGCACTGCCGTCTTGCTGATGATATCCTTCACATCCGCCAGCGTCAGCATGGGATCTGCCTCCAGCCACAGGGCGATACCGCCGGCTACCACAGGGCACGCCATCGAGGTACCCAAGCACTGCATCCAGTAGTAGGTATCCGAACCCGCTTTCGACGATGCCTGCAAGTTAGCGGGATAGGCTCCTATGCCCGTGTAATCCGCATAAGGCTTGCTCAACGCCGAGATAATCGTCGCTCCGGGGGCGCATACCTCCGGCAGTTTCTTGCCATGGATGGTCGTGCCATAGGAGGTGAAACTGCTCACTTTCCCTGGCGACAACTCGCCTTGGTAGCCGTACACCTTTCCGTCCAGCGACGCAAAATTGTCGCGCGAGTTGTACGAACCCACCACCAAGATACCGTCTCCGCATGCCATATCGCTTATCGTGCCGTCGCTCGAGCCATTCTGCCAACCTTCCTGCGTATAGTCGCTCAGCGTCGTGAACGAACCGTCGCAGTAGCAGTCGATACGCTGACCTGCCTTGCCTTCCACTACAAAGCCTAAGATATACTTACCGTTGTTCTTCGCCGTGTTGTCCTCTACGAAATAATCCACTATTGCATAGTAGCGTCCCGAGTACTCATCTACCAAGCCGCCCACACCTATATAGCCCTTGAAAGCATTCGTGAAGTTAGTATGCGTCAAATCTCCTTTACTTGCATAGTCCGGCGATGCGTAGTAAATCGGCTCATTGTTATTGCTGCCAGGGGCATACGGAGCCTCAAAAGTAATCGTACCGCGGTCTTTGTTGTATATCACTGCCTTGATAACAAACGGAGTGCTGTCGTTGCTATACACATACACCTGCCCGTAGCGCAAGTTCGTATAGGTATATGTACTCCCGTCTTCCTTATAAATATCATACTCGGGATACATCGGCTGAATAAACGACTTCACCTCCGCTTGGCTCTCCGTCAGCGTGCTGCTCACCACCAGCGGCAGGTCGCCTTCGTTGCCCGCTGCCACACAGATAATCACCGAGTCTTGCGCCTCCGCGGCTGCCATATACTCGCTAATCATGCTCGTACCATCGTGCGGTCCCGTAGTACCGCCCAGCGACAAGTTAATCACCTTCGGCATCTTCATAGCATACGCATACTCCAACACCACCTCCATACCGAGGGCGATGTAGTAGTCCTGCAGCGTACCGCAACTGGCAATGATATCGCTCTCCGTCGCCATGCCGTAATATGGATTGGCTTTCGTATTCAGCACCACGCCGCTGGCGGTTGCCTCTGCCACGGTGGAAGAGCCGGTATAGCCGCCCGCCATCGTGCCCAGGGTGTGCGTACCATGGAAGGTCGTCGGGTCGTCCGTAGTGAACTCATCCATGTTAGAGATGTTATATCCCAACATCTTCGCGGCGTTTGGATTGTTTGGGTCTGCCGTAATATGCGCCAGGTACTGCACACGCGAGGTGCCGTCTGCGCGCTTGAACATCACATGATTAGGGTCCAAGCCGGCATCCACAATACCCGTTACCACGCCCTTGCCCGTGTATGCCTGCGGCAGACCTGTCCCCGCGTGGATAGCGTCCACACCGGTTACGGCGCGAGCAATATCATTCATCGGCTTCATCGCACGAGGCAACTGCATCTGTCGTATCACACGCGACTGCGCCGCTATCGTCTCCACCTCATCCAACGGCATAGACACCAACGCAATGTTCCCGCGCATAGCCTGCACCAGCAAGCCCTCTACCTCCAACTGCTCACGCGTAGTGCCCTCTTTCACACGCACCATCGCACCTACCATCCGGCACGCGCTCGCAGCCGTATTCTCCGCCGTCGGCTGCACCACGGCAACCTTACCGGGGAGGCGGCGTTGACCACTCTCCACTGCCCGCATCTCACGCAAAGCCGCGCGACTCTGCAAGTCCAACTGAGCTTGACCCATTACTGCTAAACTCAGGCACAAAGCCAATACACTAAGTAATCCTTTTCTCATATTCATATTGTTACTATTTTTCATCTTTTGCTACCATTTTATTATCCTCTTTTTCCGCCTTTTTCTTCGAAACTTTAAGCAGACCTTAAGCGGACCATAAGCAGACCTTAACAAATAACAATCTGTTACCAAACAAAAATCATGCCATAACATTTTGCTATTTCTCCTTTGCGCGTGCGCAGGTATCCCCGCCTGCCCACCATCTCTCCCACATAAGAGAAATGCAGAGGGACTATCCCCAATCCGTTGCAAAGTTACTACTTTTTTTTCATATAACCAAATTATTCATTACCAAAAAAGCATAATTATTCGTTTTTATCACAACTCCTCTCATTACAATACATGTTTTTTAACGCAAGCGCGCTTATCACAAAAAACAGCGTCTGAACCTCTTTGTTCAAACGCTGCTCTTTTTATTTACTTTCAGTAGTTTAGCGCACTACTCCGTACGTTTATCGTACTACTGCATTACCCAATACATCGAACACTTCTTTACCCCTTTTCCCTCCTTATCTCCTCCCACACTCGCTCCACGGGCAAGCCCATCACATTGAAATACGACCCTACAATTTTCGTTACCCCCACATAGCCAATCCACTCTTGCACCCCGTATGCCCCTGCCTTATCCAGCGGTTGGTATTTCGCCACATAGTAGGCTATCTCCTCTTCTGTCAGCGCCCGAAACCACACCTCTGTCTTATCTGTTATCGTCTGCATACCTTCGCGCGTCCGCAGCGTTACCCCTGTATAAACCGCGTGCATGCGCCCGCTCAGCATCCGCAGCATCCTCCGCGCCTCCTCCTCGTCTTTCGGCTTCCCAAGCATCACACCGCCCCTGCCCCCCTCACCGGGCACCCACACAATAGTATCTGCTGTCAGCAGGACTTCATCCTCCGCTAACGGCTCACCATACGCTTCCGCTTTTGCGCGCGATATAAAGTAAGGAATCTCGCCACCCTGCAACCCCTCAGGATAATGCTCATCGGCATCAATAGCCACCACCCGAAAATCCACATCCAGCCCCGCCAACAGCTCCCGCCGCCGAGGCGACTGACTACCTAACAAAATCTTCATAGCCCCCGTGCAACAACAAAACTATACAACACCCCCATGAACATCACGAACTTCATCAGCAACTGCGCCGTGCGATAGTCCGAAGATATCTTGGCTCCCCATAGCAATACAAACTCGCACACCATCGGCGTCAGCAGACCAAACACGATATACCGTGTAGAAAGCGTCCCCCACTCCCGTGGGAAAGGCAACCATGCATACCATACATACCCTATCATCCCTATCGTCAACAGCAGAAGGACGGTAACCACCACCTTTGTCCATACCTCCCCAAATCGTATCGGCAGCGTGTGGCACTCCAGTTCCCTGTCCCCCATCTGGTCCTGCAAGTCCTTGATAATCTCGCGAATAAGCGTACAAAGGAAAGCGAACAGCGCAAACCCGCACATCCATGCATACAGGTCATGCGGCACATTGGTAAACTGCATCAAGTTGGCGTACCTTACCTGCATCAGACTCACATTTGCCAATGCCACGAGCAATGGAGTCAACGCAGTCGTTAGCGCAACCACCAGATTACCAATCAGAAACAGCCGCTTGTAACTCGACGAGTAGAACCACAGCAACCCGGGCACCAGCACGAATATCGTGGCCAACGACCAACTCCTGCACACCCATGCTGCCGCCAGCCCGCACAACACCCCCGCAGCACTCAACCCCGTGCTCAGCCACATCGCGGTATCCTTGCTCACCGACTGCGTAACTATCAGTTTATCGGGGCGATTGATACGGTCTATCTTCACATCGAAATAGTCGTTCACCACATACCCGCCGGCAGCCACCAGCACCGTCGCCAGTATCAGCAGCAGCAACAGCCACCACGGCAACTGCTCCTCAAAGCGCCATTGCCACAGCACCGGCACCGCCACCCATTTCTCCATTGCCCACAGCAATATAGCGATAAACACCAAGTTACCGCCTCGCACCAACTGCCATATGTCTCGCACACGCTGCATAATTCACATCATTCCATTCAAGGAGGGACGGTATCAACGCCGTCCCCCTCTTAATTCTTAATTCTTACTTACCTTCAGCACTACGCCTTTCCAAGCGGACAAGGTCAGCCGCACGGGCTCCGCCGTGTTAAACGGCATACCTTCGTACACCGTATCGGTCAGCAGGTCGGTCATCGTGCAGCGGCACATCTCCTCTTGCCCTAAATAAACAAAGGCATCCGCAGGGATACGCACCTGCACATCCACCTGCCTGTCATCGAAGTTCAGTACCATCAGCAGCGTCTCGTTCTCCGACTTGCGGAGATAGGCATACTGCTCATGCTTGTTGAAGCCTTCGCCCTGTGCATACTCTATATCATACATCTGCCCATTTGCCAACGCCTGATTATCACGCGCCAAGGTCAGCAGTCGGCGGTAAAACTCCCGTACCTCTTTCTGCTCTTCGCTCAAGCCCGCGCCGTCGAACTTTCCTTTGTTCGCCCACGCCTGCTGCGACTTCACGCCCCAGTAGTCGAATATCGTCGTCCTGCCGTCCACGCCGGAGAAGCCCTCCATATCCATACCTTTCTCACCCAACTCCTGCCCCGAGTAAATCAACACAGGATTCTTATAGAGCGTAGCCGCCACTATCATCGCCGGCTCGGCACACGCACCGCGACCGCAGAAGAAACCGCTCGCGATACGCTGTTCATCATGATTCTCAAGGAAGTACAACATCCTATCCAGCATATCGCCGGCGGCAAACCACTGCTGCGTGATACCTTCCACAGCCCAATTCTTACTCGTTACCCCGCGCAAATAATCATACATCCCCACCTTGTCATACAGGTAATCGAAGCCCGCGTTCATATACGCACGATACAGCCCGGGGTTGTAGCACTCGCCAATGAACTGCACCTCGGGATACTGCTCCTTCACCTGCCCTATCGCCCATGTGAAGAACTCCACAGGCACCATCTCCGCCATGTCCACACGGAAGGCATCCACTTTCTTCCCTGCCCAGAAGAGCAGAATATCGCGCATCTTCACCCAAGTGTTCGGAATTGGAGAAAACTGCTTCTCGCCGCCGCCTTGATAGAACACGCCGTAGTTCAGTTTCACCGTCTCGTACCAGTCGTTGCGCGTGGGGTGTGCTGAGAAGCAGTCGTTTCCCGTCGCTTTCGCGGGAAACTCCTCATAGCCTGTCGCCTCAAAACCCTGAGGCGCAAAACGCTCGCCGGAGATATAATAGAAGTTGTTGAGCGGCGAGAATGCCCAATCCGGATTATCATCTTCGCCCAAGTCGCGCACACCCGCAGGCTTGCATAGCGACTTATACTCGCGCGCCACATGGTTCGGCACAAAGTCTATCACCACCTTCAGCCCCGCCTTATGCGTCCGCCCCACCAGTGCCTCAAACTCCGCCATGCGCTTGTTCTCATCCTTGGCAAGGTCGGGGTCAACATCATAATAGTCCGTTATCGCATAGGGGCTGCCTGCCAAGCCTTTCACTATCGAGGGTGTGTTGCGCTCCGCCGTAGCATGCCGTATCACACCCGTGTACCACACATGCGTAGCCCCTAAATCGTATATCGACTTCAGCGCTTTTGTATTGATATCGGCAAACTTGCCGCAACCGTTCACTTCGCGCGACCCGTTATGCCGTCGCGTCTCATTCATATTGCCGAACAATCGCGGCAACAACTGATAAATAATCGTTTTCACTACTAATCTAAGGTTTTAGTTATGGGTTTAAGTTCTCTACAACAAGCCTCTCAAAAAGCATGCCAAACAGCAATTAGGGAGGCAAAAAGACCTCCCTAATCGCCTTGCAAATTATACCAACGCCTCGGTATCCGAAGCAATCATCAATTCCTCATCGGTCGGAATCACGCAAACAGTCAGTCTGCTGTCCGGTGTCGAAATCACACGCTCCACGCCGCGGCAGTTATTCGCCTCCTCATCCAGCGTAACGCCGAGGAACGAAAGCCCCTTCACTATCTCCGCACGGATAAAGGCATCGTTCTCGCCAATACCGCCCGTAAACACAAGAATATCAACGCCATTCATAGCCGCCGCATAAGCACCCACATACTTCTTCACGCGGTAGATGAACATCTCGCGTGCGAGGTTTGCACGATGGTTACCCGCCTTGATAGCCGCGTCAATATCGCGTGCATCGCTCGACACACCGCTCACGCCCAACAAGCCCGATTTCTTGTTCACAAGGTTGTTGAACTCTGCCGTCGTCAAGCCCTCTTTATCCATGATATAAGTAGCCGCACCGAGGTCGAGGTCGCCCGCACGAGTACCCATCACCAGTCCCTCCACAGGCGTTAGACCCATCGAGGTATCCACCGACTTGCCATTTAGCACAGCAGCGCACGAACCACCGTTGCCAATATGCGCCGTTACCACTTTCTTCTCTGCCGCATTCACGCCCAAGAACTCACACACGCGCGCGCTCACATATCTATGGCTCGTCCCGTGGAAGCCGTAGCGACGAATAGCATACTTCTCGTACAACTCATAAGGCAGCGCATACATGTACGCATAGTCGGGCATCGTCTGATGGAAAGCCGTATCGAACACAGCCACCTGCGGCACGCCCGGCAGTGTCTTCTCTATCGCATCAATACCTTTCAGGTTAGCGGGGTTGTGCAGCGGAGCCAACTCGGCGCACTTCACAATCATCTCCTTCACCTCCGGCGTGATAACCACCGACTGGTTGAACTTCTCGCCGCCGTGCACCACGCGGTGCCCCACAGCCTCTATCTCTTTCAGGTCTTTGATGCAGCCAATCTTCTCGTCCACCAGTGTGTCCAGAATCAACTGAATACCCACCGTGTGCTCCGGCATCTCTTTCTCGATAACTACCTTCTCGCCGTTGGGCAACTTCACTTGCAGGAACGAATCGGGCAAACCGATTTTCTCCACGCCGCCCTGTGCCAACACGCTATGGTCAGCCATCTCGAACAATTTATACTTTATACTGCTACTTCCGCAGTTCAATACCAATACTTTCATGTCTTTTAATTATTTAAGGATTAAATATAATTTGGATGAACGATAAACCGATTGCCACTCAAGAAGATGCGGTCGAAAATGTTATACCGACAAATCAGGAGCCGCAACTTGATACAGTCAAAGGTAATAAGTCTTTTATCCTTCATCCTTTAGCGAGCCAAGCGAGCGGTCCTTTGTCCTAACCTATCGCCTGATTAGCCGTGATTATCACCATTTGCACAATATCCTGCACTTTGCAGCCGCGGCTCAAATCGTTCACCGGAGCCGCAATACCTTGCAAGATAGGACCTACCGCGTCTGCACCCGAGAAGCGCTCTACCAACTTGTAACCGATATTGCCTGCCTGCAAATCGGGGAACACCAGCACATTCGCCTTGCCTGCCACGGGCGAGCCCGGAGCCTTCGTTGCTGCCACTTTCTCTATCAGTGCAGCATCTGCCTGCAACTCGCCATCAATATCCAACTCGGGAGCCAACTCCTTCGCAATACGCGTTGCCTCCACTACCTTATCTACCAGCTCATGCTTTGCCGAGCCCTTCGTCGAGAACGACAGCATCGCCACTTTCGGCTCAAAGCCGCCCAGCGCACGAGCCGTCTCTGCCGTCGAGATAGCAATCTGTGCCAACTGTTGTGCATCCGGATTCGGGTTTACCGCACAGTCCGCAAACACAAGGAAACCGCCCTCGCCCAACTGCTTAGCAGGCGTGAACATCAAGAACGCACCCGACACAATCGACACGCCCGGCTTGGTCTTCAGTATCTGGAATGCAGGACGAATAGTGTCTGCCGTCGTGCCGCGTGCACCTGCCAACTCACCATCTGCGTCGCCGTTCTTTATCATCAGACAGCCCAAGTACAGCGGATCTTGCGCCTTCTTCGCTGCCTCTTCCTCGGTCATACCTTTCGACTTGCGCAACTCATACAGCAGGTGCGCATACTCAGCCATCTTCGGGTCGTGCTGCGGGTCAAACAGCGTCGCCTCCTCAATGTGCTCATAACCCTTCTCCGCTGCCATCTGACGAATAACCGCAGGGTCGCCAATCAAAATCAGTTTGGCAATCTTATCACGCAAAATAATGTTCGCTGCCTCCAAAGTACGAGGTTCATCACCCTCCGGCAACACAATGCGCTTTTGGTTTTGCTGTGCGCGCTCCAGCATCTGTGCAAGTATGTCCATAATATATAAAGGTTAAATAATTTGTTTCAAATCCGCCGCAAAGTTACAAAAAAAAATCCACCTACGCAAGCCCTTTGACAAAAAAACATAAATTTTCCCCTATCCCGCACCCGCCGCCCGTTCGTCCGAACACTCGACACAGCCTCAACCCACCTGCCCGAATCCTCTCCCAACGCCCTCCAAACGCCCTTCTCGTTCATCCTCCCCGAGACCATATTCAGACCATCTCGATACAAACACGGTAAAAAGACGGCAAAAGGACGGCAAAAAGACGAAAAAAAGAAGCGACGATTACGCAGGTATAAGCCAACTCCACGCTGCCTTTGCACCAAGGCTCCACCAACCCGAGACCGCCCTGCCGGCAAGACCCTTCAATACACTTTCTACCCCAAAACCAATTAAAAAATAACATTTATTTCATTTTTTTGCACAAAAAATTTGCAAGTATAAAAAAAAAGTGTTACCTTTGCACGATTTTTCTAAGTAACACCTTTTCGCCAAGTCTAATATGCGGACACAGATTACAAAGATATTCGCCATTGCGGCTCTATCTCTCGTGGGTACTTTTATGTACGCGCAAGAGGCGGATACTGTCTCTTTGGCGGAGGAGACCGAAAAAGGTGTACACCCTTGGAATGCAGAGGAGAATGTGAATGCTATCCCTCAGTTCTCCCATTGGTCTTTGATATTAGACGCGGGTTTCAACGCTTTCGACGGAGATTTCAGTTCCGAGATGAAGCACCCTATCGGCTATCCTACGGTGGGATTTGGCATTGAATATACCTTCACGCCGTATGTGGGATTAGGACTCAACTATGTGTTTGATATGTATCGGGTTACCGGCAAGGAGGGCATCTCCGCAGACCCGTTGCTGAAAGGCATGATGCATAAGGTTGGTCTCTATCTCCCCATTGACATGGTTAGTTGTTTCGCACCGCGGGCAAAACAGCGCGTGTTCAATCTCCAACTTATCGCAGGAGGCGGCGCGGCGTGGTATCACAACAGCGTGTACTTCCCCGAACGAAGCACTACGCTCTCTAAGGAGCCGCTCGCCACGACCGACAACAACGGAAAGGATATCTATAAGTTGTGCCCCTATGTTAATGTGGGTGTGAATTTGGAATTCAATCTCGGGCGCTCTATCGGACTTGGCGTGAGAGGAATGTACAACTACTTCACGCGCGACGATATAGACGGACGCTTTGGAGGCGCCAGCGTGAACAACGACGGTATCATCGATGTTACACTCTCTCTGCGCTATAAAATCAATGCGCATAAACGGTCGCACGAGCGCAATGTTACATCCGGTGCACAGCAGACACAACTCGCACGCAGAGCAGAAGGACTGCCCGCCGAAGAGAGCGTCAGCGCTGAGGAAGTAGCAAGAGAGATTGTCGAAAAAGGATTGCTCAAAGCAGCCAAGGATACCATGTTGCTGGTACGCAAAGACACTTTGGTACAGACCAACAACATAGT